>NZ_QRXT01000003.1:0-425877 GCF_003460065.1 Ruminococcus sp. AF17-22AC
ATGGGGAATGCAGGAGAAAATTCTTTTCCGCGGACGACGGAGCTGATGGAAGGGATTGATTATCTCATCCGGCAGGCAGTCAGAATGGGTAGACCGATTGCGATAAATATCAGTTTTGGGAATAATTATGGGTCACATGAACCTTATAATTAAGGGAAAACATAAGAAAACACTGATATTTCCTGTGTTTTCAGGCAATTCAGTGTTTTACTCGGATTCATGTTTGGTTGTTGTTTGAGTCTTATAATACTCGGTCAGGATCATGTTAATCTGCTGGGAACGTGTACGATAGTTCGCTTTTGCATCCTTATCAATCTCAGCAACCAGTTCTTTGGACAAAGTAGTATAGACCTGAATATTGTTGGAACTGATAGCCATGTGGCACCTCCGATTCAATTTAATAGAATTATTCTATCATACTTCTTCGGGAGGGGCAATGTGAACTGAAAATTGAAGAATTATTGTTACTGTAAAATTGGAACGGTCGTAAAGAAAATCTATGAATAGAGAACGATAAGAAAGGTAGAACAGACAATGAAGAAAACAATTTTTGAAGAGATGGGCGGTACTTATATCAGACATGGGGATTATCTTATCCCTGCTCTTACCTTACCGAAGGAAGAAGAACAAAGGGTTGTCGGTGTATGGGGACAAAGACATTTGCGGTATTTGAAGGAATACCGCAGATTGCTATATCTGAATATGCTTACAAGCGGCAGGCTGAATGGTTATTTGGCTGATATAGAAGAACAGGCACAGGAACGCTTTGAAAGACTTGTAGAACAGATGAAACAGGCACAAGGCATTACAGAACAGCTAAAGGTGGAAAATGTCTTGGAATGGATAGGAAGAATGAACAATATACAAGTATGTGCGAGGGAGATTGTGGATAAAGAGATAATTTATCAAGAATGAAATGTAAGATAAATAGTGTATAAAATGTAGCAGGGCATCATAAGATAAAATTGTAATTGCATTTTCCACATAGTTCGTGTAAAATGTAATTAGAAAAGCTGTGCATCAGCGGTGGGTTGACACCTAAAATCTGATACGTTTTCCGAACGAAGGTGTCGGAGGTTGGCAGGCAACGGAAAAACCTGATATTTTCCAGACGAAGGTGCTGGAGGTTGGCAGACAACGGAAAAATCAACCATGAGAAGGGAATGTTTAGTGCTGCGGCGTGAACATTCCCTTCTCTAAATTTTATGGGATAAGGATTAAGTTATGGACAAAAGACGTGCAATTCAGATTATGACAAAAGCGGCACAACTATATAAAGAACATCTTGAGGATCAGAAGGTTTTGTTCCTATATGGCTTACCGAAAGAGGTGAATAAGCAATTACAGGAAAGTAATAAGATTTTGTCATCTGTACAGGGATATGAAGTTGTTTTCCATAGATACAATTTTTTACATTTGACAGGAGTTCGATTGAATAAAAAAGAGACAGCTTCTGCAATTCATTTTTACCAGAAATGCCTGGATAAGCGATTAACAGAAAATGATTTTGTTTTTGCAAAAGATGGCTCTACGGGGCAAAAATTGGATATATTGGAACGTATGATGCTTATTAAGAAAAACGTAACAATGATAGGAGAATTTACAGATCGAGGACCGAAATTATATACAGAAAAAGCTGCCGGGAATATATGTGGTTGTATTGGCTTCGTAAAAGATAAAAATACGAAATTAAATGTACCGAACACATTGCTGAAAAAGGACATCAGAGATGTAACAGCACAGCCTACATATAAAGTATTTGCTGTAATATCAAAACACTATACAGATGAGAAATATACAAATCTTGTGAAGATGGACAAAAGTATTGATTTGAAAGAGTGTTGTTTCTCAGAAACAATAGAAAATATGATAGATAGAGAAAATCTATAATGAAATATAAAGAAACCATGCTACTGCTTTTTGTAACAGTATCATGGTTTTATTGTTTGTCGTCTATATTTTAAGTTGATTATTACTTTACAAAATTGGCAATGTTATAATTATCATTGATTTTAGAAGAAGGGAGTATCGAGGGAAATTAGTGGAACTGGTTTTGCAAGCATAGCGTTTGGATATCCAAACGCACTTTGGGAGCCCCCCAAACCCCATTTGTTGGCTTTACAAAGTAGGAATTTTTTGCTCAAGATAAAAAGAGAGTGCGTAAGCGGAAAGAAATCAAATTATGCTTACGCACTTTGTGCCTCACTTTTGCTCGGTGGTTAGCAGTTTGTGAATTATTGGGATGAAGCAATATAACTGTTTTGAGAAAACGGGATATTTTTTATATTAGTAGTTTAAACATTATAGTTCTGTGTTGTGCGATTTTTGCCTGGATTGAACAGGATGTTTTTTTTGCAATTCCTGTTTCCTCTGATATTCAAGTTCCCAGGTACGATGAGAGAAGCTATAGGGATCTTCCATATTGAGATCATCCACTTCATGGGTTGCGATATCACGATAGTGATAGTCATAATATTCACCAAAAGTACCTTTGAGCTGCTCAATCAGTTTCTCTCGGAAAGTAGGTCGTATCTGGATTCTGGCATCCAGTAATTCTGTATATTGCTCTGGTTTAGGCCGGAGTTTTTCCTCTTGGAAAGCGACAGCATCTTTTTCAAGCTGCTCTTTGAGAGCCATATCCTGAGAATCGAGAATATCCAGATTCTTATCCATCTGGTCGTATTTTCTGGAAAGGCTCGCCATATCTTTCTCTGTGGAGCATTCAGCCTGAAACAGCAGCTGTTCTTTGGCAGATTTCAGTTCCTCGATTTCTTCTGTTACGGTTGTAAGCTGCTGGTTTAACTTTATATGCTGGAAAGGATTTAGAATACTGGTTTTACTTTTTTGCACATTTAGTTCTTTCTTTTCAGTAACTTTCGCTTTGAGCTTTTTCTTAATGGTATCATATTTATTTAGGATAGGACGAAAATGCTGCATCCAGTCATGGATCACTTCTTTTTGCATTTCATTATGAAGTAAATGATATTGTGTAAAAATCATATGATTGCGGATTGCTTCTAATGTTTCTGCAATTACCGGAATAGATTTTTCGACAGCTTGAACCAATTTTTTTATCTGTGTTTTTAATTCCCGTAGTATTCTGTTATCCGCACGAACCCGACGGTTGATTTCACACCGGTCTGCTATCATGCCTTTCTTTTCCATATTCTGGGCAATGTAGCCTTCGTGGATGGTTGGCTGTTCAGTGATTCCCTGAGCTGCAAAACTGCGGTGATCAATGGCGGCATTTATCTGATTAAGGGCAAGCATTTTATTTACGGCATCTGCCCAGTTTGCTCTCCAGAGGCAGAGCTGTTCCTCACTGTTCCATTGTTCGGAAATCGGGTTTTGTCTGCCATACCGGGTGCTTTTTGGATGTTTGTCGATACGTTCATAACCTTTCTCCTGTGCTGCCGAGGGAGTCAGATATACTTTCTTTTTCCCAGCTTTATAACGATACTGTTTTTCCCAGCCCTCTTTCTGAGCATCCTTAAATTCAGAAGCAGTAAATCCCTTTTCCTCTCCATCTTTGATGCATAGATATTCTTTTTCGGTTTTATACTGCCATGTTCCGTTTTCGTTTAATGGACGGACAGTAAGTAGAATGTGTGCATGGGGATTGTGACCATCTGTATCGTGAATGGCGAAATCGGCACACATTCCCATATCTACAAAATTCTTTTGAATAAAATTCTGAAGAAGAGAAATATTGCTGTCTTTATCCAACTCAATAGGGAGTGCGACAACAAATTCTCTTGCCAGTCGGCTGTCTTTTGTTTTTTCAGCAGCTTCTACAGCATTCCAGAGTTGCTCCCGGTTTTTCCATTTAGGCGGAGCCATAGGGGGAAGCATTACTTCCTGATAGATCAGTCCATGTTTTCGGGTGTAGTCATGCTGGATGCCATCGTAATCATTGTATATGCGGCTACAGCTCATATAAGCAGATGCAGCGACAGCAGACCGCCCGGAACCACGGCTGACGACCTTGGCTTGCATATGATAAATTGCCATATCTGGCACCTCCTTTCGATGTTGCCTGCAACAGCGGATAGCCCTCGGCAGAGCGCACGAGCCCCGTAGGGGATACCACCGCCCGATTTATCGGGTGGTGAGTAAGTGCGCCCTTCGGGAGTAGAACTTGTGTATTTACATTCCTCTTAGCCGGAGCATCAGCTCCCGCTTTAGGGTATCTAAATCCATTTCTTTAATATGTGGAGCAATGCTTTCCAGAATCGCTCCTTCTTGAATCAATCTGCGTGTTCTGGCATTACGTTCCTTTTTACGGTTTCTTGCTTCGATTTCTTCCAGTCTGTGTTTTGCCTGTAAAAGCACTTTTTCTTCTGGTGTCATAATTCTTTTATTTGCCATATCTGGCACCTCCTTTTTATGCCCGTATCCGGGCGATTTAGTTTTAAAATCTTGTGGTTTAGTACTATAGTTTTAGATAACTGACAGTGGCATGTCTCTGGTGATAAATAAGAAAAGAAAGTAGTACTACTGTCAGTGAAAAATAGTTATTGTGCGATGCTGCTTTGTTTCAACTCTGGTTTGAAGTGTGATTATCTAACAGAATTTTTTTCGTTTTTTTTAAATTAGCTGTTGCATTGTCCTGACGGATATTCCGGTTATTGATACGGATGGGAACACATCTCTCCAGAATCCGGTCATAAATTCGCTTGTGTGCGATATCAGCGGCGTTATTCAGCTCTGATAAAGTGAGATTGGTTGTTATGATCAGGGGCTTTTTACTGCGGTAACGGCTGTCAATCACATTGAATACCTGTTCCAGTGCAAAGTCAGAGTTCCGTTCAATTCCGAGGTCATCAATGATCAGAAGGCTGTAGCGGTTTAAGCTGTGGATGAACTGATTCCTGTCTTCAAAATGCATTCCGGTAAGGGTATTCAGAATCCGGGAAAAGTTGGTCATCAGTACCGGGACGCCTTTTTCCAGAAGGGCATTGGCAATGCAGCCTGCAAAGAAAGATTTTCCAGTACCGACATCGCCCCAGATGAGAAGTCCGGAAGCGTTTGCTTTCATCTCTTCCCAGTTACTTACATAATTGTGTGCAAGTTTCATTTCCGGATTGCTGCCGTTATCTTTGGCAAAGGTGTAGTCATAAAGTGATTTGTCCTGTAAGCCGCTGGTTTTGAGATGCTCTATTTCCATTTGCTTTTCATGAAGTTTTCTCTGGGCTTCCTCCTGTTCAAAGATCTCCTGCTGGCACTTACAGCGGATGGAAGGAATAAGAACCTTTCCCTGTAATTCATGCCTGCACTGTCTTGGCGTATTGCATTTGGAACAGTAGATCAGGTGATTTGTTTCGTTAAAATATTCATCAGACTGAAGCTCTCTGTTTGGTGTGATAGCTGTTGGTTTTTCTGTAAATGTTGTCATAATGTTTCGTATTCCTCACTTTCATAATTTCGTTGCCGGGAAACAGGATGATCCTGTCTTGCCCAACGGATGATGGTAGCTGCATGGTTTTGGTATTGCTTTCCGGTAGAAGCCATATAACCGGATAAGCGTTCCATATAGTCCTGCCAGTCAGGGATTGTCTGCCGGATATTTTCCAGCTCCGTCTCTGACAGAAAAACATTTTGAAATGTTCCATAGGGTGAGCGTGGCTCTTTACTCCCTCTTATTGTTAAATGGTTCTTTTTTATCTCTTTCTTATTACTGGACAGTTTTCTGTCTGTATCAGGGAAAGAATCCTGTCTGTCAATAGGACAGTTTTCTGTCTGTCTTGAGGAAAGAATTCTGTCTGTATTGCTGAGGGTTTCTTTCGGGATTTTTACATAGATCCGATTAGGGTGTCCGGGTCCCTGCCGTTTTCGGAAGATAAGCTCTTGTTTTTCCAGTACTGCCAGAGCAGTTTTCACCGTCATCTGGCTTTTGTGGAGAACTTCTGCCAGTGCTTCAATCGTAAAGTAGAGGAACACATGACCATTTGTATCTGACCAGCCCTCATTTTTCTGGGAAAGCCTTGCACGGTCGAGCAGGATCATATAAAGCATTTTGGCAGTTTCGTTTATTTCCATGTCCAGAAGAAAACGGGGAAACATCATATAAGATGGCAGGCTTGTGTCTGCTGTCAGAAAGTCCGTCATGTGTTCACCTCCAATCACAATGGTTTATTCTCCAAGAAAATCCCAGTCTATATCACGATCCGGCTGTTCTTTTTCAGGAGCTGGAAAGGGCATCCTGATGGGGGATTCCCTTTCCAACATGCCTGCAGTCAGCCCGGACAGAAAAATCGGCAATGACTGTTTCAGGCTGTGTTCTACTGCTTCTACAATCTGTTTCACAAAAAGTTCTTCCCGTTCCCTTGTTTCCAGATAGGGATCAGCCTGAGTGCGGTAGTAGCGGTCAAAATAATCGACCAGTGCAAGGGAGATTACCTGGCTGTAAGATTTAAAATTCTGTCTGTCCATCGTCTGTAAATATTCCCAGGCTCTCCGCTGCTGGTCTTTGTCCAGATTAAATCGCAGGTTTGTGTTGCGGATATGGTTCTGCATGGCTTATCCCCTCCTTTTCAGGCTCATATAAGCCAGAGATTCATAACCTTTGGCAGTGGCACAGATATCATCAAGGATGGTAACTCGTGATTTGTCATACGCTCCAAAGTTACGGATCAGGCATCCACCGCCTCCGACCACATACAGGCGCATCAGGCCAGGATTGTATTCATATTTGCGGAGCGTGGCAAAAATATCTGTGACATACTGTCTGGCAACAGCAGTAATACAATCCAGATAAGACGCTGAAATGTCAGCGGTTCCAAACCGCAGAATCTGCTCTACGGTAGATTCTTCAATCTTTACTCCGAAGTTGTCCAGAACAGCGTTTTTAGCGGCAATCATGCATTGGTTTACGCCAAACTTTTCTGTCCAGCACCGGCTTTCCTGTGCTTTCTTATTATTGATATACAGAATGTTCATGGTTCCGTTGCCGATATCTGCAAGAAGATTTGTCCCCTTGAAATCTCCAAGTCGGTTTACGATAGCCGGATATCCCTGCGGGTAAAGGCTGCATCCCACAAAACGGAGATGATACTCTTTGCTGTTAAATCGGTAATGGACTTCTGGATTCTGGAGCAGATAGGAACGGAAATCTTCTCTCTGGTTTCTGATCCATGTCAGAGGAAGCCCGGCAGCCAGATGAACGTCTGCTTCACGGATGGAAAAGACATTCAGTTCCCTTGCAATCGCCATGAGAGTTAGAAGATAATATTCTTCGTCCATAGCTTTATCTGGGATAAATTCTTTGTGTCCTTCGCCAATCCGGTAGTAAATGCCGTTATATTCCAGAATATTCCCGGTGAAGATGGGTTCTGTTTCATAGGCTTTGATTCCGGTTGGTGTGACGGTATTTGCTGTTTTCATGTTGCCGTAGCCGTGATCTACAGCAATGATTTTTGTGTTTCTGAGTTCTCGCATAAAAAACACCTCCATTTTCGTATTGATTAATTCAGCAGGCTGTACCGGTGTGGTACTGCTTTGCTGTGAGATAAGCATACGAAAGTTGGAGGAAAAAGACATTGAGGGAAAATTGAGTTGGAATTGAAAAATAGGATATAATTTTGTAAAATAGAGCAATTTCTTTAGTTTTTTATAGCCCTGCATTTTTTTGTTATAAACGTTCATTAAATGTTGACATGTTATTATATAAATGATAAAATTGTACAATAAAATGTGGAAAGTTGGATGGAATTTATTGAATTATAATAAAACTAATCGTACTTAACTGGCGGCTTATGTATTTGTAGAACTTAGAATAATAGAAAATTTAAAATATTATCAATTTTTACAGCTGTTGCAATGCTTTCAGTAGGAACAACAGTTTTTGCAAGTCCTTAACTGTTGTTTGATAAGGAGTGTAGTTTTATACAAATAGTGATATTATTGCAAAAAACTAGGATTTTATAAAAATAAAAAAATCAAGTCTATAGCTGTTTGAAGTGAGGAGAAAAGCGTATGAGAAATGTGTTGGCAACGGACATAAAAAACAATATTCGAAGCATTCGCTTTATTTTGGGGATTTTTCTAATCGTTTCGGCTACCCTGATGTCTGAGCATGAGATGTTGCAGAAGATCATAAATGCAGGCGGATCTGCAGAAGGACCAGGCTGGTTCGTAGCATACACCTATTGTATGAACAGCGTTAATATGCTTCTGTTTGTTCCCATTGCCGTTGCTTTTGCGGGTGGAGAGAATACGGAGGCTGAGCTGCACAGTCGTTTTTTTCTGTTCAGTTATATCCGTTCAGGGAGAAAACAGTATCTCGTAGGAAAAGCAGCAGGATTGTTGGTCTCCGGAGGTTTGACAGCTTTTTTAGCCATGGTGTTCCTTCTTGTAATCTGTATACTGAGGTTCGGTCAGTATCCTTCTCTGATTGACGGAAATTATGAGATGGCAGTGCTTGTGGGCAGAACGGCGGTAAGCTTTCTGAGATTGTTTTTAAATGGCGCTTTTTGGGCGCTAATTGGCGGTACGTCGGCTGTCATAACAAAAAATCGCTATATGTCCTATGCCGTTCCTTTTATTCTTTATTATGTCCTGACCGTATTTCAGGAGCGTTACTATCAAAAAGCATTCTTTCTGAGTCCCCGCTATTGGGCGGCGTCTATTTACTACAATGATATCTTCTGCATTGCTATATTAGCGGTTGGAAGTTTTTTAACGGCACTGATCTTTATGTGCGCAATAGAAAGAAGGTTGCGGTATGCGTGATATTAAACAGGCTTTTTGGATTGCAGGCCAGAATTTCTATGGATGGAAAAAAAGTCCGAGGATCTGGATGACCTTTATTTTGGCAGCTATATTATGTCTGATGCTGTCGGATCAGATTATTTCCCATGCGATAAAATATGAGACAATCCTTCAGGTATTCGAGCCGTTTATTTGGACATATGGGGATGCATCCTCTGTTATGCTGTCCTCCCTGCTTTTAATCCTGCTCTTTGCGGACATGCCATTTATCAGTCAGGCAACTCCGTATTGGCTTGTACGCACAAAACGGAAGATATGGCTTGCGGGTCAGATTATCTATGTGATCCTGGCGACTGTGATCTATAATATTTTTTTGGCTGTGATGCTTGGAATTATGGGAGCTCCCTTTTCCTTTACGGGAAATGTGTGGAGCGAAACAGCGGCAATGTTGGGCTATGGCGGTGGGGAGAGCATAACCGTTCCTGTTTCCATAAAAACAATGGAAAGCTCAACTCCTTATATGTGCGCAGCAATAGTGTTTGGACTTGTACTTTTATATACTCTTTTTATCGCAGTTCTCATGTTGTTTTTAAATCTGGCTGCGGGAAATATGGCAGGGGTGATCGGTGCTTTTGCAGTCAGTCTGTATGGGCTCCTGCTGAACCCAGATGTTTTCCGGAAACTGTTTCATTTTACAGAAAGTCAGGAATATAGGGCGAACGTGTTCTGCGGCTGGCTGTCTCCGTTGAACCAAGCTACCTTTCCCATGCACAGCTTTGGTTATGATTACCTGCCAGGGATCGGGATGAGCATGTTCATATTTGCAATATTAATCATAGCGCTGATCGGCTTGTCAGCCGTCCGAATTAAGGGCTATAATTTCTCTTTTACGCAGACAAACGAATAAATGGAGGGCAAAATGGAATATGCAATCAGGTTGAAGGGACTGACAAAATCCTTTCAAAAAGAAAAAGTATTAAAGAACATTACCCATGATTTTGAAAAAGGGAAGATTCATGGGATTATGGGGTTTAACGGTTCAGGGAAAACCGTAATGTTTAAATGCATCTGTGGATTTTTACAACCTGAGAGCGGCACAGTGCTCGTAGGGGGAAAACAGATCGGAAAGGAGCTGGACTTTCCAGATTCCGTAGGCATTATCATTGAAAACCCTGGCTTCTTTCTGGATCTCAGCGGTTTTGCGAATTTAAAGAGACTGGCGTCTCTGAAACACCGTATTTCCGATGACGATGTGAGGGCGACGATGCGTGCCCTAGGGCTTGATCCTCTGTCTAAAAAGAAGGTAGGACAGTATTCTCTTGGAATGCGTGAACGTCTTGGTATCGCACAGGCAATCATGGAAGATCCGGAGCTTTTGATATTGGACGAGCCTTTTAATGGTCTGGACAAGCAGGGGGCAGGAGAGGTCTGCGAGCTTTTGCGGGGATTAAAGGAACGAGGGAAGACTATTCTTATCGCAGCACATAACATGCTGGAGATCGAATGGCTCTGCGATACGATCTGTGAGATGGATGCAGGTGTCCTGACGCAGATAAAATAAAAATACGGGGGAAAGAATATGGGAAAGGTATTAATTAAATGCATTCAAACACCAATGCAGAAATATTTTTATGATCGTTCTTTGGATTCTGTAGTTATGGTGAATGATGAAGAATATCAGATATTAAAAACTGTGGAAAAGACAAAATTGGTTCCTGATGGAGTGTTAAGACGGTTTGTGAAAAGCGGATTATTGCGTGAGACTGCGATAGAAGAAATTGAGCATCCTGAGACAGAAAACTTACATTTGTTGGCAGAACATTATATGTGCAATCTGATTTTGCAGGTAACTCAGCAGTGTAATTTGAGATGCAAATATTGTGCATATTCTGGAAACTACTATAATCGTTCCCATACGTCAAATAGGATGGATTTCGAGACAGCCAAAAAAGCAATAGACTTTTATTTGAAAAGAAGCGAAAAAGCGGATCAACTTGCATTATCATTTTATGGGGGTGAGCCTCTTCTGGAATTTGAATTGATTAAGAAATGTGTTTCCTATATTTTACAACGTAAAGGGGATAAAAAAATTCTTTTTACTATGACGACTAATGGGACTTTAATGACAGAAGATGTCATAGAATTTTTGGTAAAATATGAGTTTAATCTTATGATTAGCCTTGATGGTGATAAGAAAAGTCACGATATAAATCGAAGATTTAAAACAGGAAAAGGTTCATTTGACATTATTTTAGAAAATTTGAGTAGACTGAAAGCTTACAATGAAGAGTACTATTCAAAAGTTTTGTTTAATTGTGTTATTAGTTCTTCATCAGATCTTGAAAATATATATCGATTTTATTCGGAAGAAGAGCTGTTTGAAGCAGGGACAGTGAATTTCAATTATGTAAATCCAGTTGGTTTAAAAGATGAGACATTGTCGCGCATAACACAAAAAAATTTCAGAGTACATCGACTAGCATATATAAAGATGATTTTATCTGTATTAGAGAAGCGAAAATGGGATGCACAAAGTCGATTGTTGCGAAGAGAACTGCAAGATATTGAGTTATTATATGAACAGCTACATAGTCATGTTGCTGAAGGCAAAAAAACACATCATGGTGGTCCATGCATTCCTGCAGTTAGAAGACTATTTGTGGATACAAAAGGTGAATTTTTTCCATGTGAAAGAGTTTCGGAAGAAGATTCAGAAATGTGCATCGGAAGTTTGGATTCGGGATTTGATTTTGATAAAATGAGTTTCCTACTTAACCATGGTAAGATGATTAAAGAAAAATGTTTAGGATGTTGGAATTTGAGAATGTGTGCATATTGTTTGGCGCAAATTCCAAAAGATAATCAGATATTAACAGAAAATATGTTGCTACAGCAATGTGAAAACTCAAAAGAAAGTACACTTTTATTGCTATATAAATTGTGTATACTTGTTGAGTTTGGATATAAAGGAAATGAAAATTTGCAAGTATTAAAATAAAGGAGTGCATATGGAAAAATTAGTTGTGTTTCCATTAAATAATGACACAGAAATACTTATCAAGGGATTGAAAGAAAACAAATTATATCAGGTGGTTGCGGTATCCAGCTATATAGAAGATAGGAGTAGGCTTGAACTATTACAAAAGAAGAGTTCGATATATTGTAGTACAGAATTTGAAGAATGTCTTACTCGAGCTGATGCTATTGTTTTTTCAGAAAATACAATGGGATATAGTTATGACGGATACCAAAAAAGAGTGCAAATGGCATTAGACTCAGGGAAAAAGATTTATGCTGGTTTAGCACTGCTAGATAAGATTCAAATTGACAGAGATAAAGTATGTATATTACAGGAAAGTGAATTGTCAGATGAAGTTGTTTCGCCAAATAAAAAAGAAATAGATATTCCGGTAATATCAGTCATGGGATTGGGCGAAAATTGCGATAAATTCCAATTGCAAGTGAAGATTAAAAAGGTGATTGAAAAACAGGGGTATCGTGTACTGGCACTTTGCTCTAACGTTCTCGGTGGATTTTTAGGAATGGAAAATCTTCCTGGCTTTCTATATTCAAAATTCATGTCTTATCCAGAAAAGATTATTGCTTTAAATCATTGGATACATACAAAAGTAAAACAACAGGAGTACGATGTGATTCTTGTGGGTTGCCCTGGTGGTGTTTCGGAATTTGAAAAATATGAAACAAATTATTTTGGCGAGTTACCTCTGATTATTTCAAACGCATTGGATGTAGATATAGGCTTTTTGGCTTTGTATAGGTATACTGATTTGAATTATACTGTATTAAAAAATATAAGCGATTTTGTTCTAAGAAAATATAATACACCAGTGAAAGAATATATTCTTTCACGACAATTTTATAAGGCGGATCATGAATGGAAAAAGATACGGTATTATACCATGGAGGATATGAATGAAAAACCAGCGATACCTGAAAATTCTGAATATCAAGTCCTTGATATATTTGATGATACTAAAATTGAAAAAGAAATTTTGAAAATTTTGGAAGAACTTGCAAATAATATTTTTGTAATATAAGTGAGGAGATAGGATGGAAGAGCTAATTAAAAATGTGATATTGAAATACACAATGATAAAAGTAGAAAATTCAGAACAGAATCTATTGGATTTGCCTGTAGTAGAAGAGTGCTGGATATATGTGATAATGGAATTAGAGAATACATATAATTTGCCGATTATAAAATTGCTGGATGATATAAAAGTGGATGAGTTTAATTTGCAAACAATATGCGATAAATTAAATCACATACGAAAAGTAGCATTTTGAATTAGTTTATTCTATATCCGGAAATTATAATATGAAATATCATATATCTGTTTCTCTTGGCACCAATGAAGCGGAAATATTGATATTATTTTAACAGAAAGGAGGAGAACCGTATGAAGAAACTCAACAAAAATATGAAGAAAAACAGGAACACGATTGAGTCTTTTGGGTGCGTTTGTGGATGTGGTTGCCCATGTTCATATTGTGCTGCGACTTGGTTATCTCAGCATAATGCGGATGCTTCAAGAGTGGTTATTAGTAATGACAATAGCGTAATGTACTAACAAGTTATAGTTACTAGTACATAGAACAGACTGCCTTATACATTAAAATAAATAAGGTAGTCTGTTTCTAAAAAATATACGAAAACGTTAATAGTGTCAGGAAGGTATTTATAAGTTAAAGAGTTTATAATTGAAGTTTCGTGAAAAAGCGACAATTCTATAAGATATATGGAGAAAAAATGAAAAAAAGTGTTCTAGCAATTATGGTAGGTGCGTTGTGTATTATTCTTTCCAGCTGTCAGGAAACACCAGAGGAGAGTTCGGTAGTCAGCAAAGTGGATGGGATTAGCGAGGCGGCTGTCTGTGAACCTCTTAAAAAAGGAGAAAAGAGAGAGACAAATGTTCCAACGCATTGGAAATTTGAAGAAAAGAAAAGCAACGACCGTGTGGTTATCCAGGCAGATATTAAGTTGGGCGAACAAAGCATTGGCAATCTTCCAGTCATAGAGATGCAAAATCACGAGTTAACGCAGGAAGAACTGAATGGATTGATTGATTATTTTACGGACGGTGAGGAACTATATATGCCACAGATGGTGACAAAGGATGCGTATCAGGAAGTGTTAGACAGGATTTCCAGCAAGGAAGGAAGTTACTTGCAATCAGCATATTCTACATCGATTGCAGGGATTCAAAACGCAACCCGAGAGGGGATGGAGCTTGCACCGGATGAAGCGTCTGCACCGGAAAAGATGGAGATAAAATTTCAAAAAAAAACAGAGGATCACGGTGTGGAAGCGGCACGGAGTTGGATGAGTACTGAATTGGAAAACACAGATACAGAGGATTATTTTACTGCAGATGTGGGCGAGGACAGGAAGGCATATATAGAAGCAGAGCGGTATAATCAGGAAATTGACAATGACAGTAGTTTTCTCTGGATGGAGGGTTCTAATTTTATAGAAGAAGAAACAATAGAAACTGAGGAAATGCAGAGTGAGTATTACAGTAGCTTTGGCATGGATACCAACGGCTATACAGAGAAATTTCATGAACTGGCAGATGCGTATCGAAAGTGCATGGACAAGATCACCTTTACAGAGGAAGATGGAAAGGAACAGGCAGAACAAGTTTTAGAGGATTTAGGTATCGATGGAATGGGCCTTGTAGATTCTGATCGTACCGTGTGGTTCCCGAATGGCGCATGTTCAGAGCGCAATGGTCTGGGACTTGGTAGTGATGCTTTGTGGCAGGGAGATCTGGATAGAGGATTACCGGGATATCTGTATTGTTTTTCGAAAAGTGTAGAGGGTATTACTTCAGTTCCTGATGGCGTGGTTGCGGAAGAAACAGTGGATAGTTATGTGCCTCCGTTCCAGGTAGAAACAATCTCTATTCTGATAACAGAGGAAGGAATTAAATATTTTAAATGGGATGGGATATCGGAAGAAGTCTGTACGGTGACGGAAAATACAAAGCTTCTGCCTTTTGAAAAAATACAGGCAAAGCTGACAGATCAGATTTTTTATTGGTATTCCGGAAAAGGCCAGTCTGCCAACGACACTACCGCACTGGAGTATGATGTGGTAAACGCAAAATTGCAGTATACTTATACCACAGCCTATCAGGAGCCGAAACACGCATGGTTGGTTCCAGCATGGATTTTTACTGTCAGGGAAAGTATTGGTGGAAATTCTCTACAGGAGCTTTCTTATGTGATCAATGCTTATGATGGCAGTGTGATTGGAGAAGCATATTAGGGTTCAGCGACACTTGAATTTTTATTGACCATAGAATTACAAGGTTTATCATGAGAATAATAAATATGCGATATTTGGCTTGGATATATAACAGGTAAGAATAGGAATAGTGCAAATGATTAAGCTCGCATTGATTGATAACGGTATACCTTATCATATGAGAAATAACAGGAATCAAAGGATTGTTCATAAATCTTTTTTGGCTTCTAAATGCGATCCAAGTGAGTATAAAGACGATAAATCATTCCATGGCGCTGTATGCGTCGGAATTATCACAAGCATATGTAGTGATATAGAATTATGGGACTTGAATGTGACTGACTCTGCAGGAACAACACAGATCACAGTTTTGCTGGAAGCTTTGGAATGGTGTATTCAAAATAAAATAAAGTTAATTCACATGAGTCTTGGAACAATCAATTATTTTGATATTAAACCCTTATGGATTCAAATAAAAAGATTACTTGATGCTGATGCGATTATAGTAGCAGCATATCATAACAGAAATATAAAGACTTATCCAGCTGCATATCCAGGTGTTTTTGGTGTCAGGCAGGATCGTTATGGTCTTTTGGGAAATGGTCAAATTCTGTTTCAAGAACAAAAAGGTTATAATATTGAGAATTCTATTATAGCAAATTTTTCGTGGAATGGGATCGTAAATCAAGCCAATAGTTATGCGGCTCCTGTTGTCACTGGACATATTGCTACATATTTAAACAGAAAGCCCACAGCAGGATTTGATGATGTTATGGACTTTTTGATGACTATAGCAACGCATAAATCTGATTATCCGGATATACTAGAAAATGTAATAAGGGATAAAACCAATATAGAGATACCGGTAATTGCCGGTATTGATTTAGATTACGAGGAAATGATACAGCTAAAAGTGATGTTTAGTCAGAACGGTTATTACGCAATAAATCTGCAGAAAAATCCTTTAGATGAAAATGTAATTCCTTTAGAATATTATGACGATTCCAATGAGTCATTGAACGATATCCTTTATACAGTATATATAGCTTATGAACCTGATATTATTCTTTTGAATCAAGAGGAAGAAATATTTGAAAGTAGTAAGGCATCAGATATAGATATGTATATTGTGCGTAAAAATAATATGTATGAATTGTATGCAGAAGATCGAATAGGAATAACTTACAATATAGAGGATATATATGAGCTTGTTTGTCAATATTTTGCTTAACGAATAGTGAGGATGGCAATTGGATATGAGAGAAAATGGGAAAACATGGTATCGAATTTGTAAAATGTTGTGTGAATATAAAAAGTATTTTCCAGGGATTATCTGTTGCCTTTTGGGTTCATCATTCATAACGTTTATACACCCACTGCTTATAAGACAAATAACAGATTGTGGTATATTGCAGAAAAACATGAAATACATTCTTTTATTTTCTGTTATATTAATAATAATTTCTTTAACCCAGCAAGAGTTAAATATAATCCAAACAAAATTATTTTCAAATGTACATAATCAGTTTACACATTCTCTCTATAAAAAGACTTACTGGAAAATCAATAGGATGAAAATACAGTATTTTGCTGAAAGAGGAAGTGCAGAGATTATAAATACAATTGGTATGGATATTGATAATGTGTCATCTGTTGTGGATCAGATTACTCAGTTTTCTATATCATCAATTCTCCAAATAATAGGAGGAGTAGTTGGGCTGTCCTTATTAGACTGGAAATTAGCAATATTGATAGAAGCAATTATTCCACTGAAATTTATAATAGTGTCCTATTGTGCAAACAAGAAACGGGAAGTGTTTGAACAGTGGATTGAGGATAAACGAAAGTTTATGAGTTGGTTTGCCGAGTGTATAAATGGAATTCATGAAATGAAGCTCTGGAATCTGTTTCAGGTAAAAAAATCTCAATTTGAAGGTCTGCAAAAAGATTTGATGGATTCATATAAAAAGAACGCAATGCTAGATGAATATAGTACTGTCAGTGTTGTAGTAATAGACACGGTTGTAAATGCGTTATTATATATATTAAGTGGGCTTTTTATAATAAAAGGAGAATTCACTATAGGCGGAGCATTTGCTTTTATTACATATAGTGCATATGTTGTAAATCCAATTTCAGCATTGATAAACATTAAATATTATTTTGCGCAAATTGAGCCATCGGCAAAACGTCTTTTTGAGTTATGGGGACAACCGGAAGAATTGGAAATGAAATTATGTGAAATGAAACCTGAGAAAATTTATCAAGATAGGGATATGGTTTTTGAAGTAAAAAATCTTGTCTTTGGTTATGAACCAGGACACCCTATTTTAAATGGTATTTCACTATGTGTAAAAAAAGGGGAACGAATTGCGATCGTAGGAGAAAATGGAAGTGGCAAATCAACACTTTTGAACCTTTTGGCGGGATTCTACCGGCCACAAAAAGGAATAATAAAATTGTATGGAGCTCCTGTGGAATTGATGGATATACAAGATATGAGAAATAGAATTGCGGTTATAAGCCAAAGACCATATCTATTCCAAGGGACTATAGAGGAGAATGTTAATATCGATGGAAAGGCGTCAAGAGATGCAGTTGTTGAAGCATGTAGAAAAAGTGGTGCTTTAGGTTTTATTGAAAAATTGGATCATGGATTTGGACAAAAAATTGGACAAGATGGTGCAAAACTTTCTGGAGGAGAAAGACAAAAGATAGCTGTAGCTAGGGCTCTGCTGAAAAATGCAGACATTTTACTTATGGATGAGGCTACAGAAGGATTTGATGTTGAATCAAATGAAGCTTTACGTGAGTTATTACATAGTGAATTAAAAAATAAGACTATCGTTTTTATTACGCATAAGTATAAAGAACTGGAAAGTGTTGATAAAGTATATCGCCTTTCAAAAGGAATTTTAGAATTGGTGCGGAGTTAGAGATATAAATTTCTAATAGAACTGAGCCACTATGCATTTGACATATTGTATCAAACAGTAGGTTGATGACGAGATGATTGTAATGTATCGCAGATTGAACAAGCAGAGGAGCATATTTACAAGTTCTCAGGCATTGATGAAGGCAATATACCTAGACTATAAAAAATTTGAGATAGGAGGAGCGAAAAGTGTCAAAAAAAGAAAAGTGATCCTTATGTAAACGCTCCATGTCTAAGAAAAAATGGAAATGGACAAGCGCCTAGTCTTGGAGTGTATCTCAAAACTAGGCGTTTACATTATTGAGGCAATATATTTTACAAGTGTTTGTAGGAACCGTTAGTGCTTGGTGAGAAGAATACTTTTTGCCAGAGCAATTCCAGCTTGTGGATACAATTCTTGAATTGCTTGATATTTTTCTTCAATCAATTCGGGTTCGTCTGCCCATATATCCTCATAAATTTTCAAGGCTTTTTTAAAATGGGTTTTCGCTTGCGAAATATTTGCAGTGATCAGGCAGATACTTCCAAGGGATTCCTGTACCTGGGCATAATCCAAACAGTGGTTTGAATTATATTCTTTGATAATCTGTGCTAATTTCTGAAGAGCAGACAGGGCAAGGTCAGGTTCTTGTATTTCAATTAAGAGGACAGCATAATTATTAATCTGAGGAATACTGTCATTAGTATAAAGAAGCTGGTATTGTTGTAAAAGAGAGATACCCATTTTCATGTGCCTTTTAGCGAGATCAAGTTGTCCGTTGATTCGGTAAAGCCCTCCAAGATTGGAATGGAGGTTGGAAACCAGGTGGGCATTTTCTTTTGTGGTTTCTTTTATTTGAGCAAGTGCTTCTTTTTCTAATTTTATCGCTTTTTCTGTTTTGGGTTCCAGAGTTGCCTGATAATCCAATAGTAAGGCACGGTCAGATGCAGTCCCGTAAGTATTTGCTTTTATAAAATGCTGTAGTTCCTGGATGATTTTTTTCATACCCTTTTGATAGTGGTACTTCTCCATATATGGAAAAACATCTTCTAAAAATAACAGGTATTGGGGAATATCGTCCTTTTCAATGAAAAGCATGATGTTTTCTACTGTTTGAAATAATTTTTTATAATAGCTAACTTCAATGCCATGCATCAAACATATTTTTTGCAGAGAATCCAATAACGTGTGGCAGCTTGTAACAGAAGGTGCGGTCTCGGAAACTGCAATTTCCTGAATCATTGGATGCAGAGAAATAGTATGCCGGAGACTTGACTGTACAAAACCTGTCTCGATCAGATCATTCACGTCATTTAAAGTAGGCAGCTCCAGCCATTTGGAAAATATACGGGCAGAAATACCAGATGAAGGCATAAAACACATATTGCACATAATATCCTGCTGTTTCCGTGATAAGGAGTATAACGAAAACAGGGTATGGATATGGTTGTAATAGGTGGCTTTTTTGCTCTGACCATCTTTCATTACTTTAATCTTATCTTCATTATGAAGAGAAGCCTTTTCCTCTTGAAGTTTTATCAATAATTGCTCTGGAGTTAAAATTCCATTTTCCAGAAGTTTGGCTGCCAGTTCGACAGCAAAAGTATGGTAGTGTACAGTTTCTATGATTTTTTCTACGATTGCCCGGTTTTCCTCTGCTTCTGAATAAAATACAGATGTCAGTTGAAAAAGAGTGGGTATATCTTTCAGTTCTTTTAATTGAAAACTACAGTATTCAGACAGTTGGCTTCTGGTTGTAAATAAAACCCGGCAACGGTATTTTAATACGACTGACAGGCAACTGTCCTGTGTGGATGTGACATTAAAATTGTCTATGATCAGCAGTGTATCAGATTTCAAAGAGCGTAAGAAACGGTTATGTCTTTGAAAACGTTCCTGCTCACTGATTTCTGGTGGATCATCAATAAAATCCATGTCTACAATATCTTGATATAGATTACCGGTGTATTCCATATAGAGAATATTGGTGTACTGTTTTCTGTATTGCTTTGCATAGGCTTTAGCAAGCTCGCTTTTTCCAATTCCGGCAATTCCATAAAGAAATATATGTCGGTTCTCTTCAAACAAAGTATGGAGTTCATCCAGTTCTTCTTCTCTTCCTAGAAAATGACGGCATGGTTTTGGGACTTCGCTGTCCATAATGTAATCCAGAACAATCGGAGATAGAACACCTCCTGCAATCAGTTTTTGATTTCTTGTATCACGTTTAATAAATTGCCGTTCCATACCAAAAGAAAGTACTTTTGCTAAAAACAACAGCCTTGAATCAGAAGGTTTATATAGAGATACAAGTTCCTGCTTTTTTGTATCCGAAATCGTATCGTCCTGTATGAATAACGTGTAAATGTCCTGTATAACCATGTTGCAGTCTGCCATTAAGGGAAGTAAGTTCCGCTGAATGGTTGTTGCCAGTTTTTTCTGATTGCTGGGTTTTGCATAATATGAGGTTATTTTGGGACTGATTTTTGCTTGTCCGGTTATCCAGCGGCAAATTAGACCATTATCCATAGAAAAATCTTCATTTATCGGATCATTCATAAAATCTTCAAATAATTCGTATAAAAAATCAGGTTGGTTCATCTGATTGCTTTCACTGATTTGATTTTTTAGGCATGTGCTAATAGAAGAAAAATCACATCGTTCCAACAGAAATCCCTCCTTTGGTTTTCGTGTTTTATATTCTTAAAGTCTTTTTATTATAACACGAACAAATGTTCCGGACAATAGGAATTGATACTGTATAGGAAGAAAATGAATCTTAAAAACTCAATCTGCGGTCAATTTCAATTCAATGTGATTGGTGCAGAATAATTTTAGAATGTAATCAGGCTTTCGAAAGCCGAATTCAATTCATACAGAACTTTTGTACAATCCTGCCGGCATAGGATGTAGAGAGAACTGTATGCTGAAGGAGGCATATAGCATGAATACGTTATTTGATTCTGTAGAAGTTCTGGATACAAAAAAAGAAATCCAAAAAGAGAATGTAAGCTATGAACATGCAGGATATCAGATTCGAGTGCATTTTAATGGGGAAAAGACATTGATCCAGTGCATTCAGAATCTTACTGAACGAAAAATTGCAGGTTGATTTTCTTAAGTTCTTGTTGTAAAATAAAGACAATTAAAGACAATGACTACGCAAGACCGATGAAAAGAGGGATAGAATGTATCAGGCAGGAATTTATTGCCGAATTTCCATTGAAGAGCAAAATAAAGAGGGTGAATACAGCAATAGTATTCACTCTCAGATTCAGATGGCAAGAGATTATATTGCAGAGAATAAAGATATTGCAGAGAAAAAAGTTTATGTAGACGATGGGGCTTCTGGAAGTAATTTTGAAAGAACTGAATTTCGGAGGATGCTGGCAGATATTGAGCTTGGTGTTATCAATATGGTGATTTTTAAGGACGTATCTCGACTTGGAAGAGAACATATTGATACCAACTATTATCTAGGCAAATATTTCCCGGAGAAACAGATTCGGATTGTTTCGATTCTGGATAATTATGATTCAGCCGTTGGAACTTATGATGAAATGTTAGAAATAAAAACTTTGCTGAATGATATGTATTTGAGAGATACATCCAGAAAGATTAAGACAACGATTCAGACCAAAAGAAGTATGGGCGAATATACTCCGAAACAGCCCCCCTTTGGATATGTGAAAAGTAAAACAATTCATAATCATCTGGAAATTGATCCTTATGCAGCCGAGGTTGTTCGAAGAATTTACAGAATGTATCAAAATGGATTTGGCTGTACGGTTATTTGCAGGACTTTGAATGAAGATGAAATCCCTTGTCCCGCAAAATATAAAAAGGAAGTTTTAAAAACCAATTATGTATGGGATTCGGGAAAAGGTCTGTGGACATCGTCTACTGTAAGTGGAATTTTAAAGAATCCGGTCTATACTGGGGCGGTTGTGATTCGGAAACATGAAAGACCGTCTTATAAGCTGAAATACAAAAAGGCAATTCCCCTGGAAGAAATGGAGCTGGTGCCGGATGCACATGAGGCAATCATTTCTAAAGAAGAGTTTGATAGGGTTCAGCAAATAAGAAAGGGGCGCAGAGTTTCCTATTTTGATAAAAACAATGAACCACATAAATATGTGGGACTGCTCTTTTGTGGGAAATGTAAAACAGCCATGCGAAAACGTTATCTGGCATCTCATAAAGACTATGACGGATATATGTGTGGTTTTCATCAGAAGCAGGGGCAGAATTACTGTGAGCTGAATCATATTACATTTGAAAAGCTGGATGAACTGGTTGTATTTGCAATCAACCAGCAATTGAAACAGATGAAGATGGATATGAAGAATCTGGAAACTCAGATCAGACAGAAACAGCCGGAACTGGATGGTAAAATTGCAAAATTGCAGGCAAAAATAGAAAGAAATCTGGAATACCGGAAACGAGCATATGAACAGTTTATGGATGAAGTACTTTCCAAAGAGGAATATCTGGAATTAAAACAGATGTATGAAACAGAGAATCAGAAATATCAAAAAGAATTATCAGAACTGAACCATGAAGAGCAAAGGCAGCGGGCGGCGGTCAATGAAACAAAGATATGGTTGGAGCACTTTAATCGCAGAAGAATAACGGTAAAGCAGCTTACCAGAGAAGCGCTTGTGGAGTTAGTTGATAAAATTTATGTATATCCAGAGCAGAAAATAGATATATATTTTAAGTTTGCTTCAGTAGAGAGTTCACCAGATAGAATACTTGAGAAAGATGGGGTGATATGATGTATCAGATGGGTGTATATTGTCGTCTGTCGAAGGATGATGGAGAGAATAAAGTTAGTGAGAGTATTGAAAATCAGATGAAACTGATTCGTGAGTATGTGACTAAATCAGAGGATCTGGAAATCGCAGATATTTATATTGATGACGGTTATTCGGGGCTTTATTTTGCGAATAGACCGGAATTTCAGCGGATGATGGAGGATATCTACAAAGGGAAAATTCAAGGCGTTATTACGAAAGATATTTCCCGGCTTGGGCGTGAACATATTGAAACCAGTAACTATATTGAGCGTGTTTTTCCATCTTTGGGTGTGCGTTATATTGCAATTTTGGATGGCGTGGATTCTGTTCATCACAGTAATGAAGAATTGGCACAGTTTAAGACGTTGTTTAATGATATGTATAGTCGTGATATATCTAAGAAAATCAGAGGTGCATTGACCGCCCAGAAGAAACGGGGACAGTTTATGTCTGGGTTTGCCCCATATGGATATGTAAAAGATCCGGCAGATAAGCATCATTTTCTTGTAGATGAAGAAGCAGCTAAAGTGGTACGGAGAATCTTTTATATGAGTTTGGAAGGATATTCCAGGGATGGTATTGCAAAGAAACTGAATCAGGAAGGAATTCTGACACCGTCAGAGTATAAGAGAAAGGTGCAGGGATTGAAATATGCCAATGCATTAGAAAAAGCGGGTGCAAAGGGCTGGGCATATCCTACGATCAATGTAATTTTGCGAAACAGAGTTTATACAGGGGCTATGGTACAGCATAAATCAGAAAAGATATCCTATAAAGTGGAAAAGTATCAATATATTCCAGAGGAACAGCAGTATATTGTGGAAGGAATGCACGAAGCAATTATTAGCAAAGATACTTTTGAGCAGGTACAGGAACTTATGAAGAAAAGAACACGGACACCGGGATTTAATAGCGAAGTGAGAAAGGTAAATCCATACGCAGGAATTATTGTTTGTGGAGATTGCGGATATAATTTCCAGAGGGTTACTTGTCGGGACGGTTATGAGTGCGGTACCTATCACAAAAAAGGAAACACAGTTTGTTATTCTCATTTCATTAAAAAAGAAGTATTGGATTCTATTGTAAAAAATGAAATCCAAAGACAAGCGGAACTGGCACTGAAAGAAAGTGATAAGGATGAAATATTAAAAGTAGCAGATAGGAAGAAGGAGGTGCAGAGACGATGTGCAGAAGCAGACCAGCAGATTGAACGGTTACAAAAAGAACTTGCGGCTGTCCAAAAGTATAAAAAGAAAACTTACGAAAATTATGTAGATGGTGTTCTGGATAAAGAAGAATATCTCTCCTATAAGGCAGAATATGAAAAGCAGGATAAAGATATCAGGGCGAAGATTCAGTTGGCAGAACAAGAGAAAGACAGCTTTGGAGAGGCAGAAGAATCTTATGAAAACTGGATAGAGAAATTTATCAAGTATGGAACATTATCCGAAGTGACAAGAGAAATTGTGACAGAATTGATTGAAAAAATTGTTGTGAATGGAGATAAGAGCATTGATATTGTATTTAAGTATCAGTCGCCTTATCCGGTAGAAAAACAGGCAGTGTAAAGACTGCAAATTTTTTTACAGTAATTTTCCCCTAGTTATAATGAACACATCAGGGGGATTCGCTTCTGGAGACTTATATCAGCAACGTGGCAAATGTGGGGCGGTCTGTCATTTGCGTGGGAAGTGGAAACAATGGAAACGACCGTATCCATACCGCGGGAAGACTGCAGCAGGGACAGAGTGAGATTGTAGAAATGAGTGTTGGTGCTTATGAGACAACACTGAATCTGCAGTTGTGGAAAGCTTATGCAGATGAAATTGAAATTTTTCTTGAGACACCTTCGGGAGAAAATTTACCGGTTCTGTCGGAGAGAATCGGTACTCAGAGATATCGGGCAGGCGAGACGGAGCTGCTGGTTTATTATGGAAAACCGGGACCTTTTCAGGTGACACAGGAGATCTACGTTGATTTTCTCCCAACGGGAACATATCTTACTCCGGGTGTATGGAAAATTCATCTGCGGGGCAGGAGAATCAGAGAAGGAAATTATAATCTGTGGCTTCCGGGCGGAAATGTGCTGAATCCTGTGACAGGATTTTACCGGCCGGTTGCGGCAGAAACCCTGACGATTCCATCAACGGCAGCGAAGGTGATCACTGTGGGAGCGTATGATTCAAGGCTCAATGCATATGCGGATTTTTCCGGGAGAGGTGGCGGAAATCTATTTTATCCCAAACCGGATCTGGTCGCACCGGGGGTCGACATCCTTGCACCGTCGGCCGGAGGCGGCTACACAGGAGTGACAGGGACTTCTTTTGCAACACCGTTTGTGACAGGGGCCGCCGCCCTTATGATGGAATGGGGCATTATACGCAGAAACGATCCTTTTCTCTGGGGCGAAAAAGTGAAGGCATATCTCCGCCGTGGTGCCCAGCCCCTGCCCGGGTTTGACCGGTACCCGAATGAAAGTGTGGGGTGGGGAGCACTGTGTACAGCCGGAAGTATACCAAAATAAAGATGATAAACGTTGTGACTGATAAAAAAATATGTTACAATATATACACAATGTGTAAAAAGAAAAGGGAAAAGAAATGGAAATAAAAGATGAAATAAAAAGATTACGGGAAAGTACCGGAATGAACAGAAAAGAATTCTGTGAATATTTTGAAATCCCATACAGAACAGTAACAGAGTGGGAACGAGGAACCAGAAAGATGCCAGATTATGTGTTACGCTTATTAGCGTATAAAGCAAAGATGGAAAAACTCATCATAAAGGAAGATGTGAATGAAGAATAAAATAATTGAAGTGCAAAATGTGCATATTTCTATTTCGAAACAGGAGTTAGATGATTATATTTGTATTACAGATATTGCTAAGGCTAAATCAGATTCTGTCAGGGCAGCAGATGTGGTAAGAAATTGGTTAAGAAATCGTGGTACTTTGGAATATTTGTCTGTATGGGAACAGATATATAATCCCAATTTTAAAGTGTTCGAATCCGAACACTTTAAAAAGCAAGCAGGGTTATTGACCTTTACACCTAGTGTTTCGGAATGGGTAAATAAAACAAATGCCATTGGATTATATGTAAAGCGTGGGAAATATGGTGGTACATATGCACACAAAGATATTGCTTTTGAGTTTGCCTCTGCAATCAGTCCTGTGTTTAAGCTATATCTGATAAAGGAATTTCAGCGGTTGAAGGAAGAAGAAAACAACTCTGAACAAAAGGAATGGGATGCAAAACGTTTCTTAAGTAAAAATAATTATCTGATTCAGACGGATGCTGTAAAAAAATATTTGCTTCCTCAAATGAATTACAGGGAAAACCTTCAATGGCTGGCATATGCGGAAGAGGCGGATATATTAAATGTGGCATTATTTGGATTTACAGCGAAAGCATGGAGGGATGCAAATCCTGAACTTGCGAAGAAAAACAATGTCAGAGATTTTGCAACAATTAATGAATTAACAGTTCTATCCAATCTGGAATCACATAATGCACAGATGCTGCGAGAGGGAAAAGACAAAGGAGAAAGATTCAAAATATTACAAGAGATTGCTGAATATCAGCTGAATGTCTTGAATGCAGCTGAAGAGATCAAAATGATAAAGAGTGATTGAGCACTGTCAGAGGTATGAACCGGGTGAACAAATAACTATTCAGCAGTCTGCTGACTGTGAGGTAAACAGTTACAACGATCAAAACGAATGAGAGTATTAATGTTCGCCATCTAACAGTCTGTTTTTTTGCAGCCAAAGCATAAATCCTACACAGAGGATTAACTGTAATATAGAGGATATCGGTGTTGCCAGCCCGATATGGAACAGAGAAGTATTAGGCTGGATGCTCATAATGTAAGATACCGGCACTCTGACGCAGAAGGCACCGAGAATCCCCTGTATCATAACAAATCTTGTTCTGCCAATTCCATTATAGAATCCGGTGTAGCAGAAGAAGATAGCAGTGAACAGACAGTCAATGGCATAGGCTTTCAGGTAATCTGCGGCTGCTGCT
The DNA here is from genome assembly GCF_003460065.1 of Ruminococcus sp. AF17-22AC. Lineage (NCBI taxonomy): Bacteria > Bacillati > Bacillota > Clostridia > Eubacteriales > Oscillospiraceae > Ruminococcus > Ruminococcus sp. AF17-22AC. Next base: position 26,725 of record NZ_QRXT01000003.1, read on the forward strand.
ATTACTTCCGAGTCGGAGGAGAAAATACCTGCCAGGATATCTCCATGGAAGAAGGTAATTGCGAACATTACAATACCGACGGTAAAGGAAACTGCGATGCCATAGTGCAATGCCTTTCTTGCTCTGGTAAGGCGTCCGGCACCATAATTTTGTGCTACGAAAGCAGACATGGACTGCATAAAAGCGGATGATATCAGCATAATAAAAGCACAGACTTTTTCCGCAACACCAACACCGGCGGAAGCAATCACACCCATATCATTTACGATTGCCAGAATGATCAGGAAAGAAATACTTACGAGAAGATCCTGCAGGGCAATCGGCGCGCCGAAAGCGGTCATCTTACGCAGGTAAGTTTTGTGAATCCGGATATTTTCTTTTTTTATTGTAAATGGCAGATCTTTTTTACTGATAAGAATAAAAGATACGATTACACTGACGATCTGTGCAAATACAGTAGCAATAGCGGCACCAGCTGTACCCATACCGAAAACGGCACATAAAAGCAAGTCTCCGGCAACATTGAATACACATGCGATGGCAACGGTGATCAATGGTGTCCGGGAGTCTCCAAGTCCGCGGAAAATACAGCCAATCAGGTTATAAGCGACAATGACTAGCATACCGCCGCCGCAGATCCGGATATAATTAACGGTCTTTTGAAAAGCTTCTTCCGGTGCGTTCATGAGACTGCTGACCTGAGGAGCAAAGACTACAAGAATGACTGACATGATCACAGCAATTCCGGCAAATAGCAGAATGGCTGTTCCTACGGTGCGACCGCCTTCTTCTTTCTTACCGCTTCCAATCTGCTGTCCAAGCAGAATCGTTGTTCCCATTGCAAAGCTGCTGACCAGATTTGTCAGTGTGGTCATGATCTGTGAACCGGTAGATACTGCAGATACATCAGCAGAAGAAGCAAACTTACCAACAATAAGTAAATCTACTGCACCGTACATAGCCTGTAGAAACAGTGCCAGCAATACAGGAACCGCAAACAGAAGTAAAGGCTGCATGATTTTTCCTTCGGTAAATGATGTGTTTTTTCCATGTGCTGTGATTCCTCCTTGTGAAATTGATTTTGTTGAAAATTCAGTCGAATCAGGAAGATAACAAAAAAGCTGAATAAGAAAGCGGACATTTCAGTCTGCCATCTTATCCAGCTATTGTTTCTGATCGAACAAATCACCCTCCGATGAACAAAACGATTATATACTACATATTTTTGAATGTCAATTATGATTTTTATAGGATCATCTGATGTTCATAAAATTATCCCCTGCATTTCTGTAAAATTAACTTGGCTGGCAGATGTCTGTTTCCTGGAATTGCTATAGCTGAAAATCTGCCAACGGTCGAAGATATTATAGAACTCCTATAAGACGATTGCAAGGTTTACAAACCACTTCTGTCAGGAAATGCAGAGGTGATATCTACTGCGTTCCGAAGCACACTGATCAGGAGATTAAAACTTTTCATATCCGGGTCAAAGTAATAGTAGTTTTGGTTTCTTCCCGTCTCATAGTCCTCTGGTGAACCAGTCAGTATTCTGATCCGTTTTGTTAAGTTTTGCTAAGCTTGATTTGATAGGCTGGCTATAGTGGCAAAAAAGCCGCATATTTTTTGTAGCAATGACTTGACATCCTCGGGACGTTTGTGTATTGAAAAAAGTATACCATAAGAAATAAGACAGAGATGTAGGTGACAGGATATAAGGCGAAGGTGCAAAAGGACATCGGTCTTGAAAAAATGATGGCGGAACAATACGACGCTGTGATATAATAAAATGAATAATTTGAGGTGTATATCAGGAATTTTTGGAAGAGAATGAAACGTGGATAAACTTTGGAAGTAAACCAGAAAACTTAAAGTCATTTAAGAATTATTTGGATGAGGGAACCGTATGGATGATTTTAAAAAACTCACAGAGCAACTTTTTAAAATATATATTAACGCTGAATCAGTAAATGATTTAGGAATTGAGAATTATTTTGATGAAAATATCAGTCTGATTGGAACTGGGAAACACGAGATTTTCAGGAATCTGCAAGAGTTTTTAGAATCATTTAAATTTGATGTAAAGCGAAGAGGTAAAATCAGACTTGAAGTAAGGAATTTACATCAGGAAGAAGAAAGACTTGATGAGAATCATGTTCTTGCACATGGAACAGTAGATTTTGTTGGTCTGTTTAAAGATGGTTCAATCTGTTTTAAAATGGAGACAAGATTTACGATTATCTATAAGTGGACAAATGGGAAATGGCTGGTTCAGCATCTGCATCAGTCGATACCAGATTTGGAACAGATGGACGGTGAAGAGTTCCCTGTTACATTGGGAAAGTAGGTGAAAAAAAACCGGCAGGCGATTCATGCATTAGGCACTGCCTATTATCATATCTCAAGGCTGAACTTGAAAACAAAGAAGATCGAACTAGTCAAAAAATCCCGGGAAATGTATTTGGATATTAAAGATAATACTGCAGATTGGAATCCTCAGTTCGAGATTATCGAAGATATTATAGCAGAGCCATTTGTACAGAAGTATATAGATTTTTTTGATATACAAACCATGGCGGCACGGCTTCATAATAAAGAATTTATGTCTTCGGAATTCAAAAAGAAGGATGGCTCATGGTTTCTTTCCATGATTGTACCTCAGAGCTATGATAAAAATGGAAATATTACATCTGTGCTGATTGCGAACCGAGATGTGACAGACGAAAAACTGCGCGAATTAAAACAAGAGGAAGAATTGCGGGAAGCTAAATTAAAAGCAGAATGTGCAAATAGAGCAAAATCATCATTTCTGTTTAATATGTCTCATGATATCAGAACTCCTATGAATGCAATCATTGGTTATGCAGAGCTGGCATCCAGACATTTGCAGGAAACAGATAAACTTGGCAGATATCTTGAAAAAATTCAAATATGCGGAAAAGAACTTTTAGCGATGCTTGGTAATGTTCTGGATCTTGCAAGAATTGAAAATAATAAGGTCGAAATGGAATACACTGTTTCGAATGTCCATGAGTGCTTTGAAAATTGTGTCATTATGTTCCAACAACAGGCAGAAAGTAAAGATCAGACTTTCTCTCTGACGGAACAGATTATGTATCCGTATGTATATATGGATGCACCGCACCTGTCAGAAATCTGTCTCAATATTATAAGCAATGCAATAAAGTATACAAATACAGGAGGTACAATATCCTGTAATGTCCTACAGAAATCCTGCGAAAAAGAAGACTGGTGCGATATAATCATTACTATTACCGATAATGGAATTGGTATGTCTGAAGAATTCCAAAAGCGTATTTTTGAAACTTTTGAAAGAGAACGCAACACTACATTAAGTCATATTGATGGTAGTGGCATTGGAATGGGAATTACGAAAAAGCTCGTAGAACTCATGGGTGGCACAATAGAAGTGAAAAGTAAGCAGGGAGAAGGTTCCACGTTTACAGTGACTATTCCTTGCAGAAAAGAGTCAGAAGAAGAAACCCTGGCGAAGAAAAATAGTAATCTGTGCAATAAGAATTGCCTGAACGGTGTTCGGATCCTACTGGTTGAAGATAATGAAATCAACACTGAAATCGCAACGGAACTATTGACAGAAGAAGGATGTATTGTTGAGACTGCCAATGATGGTGTTGCATGTATTGACATGATTGAAAAAGCTGATGCTGATTATTACAAGCTGATCCTTATGGATATTCAGATGCCGGTTATGAATGGATATGATGCTACATTAGCTATCCGAAAGATGAAGGATTCGAAAAAAGCCAGGATTCCAATTATTGCGATGACTGCCAATGCTTTCGCGGAAGATATACAAAAGGTTCTTTCTGTTGGCATGAATGCTCATGTTGCAAAGCCTGTTGATATGAACATTCTTGTGCCAACAATGATGAAATATTTATAATAGACAGTTTATTAAGGAGCGGAATTAAATTTCGCCGTTGTTTTTTATGTAGTCACGGTACCAGTAAGCGGAATCTTTCATGATCCGCTGCTGTGTACGGTAGTCTACATAGACAAGTCCGAAGCGTTCAGAGTAACCTTTTGACCATTCGAAATTATCCATCAGCGACCAGTGGAAATAACCACGGATATCGGCAGCAGTAGCTGCCTTTTTTAATTCACCGAGATATCTTGCGAGGAAGTCGATACGGTTTGGATCATGTACTTTGCCATCGAGAGAAACGACATCATGGCAGGACAGTCCGTTTTCGGTAATGTAGATCGGTGTTTGGTATCTTTCGTAGAGGAAGCGCGGTCCCCAGTTGAGGCATTCCGGTGTCACCGGCCAGTCGATAGCGGTTTTCGGGAATCCTTCATAGCGTTTTACAAACTCCGGTTTGCCGTCTTTACCCATGCGGACGCACTGACCGTTGTAGATGTTCTGTCCGTACATGTCAATTGGCTGGGAGATCAGCTTCATATCTTCATCCGTAATCTTTGGAAGATATTTTTCATATTTTACGAGGCCTTCTTTCGGATACTGACCGAAAAAGACCGGATCGGACCACCAGGAAACGTTCCAGGTCCAGTTCTGCTTATCAGCAGGAAGTGAGAATAAGGCGGTTCTTGCAGCTTCGATATCCTGTGCGGATTCTGTTGCAGGATAGCACATAGATGCAGTCGGGGCATAACCGATGCAAAGCTTCTGTTTGCCGTAGGCACGAAGCATCTGGACAGCTCTGCCGTGTGCTTTCAGAGCATTATGTGCCATCTCGAAAGTATCACGCAGCGGGGCCTGTACACCGGGAGCATGATCTCCGGTCAGGAAGCCGAGGCCGATGAAACACTGTGGTTCGTTTAAAGTGAAGATATTTTTTACACGGTCACTGAAACGTTCTGCAACGAGACGCGCATAATCACCGAACCATTCTACAATCTGCGGATTGAGCCAGCCGCCTCTTTTGTAGAGTTCATATGGCAGTTCCCAGTGGTATAAAGTGACGTAAGGTTCGATATCATTTTTCAGAAGTTCGTCGATGAGAGCGTTATAAAAAGCAATCCCTTTTTCATTGACGGTACCGAAGCCATTCGGAAGGACACGGCTCCAGTCTATGGAGAAACGATATGCACGGATTCCTATTTCCTTCATCAGTTTTACATCGTCTTTAAAGCGATGGTAATGGTCGCAGGCAATCTCACCGGTATGGTTTTCAAAGATCCTGCCTTCTTCTCTGGTAAAAATATCCCAGATGTGTGCGCCTTTGCCGTCTTCTGTTACAGCACCTTCAATCTGATAGGAACTGGTAGCTGCTCCCCATACAAAATCGGAAGGGAATTTTGCTTTATCAGAAGATGGGGATAATGATTCAGAAGAAAAATTTGTTATATTTGTATGATTCATTGTGGTCTCCTTTGATATCTATGTGATTTTTCTTACAGGGGGGTATTTCGTTTCTTTTTTGAGGATTGAATTGAACAGTGTCAGGAATGTGATCGTGGTCGCGGCGGCGGCAAGGATATCACTTACCGGCTCTGCGAGAAAGACTGCGAAAACTTTATCCGGCAGGAAGTGCGGCAGGACAAAAATCAGCGGGATCAGCAGGATGATCTTTCGCAGACAGGCAAGCAGCAGGCTGACCTTTGCCTGACCAAGAGCCATGAAACTCTGCTGGCAGCTTATCTGGAAGCCGGTAGAAAAGATGCCAGCCATATAGATGCGCAGCGCCCATGAAGAATACTCTACCAGTTCTTTGTTTGCAGTAAATATAGAAGCAAATACCTGAGGGAAGAGCATGATCACAGCCCAGAATGTAAAGGTATAAGCAACACATGCACAGAACTGCGTGAAAAAAGCCTTTTTGACACGTTCCGGCTTGTCCGCGCCATAGTTGTAACTGATAATCGGCTGCCCGCCCTGACAGATTCCCTGAGCCGGCATTGCTACAAGCTGGTTGATGCTTGTGATGATCGTCATGGCACCGACTGCTACATCCCCACCGTAGCGGGAAAGACTGTTTGTGAAACTGATCGACAGAAGACTTTCTGTGGACAGCATGACAAATGTTGAAATACCGAGTGCAAGGCACGGACCGAATACACGAACTTCGAGACGCATGTTTTCTTTCGTTAATCGTAAGATTGTTTTCTTTCCGGTCAGGAAGCGAAGAATCCAGATGGCGCCGACTGCCTGACTGAGTACCGTGGCAAGTGCGGCACCTCGTACTCCCATTCCCAGAACAAAGATAAAAACCGGATCAAGGATGATATTGATCACAGCACCTATGACGGTGGTCATCATGCTGATCTTTGCAAATCCCTGTGTAGTGATAAAAGGATTCATACCAAGTACGATCAGGACAAAGAAACTTCCGAGAATATAAATTCTTGCATAAGCTGTGGCATAGGACATGGTCGCACTGCTTGCACCGAAAAGTTTTAATAAGGTTGGTGCACTTATGTAAAAGAGAATCGTCAGAATAACGGCAAGCCCTGTCAGCAAAGTAAAACAGTTACCGACGATTTTTTCTGCCGTATCATGGTCTTTCTTTCCCATAGCGATTGCAGCACGCGGCGCACCGCCGGAACCGACCAGCATGGCAAAGGCATTTAACAGCATAAGGATTGGTGCAAAAAGCCCGACACCGGTGAGAGCAGCCGCGCCAATCCCCGGAATATGCCCGATATATATCCTGTCTACAATATTATAAAGCAGGTTGATGACCTGTGCGACAACGGCAGGGATCGCCAGCTGCGCCAGTAGTTTTGGGATGCTTCCCGTTTCCATGGGATTTGTATTGTTTTGATTCTGCATGATGATCGTCTCCTGAAAATGATATAAAACAATTATATATAAAAATCAGGTTCTTGACAATAAGGGGGCAAAATAGAAATAGTTTTCCGAATCTCAGAGGAAATAATGTCAAATATCGATCAACTATGTTAAAGTATAATTAAGGAATAAAAAAGAGAGGGACAGGAAACCAATGAAAGAATTACTGTACGGAGCAGCATATTACGATGAATATATGCCATATGACCGGCTTGAAAAAGATGTTGCCATGATGAAAAAGGCCGGAATCAACACCATTCGGATTGCAGAATCAACGTGGAGTACATGCGAGCCGCAGGAGGGTGTCTTTGATTTTTCACATGTGACCCGTGTGATGGATGCGATGGAAGAAGCGGGAATCAACGTCATCATTGGGACTCCGACTTATGCGGTGCCGACATGGATGGTGAAAGCTTATCCGGATGTGCTTGCAGAGACTGTCAAAGGACGGGGCATTTACGGTGCAAGACAGATTATGGATATCACACATCCGGTCTATCGCTATTATGCGGAACGCGTGATCCGTAAACTGATGGAAGTTTCGGCACACCGAAAATGTGTGATCGGATTCCAGCTTGACAATGAAACGAAATATTACGGAACTGCGGGCAAAAATGTTCAGCTTGGCTTTGTCAAATATCTCAGAGAAAAATTCAACAACGATCTTGATGCACTGAATCATGAGTTTGGGCTGGATTACTGGAGCAACCGGATCAATGCATGGGAAGATTTTCCGGATGTGCGTGGAACGATCAATGGAAGCCTTGGCGCAGAGTTTGAAAAATATCAGCGCAGCCTTGTTGAGGAGTTCCTTGGCTGGCAGGCAGAGATTGTTTCAGAATATAAGAGAGAAGATCAGTTTATCACTCACAATCTGGATTTTGAATGGCATGGCTATTCTTATGGTGTGCAGCCGGATGTAGATCATTTTAAATGTGCGAAGCACCTGACACTTGCCGGTGTGGATATTTATCATCCGACACAGGACGCACTTACAGGTGCTGAAATCGCTTTTGGAGGGGATCTGATTCGCTCTCTGAAAAACGATAACTACCTTGTGCTGGAGACGGAAGCACAGGGATATCCGGGATGGACTCCGTATGACGGGCAGCTCCGCCTGCAGGCATACAGCCATCTGGCGGCAGGAGCACTTGGCGTCATGTACTGGCACTGGCATTCCATTCATAATTCTTTTGAGACGTACTGGCGGGGACTTCTGAGCCATGATATGGAAGAAAATGCCGTTTACCGCGAGGCATGTATTATAGGAAATGAGTTTAAAAAATTATCTCCCGTTCTGTCTGGCTTTAAGAAAAATAATAAAGCTGCAATTATGGTGAATAATGAATCTCTGACCGCGCTCAAATGGTTCGGAATCGAAGCGGACGCTGCCGGAAATGATGGAATAAGATATAACGATGTGGTACGCTGGATCTATGATGCCCTCTATAAAATGAATATTGAGTGTGACATTATTTATTCAGAGAGTACGGATATCGAAAAATATAAGGCAGTCATCCTGCCGGCAATGTACGTGGCTGATGAAAAGCTCCTGAAGTGTCTGAAAGATTATACAATGCACGGAGGCACACTGATCGCTACATTCAAGACAGCCTTTGCCAATGAAAATGTGAAAGTATATCCGGACAGACAGCCACATATTTTAAACGAAGTGTTTGGCATATATTATCAACAGTTTACATTTCCGAAAAATGTGACTCTGACCGGATTTGAGAGTGGTGCGCCGGAGGCAGAACATTTTATGGAGCTTCTGATGTCGGAAGGTGCGGAAACTGTTTTGTCATATCAGCATCCAAACTGGAAAAAATATGCCGCGGTTACGCGTCATGCATATGGCAAAGGTGAAGCGTGGTATATCGGATGTATGTTTGAAGAAAAGTACCTGCAGCAGTTGTTTGTCCGGATTCTGGGAGAGAACGGAATCCATGCGGCAGCGCCGGAACAGTTTCCGGTGATCGTCCGCGAGGGCATAAATGAAAAAGGTGAAAATATTCGCTTTTACCTGAATTATGCATGGGAAGAGCAAATAATTAAAGTTTCAGAGAAATTCAGTACAGTACTCGGTACAGCAGATGAGGAACACCGGGATGTTTTTCTTGGCTCATGGGATGTCTGTATCATAAAAATCGGCTAATGATAAGAAAATAAAACAGAGTTACAGAAGAGAGGTTTTGTTCCATTTTGGGACAGAATCTCTTTTTTGTACCATGACCGTGGATGGAGACTCATGTTATAATCCTGACATTCAAAAGACGAAGATGTTATAATTGTGACAAAAATATTTTGAGGATGACAAAAATATTTGAATAAATTGTACAAATGCATTGAGCTTTTAATGTTGTTGTGGTAAAATTTGACTATGCGCAAAGGGAAAAATAGACAAATATTGGTAAAAAAGGAGAATAGTATTGAAACAGTGGTCGGAAATCATGCGTAATGTCACGATGCTGTCTCAGCTGGGGCTGTCGTTTATTACACCGCTTCTTTTGTGTCTGGCTCTCTGCTGGTTCATTATTTCAAAGACAGGTGTGGGCGGTTGGATCTATATTCCGGGATTTTTCTTCGGAATGGGCGGATCAGCTACTGTGGCATATAAATTTTATCTTTCTGTAAACAGACAGAACAAGAAAGAATCAAAAAGCAAAAAAATATATTTTAACAGACATTCATAAACATCTAAATGAAGGGCAGAATAAATGAAAGGAATGGAAAAAATATGAGTGGTTTACTGGAAAATGTGCAGCCGGCAGTAAAGAAGGAAACAAAGAGGGTCGTGATGATCACAGGAGCAGGACTGATCCTGATGTGGATCCTGTTTGCGATACTTCATTTCACAATGCCGGATAAAGTACCATTTGATTATACGGTAATTTTAGGCGGCATCGGCGGCGGCGTGATCGCAGTCCTGAATTTCTTCCTGATGGGGCTTGCAGTACAGAAAGCTGCGTCAGCCACAGATGAGGGGACAGCGAGGATGAAGCTCAAAGCCAGCTATTCGCAGCGTTTTATGATGATGATTCTGTGGGTGATCGTTGCAATCGTTGCTCCATGTTTTCAATTTGTAGCGGGAATTGCTCCACTTCTGTTTCCGGGAACGGGACTGAAATTTGTGGGGATATTTCATAAAGCAAACTAGGAGGGGACGAATTTAAAGAGACAGGAGGTGAGTGAACGTATGGAACTGGATATTAATGGGGCAAGGATATTTTTCACTTTACCCATTGACCTGCCGGTTCTGGGACAGTTAAAAATCAGCGAGACCATGATCGTAAGCTGGATTGTTATGCTTCTGATCACAGGTTTGTGTATCTGGCTGACACATGATCTTAAAGAAGAAAATATTTCCAAACGGCAGGCAGTAGCAGAACTTCTGGTTGAACAGGCGAACAAATTCGTTATAGGCAACATGGGAGAGAAATTCAGATACATGATTCCATTTGTTGCAGCACTTTTCGCAACAAGTGTTGTATCAAACCTGATCAGCCTTGTCGGACTTCGAAGCCCGACATCAGATCTGTCTACGGAAGCAGCGTGGGCGGTTGTGGTATTTATCATGATCACTGCGCAGAAGATCAAGACCAGCGGTTTTGGCGGTTACTTAAAGGGATTTACACAGCCGATTCCGGTTATGACACCATTTAATATTCTTTCCGAACTGGCAACACCGGTCAGCATGGCATGCCGTCATTTCGGAAATATTCTTTCCGGTGTTGTTATCAATGGCCTGATTTATGGGGCGCTGGCAGTGGCAAGTTCCGCACTTCTGGGGTTGATCCCGGGACTTGTGGGTGATGTTCTGTCACAGATACCTGTTCTTGATGTAGGTGTGCCGGCAATTTTATCTGTATATTTTGACTGGTTCTCAGGAATTATGCAGGCATTTATTTTCTGTATGCTGACAGTTATGTACATTGCGAATGCTGCAGAAGAAGGTTAGGGATTTTGAGTGCGGGGCACTCGCAGAAACAAGGGATAATTAATTTATTACAGGAGGATTTTACTATGGATTTTCAGTTATTGGCAAAAGGTATCGCATTAGCAGGTTGTGCAATTGGAGCTGGATGTGCGCTGATCGCAGGTATCGGCCCTGGTATTGGTGAAGGTAATGCTGTTGCAAGTGCTCTGGAAGCAATCGGACGTCAGCCGGAGTGCAAAGGAGATGTTACATCTACTATGCTTCTTGGTTGTGCAATCGCAGAGACAACCGGTATTTATGGTTTTGTAACCGGTCTTCTTCTTATCTTCGTAGCACCGGGCATGTTCATGAATTTCCTTGGATGATAGAGAATATAAGGTAAAGGCAGAAGGCTGCAGCGGACAGATCAGGCGGCAGCAATAGGAGGTTACAAACATGCAGGTACAGGAATTAGTAGGAATTGTGCCTTGGAATTTTATAGCGACGATCTGCAACCTTTTTATTCAGGTGTATCTCATCAAACGTTTCCTTTTCAAGCCGATCAACGAAATGCTGGACAAACGCAAGGCGAAAGCCGATGCCGAGATTCAGGATGCGGTGAAGGCCAAAGAAGAAGCTCAGGCCATGAAAGCTGAGTATGAAAAGAATATGCAGGAAGCAAAAGAACGGGCAAATGAAATCGTGATGACAGCACAGAAAACAGCGGCTGTTCAGAGTGAAGAGATGCTCAAAGAAGCTTCCAGTCAGGTAACAGCCATGAAAGAAAAGGCAGAGAAAGACATTGCACAGGAGAAACGTAAAGCTGTCAATGAGATCAAGGGAGAGATTGGCGGTATGGCTGTTGAGATCGCCGGCAAGGTAATCGAGCGCGAAATTAATGAAGAGGATCACACGAAACTGATTAATGATTTTATTGAGAATGTAGGTGAGGCATCATGACACAAGCTGCCAAAGTTTATGGTGGCAGTCTGTATGATCTTGCTGCCGAGGAAAAGCTCGCTGGACAGATCATGGAGCAGATGAATGAAATCAGACAGATCTTTCGGGAAAATCCAGAATATCTGAAATTACTGGGAGAGCCGGCAATTCCACAGGAGGAGCGGATAAAGATGCTGGACGAGGCATTTGGCGGACAGGTAGAACTGTATCTTTTGAATTTTCTGAAGCTTTTGTGCGAAAAGAAAATCTTAAGAGAATTTGCCGGATGTTGCGAGGAATTTACGCGGCGGTATAATACCGACCACGGAATTGTGGAAGCGGTAGTCACCGGCGCAGTGAAATTAAAAGACGACCAGATGGAAGCGCTGAGCGCCAAACTTGAAAAAGTCAGCGGTAAGAAGATACATCTGACACAGAAAACAGACCCGACCGTACTTGCCGGTCTTCGTGTAGAGATGGAAGGCAGACAGCTTGACGGAACGGTGCAGGGACGTATTTCAGATATTGAAAAACGATTGAACGAAGTAGTGGTGTAGTAAATAAGTAATAGCAAACGATAACAGGCTATGAAGCTATAAAATGTTAAAGGATGGAATGGACACATGCAATTAAAACCTGAAGAAATATCCAAAGTCATCCGAAGCCAGATAAAATATTATGAAAACGCCATTCAGCAGAATGAGACAGGTACGATCTTGATGGTTGGTGACGGAATTGCCCGGGCCAGTGGACTCGTAAACTGTATGGCGGGTGAACTGCTGGAATTCGAAGACGGAAATTTTGGCATGGCACAGAACCTTGAAGAAAACAGTGTTTCTATCGTAATATTTGGCTCTGATGAAAATATTGGTGAAGGTCAGACCGTAAAGCGTACAGGCAAGGTTGTGTCTGTACCGGTTGGTGAAGCAATGATCGGACGAGTAGTAAATGCTCTGGGACAGCCGATTGACGGTGCAGGACCTGTTGATACAAAAGAATTTCGACCGGTAGAGATGAAAGCACCGGGAATCTGCGAAAGACGTTCCGTATATCAGCCGCTCCAGACCGGTATCAAGGCAATCGACTCCATGATTCCGATCGGTCGTGGACAGCGTGAGCTGATCATTGGTGACCGTCAGACCGGTAAGACAACGATTGCGACAGATACGATCATCAACCAGAAAGGCAAAGATGTAATCTGTATCTACGTAGCCATCGGACAGAAACGTTCTACAGTTGCTTCACTGGTAGAAAATCTTACCAGAAACGGTGCGATGGACTATACCATCGTAGTCGCGGCAACGGCTTCTGAATCCAGTCCGATGCAGTATATTGCTCCGTACTCAGGATGTGCGATGGGTGAATACTTTATGAATAAAGGAAAAGATGTGCTGATCATTTACGATGATTTAAGTAAGCATGCGGTTGCTTACCGTGCACTTTCTCTTCTGATCCGTCGTCCACCGGGACGTGAGGCATACCCAGGTGATGTTTTCTATCTGCATTCCAGATTGCTGGAACGTGCAGCAAAACTTGACGACGAACATGGCGGCGGTTCACTTACAGCGCTGCCGATCATTGAAACACAGGCAGGCGATGTATCTGCCTATATTCCGACAAATGTAATTTCCATTACAGACGGACAGATTTTCCTGGAAACAGAGCTTTTCCATTCCGGTATCATGCCGGCGGTAAACCCTGGTATTTCCGTATCACGAGTTGGTGGAGATGCGCAGATCAAAGCAATGAAAAAAGTTGCAGGTACTCTGAAACTGATCTATTCCCAGTATCGTGAGCTGCAGAGTTTTGCTCAGTTCGGCTCTGATCTGGATGCTGATACCAAGGCACGTCTGGAACAGGGTGCACGTATCGTGGAAGTTCTGAAACAGAGCCAGAATGCACCGGTTCTGGTAGAAAAGCAGGTGGCGATCCTGTATGCAGTTACCAAAGGTATCCTTGAGAAAGTAAAGGTAGAGGATGTCAATGCATATGAAACAGGACTGTATACGTATCTTGATACAGATGCTGCCGGACTTGAAGTAATGCAGCTGATCAGCTCCACAGGCAAACTTGAGCCGGAGACTGAAGAAAAACTGCGTCAGGTACTGGAAGCATATACAGAGAATTTCCTGAATACAAGACCTGAAAAATAATGTGATTAGGAGGGTATGATCATATGGCTGGAAATATGAAAGCGGTAAAGCTGCGTATCAAAAGCGTACAGAGTACGATGCAGATTACCAAGGCCATGGAACTTGTAGCATCCTCCAAACTGCGTAAGGCAAAGGAACGTGCAGAAACCTGCCGTCCATACTTTACAGAGCTGCATGAGACACTAAAAGACATTGCAAGAGAAAATATTGATTTTTCCTCCGTATATGCCAGAGAGTCATCCAATCCCCGTTGCTGTTATGTGGTGATTGCCGGTGACAGAGGTCTGGCAGGCGGATATAATGCAAACCTTTTTAAATGTCTGGAATCAGCAGCGGAAGGTAAGGATTATATGGTTCTGCCGGTTGGCAAAAAGGCAGTTGAGTATTTCAGGCAGAGGGGCATTGAATGCCTGACAGACCGTTTTGCAGAGATTGCAGGTGTTTCTGTCGCAGACTGTTTTGAGATTGCGAATCTGCTTTGTGAAGAATTCCGAAAAGGAACGTTTGGGCATATTGAACTGTGTTACACAGTTTTCACATCAATGCTTTCCCAGCAGCCTGAGGTGTTTTCCATACTTCCGATGACTGATATCAGGGAAGAAAGCGGCGGCAAAGTAGATACAAAAAACCTGATACTCTACGAGCCGAATGCAGAAGTTGTGTTTGATGCCATCGTTCCGGAATATCTGGCAGGTCTGGTTTATGGCGGTGTTTGCGAAAGTACAGCCAGTGAACTTGCAGCCAGACGTATGGCTATGGACGCTGCGACCAGCAATGCAGAAGAGATGATTGATAAGCTCAATCTGTATTACAACAGGGCGCGACAGGCCAGCATCACGCAGGAGATCACGGAGATTGTTGCAGGTGCGGAAGGGCTTTAAAATATCATAGGAGACTTAAAACATGAGTGAAAAACACATTGGCGAAGTAGTACAGGTCATCGGTCCGGTTCTGGATATCCGCTTTGCGCACGATGAACTCCCGGCTCTTCTCAATGCCATAGAAATAGAATCAAACGGCGCAAAGCTGACAGCCGAGGTAGCGCAGCAGATTGGCGACGATGTCGTAAGATGTATTGCCATGAACTCTACCGACGGTCTTGTCCGGGGCACGAAGGCAGTGGATACCGGCGGCCCGATCACAGTTCCGGTAGGAGATGCCTGCCTGGGACGAGTATTTAACCTTCTCGGAGAGCCTGTAGACAATCAGCCGGCTCCGGAAGCAAAGGAACGCTGGTCTATTCATCGTCCGGCGCCTTCTTATGAAGAGCAGATGCCGGCAACGGAGATTCTTGAGACTGGCATCAAAGTTGTTGACCTGATCTGCCCTTATGCAAAGGGTGGTAAAATCGGTCTGTTCGGTGGTGCCGGTGTAGGTAAGACAGTCCTGATCATGGAATTAATCCACAACGTAGCAACTGCTCACGGTGGTCTGTCTGTATTTACCGGTGTTGGAGAGCGTACCCGTGAGGGTAATGACCTTTATAATGAAATGAAAGAAAGCGGAGTTATTGACAAAACAGCTCTGGTTTACGGTCAGATGAATGAACCGCCGGGAGCACGTATGCGTGTCGGACTTTCAGGACTTACCATGGCGGAGTATTTCCGTGATGAGAAGAATCAGGATGTGCTTCTTTTTATTGATAATATTTTCCGTTTTACACAGGCTGGTTCTGAGGTGTCTGCACTTCTCGGACGTATGCCGTCCGCAGTAGGATATCAGCCGACACTGGCAACAGAGATGGGCAATTTACAGGAGCGAATCACTTCTACACGTAAAGGCTCCATCACATCTGTACAGGCTGTCTATGTACCTGCCGATGATCTGACAGACCCTGCTCCGGCAACGACATTCTCACATCTTGATGCGACAACTGTACTTTCCCGTGAGATCTCCAGTCAGGGTATTTACCCGGCAGTAGATCCTCTGGATTCCACAAGCCGTATTCTTTCACCGGAAATTGTCGGAACCGAGCATTATGAGATCGCAAGATCTGTACAGAGAGTGCTTCAGCGTTACAAAGAACTTCAGGATATCATCGCTATCATGGGTATGGATGAGCTTTCTGAAGATGATAAACGTACGGTAAGCCGTGCACGTAAGGTACAGAGATATTTGTCTCAGAGCTTTTCTGTAGCAGAGCAGTTTACCGGTATGCCTGGTAAATATGTTCCGCTGAAAGAAACTTTAAGAGGATTCAAGATGATCCTTGACGGAGAATGTGACGACATTCCGGAGAGCTGTTTCCTGTTTGCCGGCACTATTGATGAAGTATTTGAAAAAGCTAAGAAGCAGTAAAGGAGGTGTCTTATGAGTACCTTCCCTTTACGGATCGGAACACCGGACGGTCTTCTTTTTGAAGGAGATGTGGAGCGCGTGGTCTGCAGAAGTGTAGGCGGTGATCTTGCCATTCTTGCAAGACACTGTAATTTCTGCACTGCCCTTGGTATGGGCGAAGCCAGCGTGGTCATGGAGGACGGAACCAGACGAACAGCGGCCTGCATCGGCGGAATGCTCTCCGTGATGAACGGAACCTGCCGCCTTCTTGCTACCACATGGGAATGGAAAGAAGATATCGACGCAGAGCGTGCGCAGGCAGCAAAAAAACGCGCTGAAGAAATGATAGCCAAAGGCGGTCTCACCGACCAGGAATATAAGATGGCATCTGCAAAACTGCAGAGAGCACTGGTGCGTCTGAGTGTAAAAGAATAAAATGAATTTTTTCAGGGAGGGCGCAGCTCTCCCTGAAGTTTTCTATGTTTACGATTCGCTTGTAAAGTGCTATGATGTGCATCACAATCATAAAAAGAATTGCCAGAGAAAAGGGAGTGGAGTTTATGAAGGTGGTATTTCCGATCATGGGACTTACATTGTATCTGATGGTTGGTCTGAACGGCGGCACGAGTAAGATGCGGAAACGTTATAAAGATATTGATGAACGGCTTTTACCGTTGCTTCCGGAGAATCATAAGATTCAGGAAAAATTACAGCATACAATCCCAAAAGCGGGAAATATTTCTTCATATATACAGAGAAATGCCCTTTACCCTGTGTATCAGAACACAGATGTAACTTATTATGACGAGGCTTTGAAGGGGCTGGAGGCACAGCTTGAAGAACTGGCTAAAGCAGAGCATTTTATTTTTATGGAATACCATGCAATCGAAGATGCCGAAGCCTGGCATCGAATCCAGAATGTGCTGGAAGAACGGGTAAGAGCCGGGGTGGAAGTTCGGGTATTTTATGATGATATGGGCTCGATTGGCTTTATTAATACAGATTTTATTAAGAAGCTGGAAGCGGTTGGAATCCGATGCCGTGTTTTCAATCCATTCATGCCGGGTCTGAATATGTTTCTGAACAACCGTGACCACCGTAAGATTACAGTTATTGATGGTAAAATTGGATTTACCGGAGGATATAATCTTGCAAATGAGTACTTTAACCTGACACATCCGTACGGTCAGTGGAAAGATACCGGTATCCGTCTGGAAGGAGACGCAGTGCGTTCTCTGACAGTGACTTTCCTTGAGATGTGGAATGCGGTCAGTGACAGGGATGAAAATGATACAGAGTTTTCAAGGTTTCTGACAGATTATCCGTATGAAGCACAGCAGACCGGATTTATTCAGCCATATGCAGACAGTCCGCTGGATAATGAGCAGGTGGGAGAGGAAATTTACATCAGCATGGTGAATAAGGCGGAAAAATATTGTTGGTTTATGACCCCATATCTGATCATTACTGATGAAATGGCGCACGCGCTGACACTTGCTGCCAAACGTGGCGTGGATGTCAGAATCATTACTCCGGGAATTCCGGACAAAAAAATGATCTACAGTGTCACCAGATCTTTTTATCATGAACTGGTAAAGGATGGTGTACGTATTTATGAATGGACACCTGGCTTCTGTCATGCCAAAATGAGCGTTGCAGATGACTGTATGGCAACCTGTGGAACCATCAATCTGGATTATCGAAGTCTGTATCATCATTTTGAAAACGGATGTTTTATGGCAGACTGTGATGTGGTTCTGAATATCAGAGATGACCTGCAGGAGACGATGAGAGAGTGCCGTGATGTTACCGAAAAATACCGCACCGGGCGCAGCGCATATCTTCGTCTGGGGCAGCTGTTGATGAGGTTGTTTGCCGGACTGTTATAATTGCAGGTTTGTATGAAAATAGAAAACTTATGAGTTACTGTTCACAGGTAATATCCCGCGAGGTGTTTTGCCATGAATATGGCAAAATCCCGAGACATACGGGTCAAAATCTCATCACCGAAGGTGATTTGGAATGGATTTTGACCAAGTTGCTGTGAACGGAGTGAACAGTAACACTTATTATAGTAAAACAGCAGGATATACATACCTGTTAGCATTGACTCACTACGCTTCTGTAAAGTACAATAAAGTCAGTTAAAAACGTAAAATAAGAAAGAAAAGAAAGAAAACAGAACAGACTCTGACGGCAAGGAATCATCCGAGCGGGAATAGTTGTTGATGTGAAATTTACAGGTTACTGCGAGCGAATCATACAGTGACATTTACAGGACTTCTCTACCCTGACGGTGGAGGAGTCTTTTTGTATATCAAAGAATGCAAGAGAGGATTTTTCGGGTGAAATCTGTAAGAACTGTTTTTTATGAGGAGGGTATTTACAAATGCTGAAAGTAGCGATTTATGGAAAAGGTGGCATCGGGAAATCAACCGTGACTTCCAATCTGGCGGCGGCTTTTGCATCCATGGGAAAGAAAGTCATCCAGATCGGATGTGATCCAAAGGCAGACTCAACAATTAATCTTCTGGGCGGAGAACCGCTTCGTCCGGTCATGAATTATATGCGTGAGGAGGACGAGGAACCGGAGACTCTGGAGAATATTTCGAAAGAAGGATTCGGTGGGGTACTCTGTATTGAAACAGGTGGACCGACACCGGGACTTGGCTGCGCTGGGAGAGGGATCATTGCAACTTTTCAGCTTCTGGAAGACCTGAGATTATTCGAAACATATCAGCCGGATGTCGTACTTTATGATGTCCTCGGTGATGTTGTCTGCGGTGGGTTTGCAGCTCCGATACGTGAAGGCTATGCAGAAAAAGTCCTCATCGTGACCTCAGGAGAAAAGATGGCACTGTATGCGGCAAATAACATTTCAAGTGCAGTACGGAACTTCGAAGACCGGAGCTATGCGCGGGTTTTCGGAATTGTTTTGAACCATCGAAACGTCGAAAATGAGACGGAAAAAGTGCAGGCATTTGCGCAGAAAAGTAATATCCCGATTGTGGGTGAAATCCCGAGAAGTGATGAGATCATCCGGTGGGAAGATCAGGGTAAGACCGTGATCGAGGGAGACAAAAATTCTGAAATCAGCCGGAGATTTTTTGATCTGGCAGAAATGCTTCTGAAAGCAGAGGAAGAAGAATGAGCAGAGCATATTATTGTACAGTAAAAGAATTAAATGAGCTTGGAAAAGAGAATATTCCGGATCAGTTTAAGTCCAATATGCATCTGATCTACAGTTCACCGGCAACGCTTGCGTTTAACTCGCCGGGCGCGGAGGGATTTGGTGTAAAACGCGCAGGACTTGCCATACCGGATTCGATCATGCTGATAGTAGCGCCTGGCTGCTGTGGGCGAAATACATCCCTGATCAGCTCCATGCGTGAATATGACAATCGATTTTTCTATCTGATGATGGATGAGACTGACATTGTGACCGGACGCCATCTCAAAAAAATCCCGAAAGCGGTCGAAGAAATCTGCGAAAGTCTTGAGAAAAAACCATCAGTCGTGATGATCTGTATTACCTGTGTGGATGCGCTTCTCGGTACGGATATGGAGCGTGTCTGCCGCAAAGCAGGGGAGCGTGCAGGGCTTCCGGTACGTCCGTGTTATATGTATGCACTGACTCGTGAAGGGCGAAAACCGCCGATGGTGCATGTACGGCAGTCATTATATTCTCTTCTCGAACCGGCAAAGAAAATGGGAAATGTCGTTAATCTTCTGGGATTTTTTTCGCCGCTTATAGATGACTGTGAGCTGTATGATATTCTGCACAGTGCGGGTATAAAAACAATCCATGAAATCTCCAGATGCAGGGATTTTGATGAATACAAAACTATGTCCGAAGCGAACTTCAATCTGGTACTTCACCAGGAAGCAAGAGCAGCGGCAGAGGACTTTCATGAGCGTTTGAAGATTCCGTTTATTGAGCTTCGACGCCTGTATCAGACAGATAAAATAGAGAATCAGTATCAGGCATTTGGTTCGGTGCTGGGAGTTACTTTTGATACAACTGCGTATCGAAAGGCGGCAGAACAGGCGGTAGAAAACTTCCGAAAAGTCTGTCCGGATGCTTCTTTCGCAGTTGGTGAATGCATGAACGGTGATCCGTTTGAACTGGCACTTGCCCTTTTGAAATATGGATTTAAAGTACCGGAGATCTATGGAACGATCACGGTAGAAAACTTTGTTTATATGAAACAGCTTGCTCTTTTAAGTCCGACAACAAAAGTATTTTCAAATATGGAACCTACCATGATCTATTATGAACCAAAGGAGAGCGGCGTAAACATCACCATAGGAAAAGATGCCCTTTATTACCATCAGGATTGCCCGGGACTGATGTGGAATCAGGATGAGCAGCCGTTTGGATTTGCCGGGGTGAGAAGACTGTTTGGGGCACTTAAGGAGGTGGCAGAATGAGAGGACTTCGGAAATATCTGACACCGTTTGCACCGGATCAGTCAGGTGCAGTATCAGTGCTTTTTGAATTGGGAGGCATTGTGGTGATCTGCGATGCGGGAGGCTGTACCGGCAATGTCTGTGGTTTCGACGAGCCGCGGTGGTTTGAGCAGAAAAGTGCGATTTTCAGTGCGGGACTTCGAGATATGGATGCGATTTTGGGGAGAGATGACCGACTGGTAGCGAAGCTTGCGGATGCGGCACGGAAGGTAGATGCGACGTTTGCGGCGGTGATCGGGACACCGGTTCCGGCAGTGATTGCAACGGATTATCTGGCTCTGAAACGCATGAGTGAAAAGAAAATAAATCTTCCGATTCTGACTGTGGATACGGATGGAATGGAGCTTTACGATAAGGGTGAAGAAAAAGCCTTTCTGGAACTTTTTAAGACCTTTGCAGTGGAAAAATATCCGATAGATGAGCAAAGAATCGGTATTATCGGAATGACTCCGCAGGATGTCAGCGACCTTGATGCGACAGATAAAATACGGGATTTGTTTCAGCAAAAATACGGACAGAAAGCAGTCTGTTACTGTATGGGAGATGGATTGCAAGAAGTAAAAAAATCCTCTTCCGTGAGCCGAAATATTGTGGTTTCTCCGGCTGCACTTGCGACAGCAAAATATCTGGAAAAAACATTCGGAACACCATATGAAATTTATTATCCGCTGGTGGAAGATTTGATTCCGGAGATGGATTATACGGGTAAAAGAATACTTGTCGTACACCAGCAGGTGATTGCCGATTCTATCCGAAAAGAACTGCTGAAACGAAGCGCAGGAACGGTTCAGACAGCGTGCTGGTTTATGATGAAAAAAGAACTTCAGACAGATGGAGATGTGATTCTTCGTGATGAAGATGCCTACATAGAACTGGTGCAAAACGGTGAGTTTGATATTATTTTTGCAGATGGATGCATGGAACGGATGACACCGGGATTTGAAGGAACATTTGTGAATACAAGGCATTTTGCGGTGTCCGGGAAATTAATTGAGAAATAAAAGAAAGCCTGATGTAGTCTGGAAAACCAGAATCATGATTTGAATGGAAGGACTAAAAACAGAGGGTGGGAGTGAGCATATGAACCAGGAAATCACCAGACAGATCCGTGTCTATGGAATCGTGCAGGGGGTGGGATTCCGGCCGACAGTCAGCCGTCATGCGACTGCGAGGGGAATCCGTGGAAATGTCTGTAACAAAGGGCCTTATGTCGAAATCTATGCGCAGGGGCCCGAAGAAGCTGTAGAAGAATTTATTTCAGATATACAGAACCGGCCGCCGAAACGGGCTGCAATTTTGAAAATAAATGTAGAAAATATAGAAGCGCCGGAGCAGTATACGCAGTTTGATATTATCGAAAGTGAGAAAACAAAAGGAGAGATTTTTGTTTCACCGGATATTGCAATCTGTGACGAATGTAAAGAAGAAATGTTTGATAAAAAGAATCGCAGATATCTGCATCCTTTTATCAACTGTACCTGCTGCGGGCCGCGCCTTACCATTCTGGATTCATTGCCATATGACAGGGAACGTACCAGTATGAAAGAGTTTCCGATGTGTCCGGAATGTGCGGCGGAGTACCATGATCCGGCAACGAGAAGGTATGATGCACAGCCGGTATGCTGCAATGAATGCGGGCCGGAAGTTTACCTGATCGGACGCAAAGAACGTGGCAGAGATGCAATCACTTTTGCGAGAAAAACAATTGCAGAAGGTGGCATTGTGGCAATCAAAGGAATCGGCGGTTTTCACCTCTGCTGCGATGCTTCAAATGAAGTGGCAGTCAGTCATCTTCGGGAGCTTAAACGTCGTCCGATGAAGCCTTTTGCAGTGATGGCAAAAAATCTGGAATCAGTAAAAAAAGAATGTGAAGTATCAGAAGAGCAGGCGAAAATTCTGGACGGACACCAAAAACCAATCCTTCTTCTGGATAAAAAGAAAACATCCGAAATTCTCTGTCCGTCGGTGGCTCCGGGGAACCCGAAAGTGGGTGTGATGCTTCCGTATGCACCGGTGCAGCTGCTGATTTTTACATATGATGACGGAATCGAAATGCCGGAATTTCTTGTGATGACAAGTGGCAATACTTCCGGTGCACCAATTTGCAGAGATGATCAGGAAGCAGAATCTGAACTGTCCGGTTTCTGTGACTGCATGTTATCTCATGACCGAAAAATTCGCATCCGGGCGGACGATTCCGTGATGGATTTTTATGGGGATAAACCATATATGATCCGTCGTTCCAGAGGATATGCACCACTTCCGTTCATGGTTTCCACACCATATCGGGGACAGGTGCTTGCCATCGGTGGAGAGCTTAAGAATTCTTTCTGCATAGGTGTGGATAACCGTTTTTATCCATCGCCATATGTGGGAGATCTGGAAGATCTGCGTACAGTCAAAGCACTTCGGGAGACGATTGGAAGACTTGAAACGCTTCTGGAAGTACAGCCGGAAATCGTCTGCTGTGACATGCATCCGAAGTACAATTCCGTGATGGTAGCGGAAGAACTTGGACTTCCGGTCGTAAAAGTGCAGCACCATTATGCGCACATTCTTTCCTGTATGGCGGAAAATGACTGTGCGGAGCAGGTGATAGGGGTATCTTTTGACGGAACAGGCTATGGAACAGACGGAACTGTCTGGGGCGGCGAGATTCTTCTGGCAGATCTGCATAAATTTAAGCGAGTCGGAAGTGTGGTGCCGTTTTTGCAGATTGGAGGAGATGCATCCTCGAAGGAAGGATGGCGAATTGCGGTTTCATTGATTTACGGAATGACCGGCGACAGAGAAAAGGCTGCCGAAATAATAGAAAAGTTAGCGCTTTGTACGAAGCAGGAGGCAAACGTACAGTTTACCATGGCAGACCGTAAGATCAATGCTGTGATGTCAACAAGTGCCGGACGGTTGTTTGACGGCGTGAGTGCGATACTTGGACTCTGCAGGAAATCCACATTCGAAGGAGAAGCTTCGATGGCACTGGAATTTGCAGCGGAAGAGTACCAGAAAACATTACTTGAAAAGAGTACGCAGCAAATTTTGGAAACTGAAAAATATAGTTATCATAAAAAGAATACAGGTGTTCTCGTTGAAAATAAAAATCAGCCGGATATAGCAGATGAAATGTATCGAAAACAGACTGGGGACAGGACGATTCTTAACGATGAGCGACGAATTGTGGAAAGTGACCGGCTGCTGCTCAATACAGAATCCTTAATAAAAGAACTCATGACTCGCTGTCTGAATGATGAAGATCCGGGCAGACTGGCATATTTTTTTCATCGGGAACTTGCTTATCAGATCATTGATGCATGCGTACAGATCAGGCAGCAGAGTGGATGCAATAAGGTGGCATTGAGCGGCGGTGTTTTTCAGAACCGGCTGCTTCTGGAGCTGACAGATCATGTACTTAAAGATCAGGGATTTGCGGTGCTGAAACATCAGCTTGTGCCGCCAAATGATGGCGGAATCGCACTCGGACAGGCGGTGTATGCGATGGAATATTTGGAGAAAAACAAAGGGAGGCTTTAACATGTGTGTTGGATTATCAGCAAAAGTTGTAAAAATAAGTGACGGAACAGCAGTAATAGATGCAGGCGGAGCAAAAAGAGAAGTTTCTGCACAGCTTCTCGAAGATCTGGAACCGGGTGATTATGTAATGGTTCATGCCGGCGTGGCAATCGCAAAAATCACAGAAGAAGATGATGACGAGACTGATCAGCTTATGGAGGATATGCTGTAATGAAAGAAGAAAAAAAGAAAACAGCGCGGGAGATCATAGAAAATTATGATGGCCCGAAAGTACGGATCATGGAAGTGTGCGGGACACATACACACGAAATTTTCCGACTTGGAATCCGTAAACTTCTGCCACCGCAGGTCGAACTGATCTCCGGACCGGGATGTCCCGTCTGCGTAACACCGGTCGGATTTATTGATGAAGCAATCTGGCTTGCACTGGAAAAAGGCGTAACGATCTGTACGTTTGGCGATCTGGTGCGTGTACCGGGAACGAAGATGAGCCTTGCGGGAGCAAGGGAAAAAGGAGCAAAAATCCGTATCGTATATTCTCCGGCAGACGCAGAAAAATATGCGTCAGAACATCAGGGGGAGCAGGTGGTTTTTCTTTCGGTGGGCTTTGAAACAACCACTCCGGCAGAGTGTCTTTCTGTAAAAAAGGCGAAGAAAGACGGTCTTATGAACTATTCACTATTGATGGCAAACAAGACCATGCCACAGGCATATGAAGCATTAAAAGGAAGTGCGGATATCTTCCTTTATCCGGGACATGTGAATGCAATCACAGGGACGAAGCTCTGTGAGAAACTGACAGAAGAAGGTGTCAGCGGTGTAGTTGCCGGATTTACAGCTAAGGAACTTCTTACTGCGCTGGCGGTTGCCCTGGTGAAATTTCAGGAGGGAAAACCGTTTTTTGTAAACTGTTATCCGAGAGTGGTAAAAGCAGAAGGAAGTCGGGAGGCACAGCAGCTTACCGACGAAATGACTGAAGCCTGTGACAGCGAATGGCGAGGACTGGGAGTGATTCCAGAATCCGGTGTTCGTCTGAAAAAAGAGTGGAGTGCATTTGACGCGAGAAAGAAATATGATATTCCACCGATTCAGGGCAAGGCAAATCCGGCCTGTCGGTGTGGAGATGTCCTGCAGGGAAAATGTAAACCTTCGGACTGCAAAGTATTCGGCAAGGTCTGTACCCCGCAGCATCCGGTAGGTGCATGCATGGTTTCAAATGAAGGTGCATGCGCAGCGTATTACGCATATGGTGATAATAAATAATATCAGCGGATTCCGAATGTTTGTAAGATTGCGGGAATTACGAAGTAATGAAGCACTCTGCAGATATGACAATATTACAAGAAAAGAGGATAATCCTATGAGCAGTTTAAAAGATAAAACAGTAACGATGGCACATGGAGCCGGTGGCCGTCAGACCTCCGAACTGATCGACAAGATTTTTGCAGCGCATTTTGCGAATCCGGATCTGACTGCAGATGATGCGGCGGTTTTGATACCTCCGGCTGGGAAAATGGCTGTTTCTACAGATGGATTTATTGTTTCACCGGCATTTTTTCCGGGTGGAAACATCGGCAAACTTTCTGTCTGCGGAACAGTAAATGACCTCGCATGTATGGGGGCAAAACCATTGTATCTGACCTGTGCATTTGTTATTGAAGAGGGCTTTCCAATGGAAAAACTGGAAGAAATTGCAGCCGCCATGGAAAAAACAGCCTCAGAGGCTGGTGTACATATCGTATCCGGCGACACAAAGGTTGCAGGTAAAGGACAGGTGGACGGTGTATTTATTACAACGACCGGAATGGGGCAGATTGAAGATGGTGTGAAAGTAGGCGGAACGCTTGCACAGCCGGGAGACGCGATTATCGTAACCGGCGATGTGGGAAGACATGGATGCACGATTCTTCTTGCAAGAGAGGATTTCGGTATCGAAGCGGATGTAACAAGTGACTGTGCACCACTCTGGAAGACAGTTGAAGCGGTAATGAATACGACACATAATCTGCATGTGATTCGTGATGCGACACGTGGCGGGGTCGGCACTGTTCTTTATGAGATTGCAGGACAGAGCAATGTCGGAATCCGACTGGATGCAGCGGCTGTACCTGTAGCACCGGAGGTAAAAGGTGTCTGTGGAATGCTCGGACTGGAACCGCTTTATCTTGCCTGCGAAGGCCGTATGGTGATCATGGCACCAAAAGCTGAAGCAGACAAAATCGTCGAAGCACTCCGCCAGTGTCCGTACTCCAAAGATGCTGCGATCATTGGTGAAGTCACTGCGGATCAGCCGGGAAAAGTGGTCATGACCACCGAGATCGGAACTCAGGCACTGCTCCCACAGCCGGGAGGAGAACTGTTACCGAGAATCTGTTGAGTTAGGGGAAAAAGATATATTTATAGAATATCTGCCCTGAGACAGCAAACAGGCGCACGGGACGAACAGAAATTGCAGTGTGTCAGGAAGACTGTCCTGTCCGGGCGTGAAGACATACAAGATATAAATTTTAAGGAGAGATAACATATGGATACACGAGTAGCAGTAATCTCCATTATCGTAGAGAACAGTGATTCCATCGAAACCCTCAACCAGCTTCTTTACGATGCCCGCGACCACATCATTGGCCGCATGGGCATCCCGTACCGCGAAAAAGGAATCAGCATCATCAGCATCGCCATTGATGCCTCACAGGATATCATCAGTGCTCTTTCCGGAAAAATCGGACGTCTGAAAGGCGTATCCACCAAGACCGCATATTCCAATGTGATCACACATACGGAGGAAAAACATGATTAAAATTGCAGTATACGGAAAAGGCGGAATCGGCAAATCTACCACTGTTTCCAACGTGGCAGCAGCCCTTGCCGAAAAAGGTCTCGCCGTAATGCAGATCGGGTGCGATCCAAAGGCAGATTCTACGATTCAGCTGCGTCATGGCAGAGAAATGCACACTGTACTTGATCTGTATAATGAAAAAAAACAGGACTTGAAATTAGAAGACATGACCACAACTGGGTATCAGGGAGTGATCTGCGTGGAAGCAGGCGGCCCGACACCGGGACTTGGCTGTGCAGGACGAGGTATCATCACAGCTCTCGAAAAACTGAAAGAAACAGGCGCTTACGAGATCTATAAACCGGATATTGTCCTCTATGATGTTCTTGGTGATGTTGTCTGTGGCGGTTTTTCCATGCCGATGCGAAAAGGCTATGCAGACAAAGTCTTTATCATCACTTCCGGAGAAAATATGGCGATTCATGCCGGAGCAAACATCGCCATGGCGGTGCAGAATTTCAAAAATCGCGGCTATGCATCTCTTGGCGGCATTATTCTGAACCGGCGGAATGTCAAACGGGAAGAAGAAAAAGTGCAGGAACTGGCAGATGATTTTGAGACAACTGTTGTCGGAAAACTTAACAGAAGCGAACTGGTCACGGATGCGGAAGAGCAGGGAAAAACCCTGATGGAATGCTATCCGGACAGTGAGATGGCAGAGGAGTACCGTACACTGACAGAAAATATTCTGAAAATCTGCAGGGAGGACGGGCTATGTTGAAACGAGTTGGCGGAGAAATAAATCCGGAAGGTGCAGTCACGACGATTGATGAGGCTGAATTTCCTGTGCCGTTTCCGCCTGGTCTGGAATTTAATTCCCCGGTACATGGTAACTGGAATATCGTACACACCGGGATGCTGATGCCCGAGGCCATACAGATCTATGTCTGTGCAGACAACTGTATGCGCGGAGTTGTGCTTACAGCGGCGGAAATGAACGCAGCAGACCGTTTTTCTTTTGTAATTGTAGAAGAAGAAAATCTTCTGAACGGAAACCTCGAAGATGTCACGATTGAGGGCGTGACTGATGTTTTAAATAAAACAGAAAAAAAACCGAAAGTGGTATTACTTTTTACAGTCTGTCTCCATCATTTTCTCGGATGTGATCTGGACAGGGTATACGAAGAACTGGAAAACCGTTTTCCGGAGATTATATTTGTACGTTGTTTTATGGACCCGATCATGCAGAAACATGGGCTGACACCGGATCAGAAACTGCGAAAAGCATTATATGATCCGCTGGAAAAAAGGTCATCGGATGAAAAAGTCGTCACCCTTGTCGGAAATGATTTTGCACTGGATGAAACCTGCGATATCAAACGTCTGCTGAGATCCGGCGGATATACATTAAAAGAACTTACGGCCTGTACAAACTGGGAAGAGTATCAGGAACTTGGCAGTGGAAAAATGTTGATTTCCTGCTATCCTCCGGCAAAGTACGGCGCAGAGATGCTGGCAGAACGATTACAGCGTACACATCTGTATCTGCCGGGAAGTTTTGATTATGAAGAAATTAAAGAAGAGATTCGGACATTTGCAGAGGCAGTGAAAAATTCAGTCAGTAATGTAGAAAAAAATGACAAAGGAGCGATCCTGCGGAATACAGAAAACAGTATGAGTTTTGAAGATCTTGAAGTATTTTTCCAACAGGAGATTGTTCTTTGCGAAGATGCCCTTAAACACGCAAAATCCATCATCGGCGACACCCCGGTCGCTCTGGATTATCTTTATCATCCGAGACCGCTCGGACTGGCAAAACTTCTTCTTACACATGATTTTAACGTGACTACGATCTATCTTGACAGTATCAGTGCGGAGGAAAAAGAAGCTTTTGACTGGCTGAAGACGTACTGTCCGAATCTCGAATTACGCGCTACGATTCATCCGAAGATGCGTGTTCTCCCGAGAGAAAATGAGGGAAAAATCCTTGCCATTGGACAGAAAGCAGCGTGGTTTACGGGGAGCAGAAATTTTGTCAATATGGTGCAGGGCGGCGGTCTCTGGGGATTTGACGGAATCCGCAGGACAGCGGAAATGATGACAGAAGCGTTTCTTGAAGAAAAAGATACGGAGGACCTGGTCGTACGTAAAGGATGGGGGTGTGAAAGCTGCATATGAGACAGTCATATCGAATCATACCGGTTTATACAGCGGATGTTTCCGGAGTGTGTTCCGCACTCTACGAGCTTGGTGGCATGGTAGTCATGCACGATCCGTCCGGATGTAATTCTACTTACAATACCCACGATGAGATCCGCTGGTACGAACAGGACAGCCTGATCTACATTTCCGGGCTGACTGAGATCGATGCTGTGATGGGGAACGATTCAAAATTTATCCACGATATCGAGGAGGCGGAAAAAGAACTGCATCCGAAATTTATAGCGCTGGCAGGTTCACCGATTCCGTTTATGAACGGTACGGATTTTCCGGCACTGGCACAGGTGATCGAGACAGAGACGGGTATTCCGGCATTTGCAATCCCGACAAATGGGATGCATGATTATACGTACGGCGCCGGACTTGCCCTTGCGAAAATCGCAGAACGTTTTGTACAGCCATTGAAGGAAACAAAAAATGCGGATGCTGATGTAACATCGATAACTACAATTCCTCATACACTCAACCTTCTCGGAGTCACACCTCTCGACTTCGGCCCGCAGCAAAACGCAGACTGCATGAAACAAAATCTCGCAAAGCACGGATGGCAGGTAATATCGACCTGGGCAATGGGAGATTCGCTGGAAAACATAAGTCATGCGGCAGAAGCAGAAGTTAATCTGGTCGTATCTTCCGTGGGACTTGAGACAGCAAAAGTACTAAAAGATAAATTCGGCACACCATATGTTATCGGAACCCCTGTTGGTGATTTTACAGAAGATATTGTAATGACACTGGATAAGGTAACAAAAAATACAGACCAACAGAAAAAATCATCCGCAAAAGAATCTATCTCAGTGGTTTCGGACAAACCGGAGATTCCATATCTTCAGAATCGTCTGTCCGAACCACAGGAAATCACGCTGATCGGAGAGGCAGTAACGATGGGATCACTGGCAGCTGCAATCGAAAAAAAATACCATAAGGCAGTCCGAGTACTGTGTCCGCTGGAGACAAATGCAGGACTTCTCGCTCTGAATGACCGCGTCGCAAAAGGGGAGGAAGAAGTACAGGAACTTTTAAAAGATGCAAGGATTATCATTGCGGATCCACTGTACAGACCAATCTGTCCGAAGAGCAGCAGTTTTTATGAACTTCCGCATATTGCTTTCTCGGGAAGAATTTTTTTGCGCGATATAAAAGAAGGAAAATATCTGTCAGAAATATAGTGTGAACAGTAACTGTGAAATCACGAAAAAACCATGAAAAACGTGATTGGCATTGACGCATTTTTCGTTCGGTGCTAAGATGAGAAAAACGAATAATGGAGGATTAATCATGAAAACTCTTGAAACTAAAAAGGCTCCGGCAGCAATCGGACCATATTCTCAGGCTAAAATGGTAGGAAACTTTGTATTTGCATCAGGACAGATCCCGGTTGATCCGGCAACAGGTGAAGTTGCAGGCGACAAGATCGAAACTCAGGCAGAGCAGTCCTGCAAGAATGTAGGCGCTATCCTCGAAGAAGCTGGCCTTACATTTGACAACGTTGTAAAGACAACATGTTTTCTTGCTGATATGGCTGATTTCGCAGCATTCAACGCAGTTTATGAAAAATACTTCACAAGCAAACCTGCTCGTTCCTGCGTTGCTGTTAAACAGCTTCCGAAGAACGTTCTGTGTGAAGTAGAAGCAATCGCAGTTGCTGAATAATTTTTATATTAAATAATGTAACGAAGAGAGGACCATTTCAGAGACGGAGTGGTCTTCTTTTGTATCGGAGGCAGCATGGCAAAAAAGAAATTTTATGCAGTTAGACAGGGCAGAAAGACCGGGATGTTCCTTACCTGGGATGAATGTAAGAATCAGGTGATGGGGTATCCCGGAGCAATATACAAGAGCTTCGGGACGGAAGCAGAGGCGAAGGAGTATCTGGGAATCAGCTGCTGCGATAAATGTGGACAAGGTGCAGGAGAAAATGAATCTGGTGTGGAAAAAACGGTGACGACCGGAAGTGTCCAAATGGAAAAAACAAATTCAGACGCGGTTGAGATCTACGTTGATGGAAGCTACCATGTTGGCACGAAAGAATTTTCTTACGGAATGGTTGTTCTGATCGACGGAAAAGAGGAAAAATTTTCTCAGAAGATGACAGACCCGGAGCTTGCACAGATGCGAAATGTAGCAGGTGAGATCAAAGGAAGCGAAGCCGCGATGCAGTATGCACTGGATCACAGAATTCCTTCTATTATTATATATCATGATTATCAGGGAATCGCGAGCTGGTGTAACGGGGACTGGAAAGCCAACAAACCGGGGACAATCGCATATCGTGATTTTTATCAGAAGGCAAAAGAAAAGGTACACATCGAATTTCGGAAGGTCAAAGGTCATTCCAACGACAAATACAACGATATGGTTGATGAACTTGCAAAAGAAGCACTTGGAATCCATTGACAAAATCCGCTTAAAAGACTTATACTATCACTGTCTCCGGTATAACCGGAGAACATGTACTTTTTGAGGAGGATAAAATCATGAAAAACAACAGCAGTATCAAAACCGTTGTTGCCGTCGGAATCGGCGCAGCACTGTTCTTTGTACTGGGACGTTTTGTTGCAATACCAAGCCCGGTACCGAACACAAACATCAGCCTTCAGTATGCAGTACTTGCACTTCTGGCTGCAATGTACGGCCCGGTAGCAGGTGGTCTGATCGGCTTCATCGGTCATGCACTGATCGACCTGTCATGGGGCGGAAGCCCGTGGTGGAGCTGGGTAATCACTTCCGCATTCGTTGGTGTGGTTATCGGCCTGTTTGCCAAGAAACTGAACGTTCAGGAAGGCGAATTCGGTAAAGGCAAAGTTGCTGTATTCGTAGTTTCCAACGTGATCGCACATGTGATCGGCTGGGTAGTTGTAGCTCCGGTACTTGACATCCTTATTTATGCAGAGCCTGCAAACAAGGTATTTGCTCAGGGTGTATTTGCCGCAGTTTCCAACACAGTTACAGGTGTGGTTGTAGGCGGACTTCTGATTCTGGCATACACAAAGACCATTGCAAAGAAAGGTTCCCTCGATCAGGAATAAGATATGATGACAAAGCCTTCTCATGTAGCTTTAATGGCTTGTGAAAAGGCTTTTTCTATGCTGTTGTTTTGGATTGTTTTATTTATGATAATAAATTTGAGGTGTTTAAATGACTGAAAAAAAATCCCCTGTTATTTCATTCAAAGATTTTTCATTCCAGTACCGGGCGCAGAAGAAGCCTACACTGACAGGAATCAATCTGGATATTTATCCGGGCGAAAAGGTGCTGATAGCAGGACCGTCCGGCAGTGGCAAGAGTACGCTTGCAGGATGCATTAATGGTCTGAATCCTTTTTCCAATCCGGGAGAATGTAAAGGTACGCTGACCGTGGATGGTGTGGATGCACCGCACAGCAGTATTTTTGACCTGTCTGCCCACGTGGGAACGGTTTTGCAGGATCCGGACGGACAGTTTATAGGACTGACAGTAGGTGAAGACATTGCTTTTGCACTGGAAAACAGTTGTACACCTCAGGATGAAATGCATGCGATCACCCGTCATGTCGCAGAGCTTGTCGGAATCGAAAATCATCTGGATTATGCACCACACGAGCTGTCCGGTGGACAGAAGCAGAGGGTCAGCCTTGCGGGTGTTATGGTTGATCAGGTCAAAATCCTTCTATTTGATGAGCCACTGGCAAACCTTGATCCGGCAGCCGGCAAGCAGGCAATCGAGCTGATTGATGAAATTCAGAAAAAAACAGGCACGACGGTTCTGATCATTGAACATCGCCTTGAGGATGTACTCTGGCGAAACGTGGACCGTATCGTGCTGGTCAATGACGGAACGATTCTTGCGGATCTGACACCGGACGAGCTTCTTTCTACGAGCCTGCTCAGTGACAATGGTATCCGTGAGCCGCTTTATGTGACAGCAATGCGTTACGCAGGGATTGAAATTACGAAGGAAAAGAAACCGGCACATGTAGATTCTGTTGTACTGGATGGGACGGATCGTAAGAAACTTAAGGAATGGTTTGAAGCACAGCCGCTTCCGAAAGATGAAGGAGAGCGTGAAAAGCTTCTGGAAGTGAAGCATTTAAATTTCGGATATACGAAAGGGCAGCAGACACTTCGAAATGTCAGCCTGTCGATTGACAAGGGAGAGATGGTCAGTATTGTAGGACGAAACGGTGCCGGTAAATCGACGTTTTCCAAGCTGATCTGCGGATTTGAAGATCCGGATTCCGGGGAAGTGATGTTCCACGGCAAAGATCTTCTGAAAGAAAATATCCGCCATCGTGCAAAATATATCGGATATGTTATGCAGAATCCAAATCAGATGATTTCCAAAACTATGATCTATGATGAGGTGGCGTTGAGCCTTCAAAAGGCTGGGCTGCCTGATGCGGAGATTCGTCAGAAGGTAGAAGATACTCTGAAAATCTGCGGACTTTATCCGTTTCGTAACTGGCCGGTATCAGCACTTAGTTTCGGACAGAAAAAGCGTGTGACGATCGCAAGTGTGCTGGTGCAGGATCCGGAACTGATCATTCTGGATGAGCCGACGGCAGGACAGGATTTCAAACATTATACAGAAATCATGGAGTTTTTGCGTAAGCTGAATGAACGTGGCGTGACGGTTGTGATGATCACTCATGATATGCATCTGATGCTGGAGTATACACCGCGTGCACTGGTATTCTCAGATGGACAGCTCATTGCGGACCGCAGGGCTTCGGAAGTTCTGTGTGATCCGGAACTGATCGAGAGAGCAGCACTGAAAGAAACCAGTCTGTTTACGCTGGCAAATCAGTGTGAGATCACACCGCCGGAAGCATTTGTAGAAAGATTTATCGGAGAAGACAGGGAGGTGCGCAGCAATGGCCGCTAAGACTGTTTTGAATTATCTGGATCGCGACAGCGTTGTACATAAGATGACAGGAACCACAAAGCTGGCCTTTTTCCTGTTGTTCACGTTCGCAAGTATGATCACATACAACACATGGGTGCTGCTAGGGTTGTTCGCAGTAAGTCTTGTTGCATTCAAACTCAGCAAGATCAAATACCGGGAAGTCCGTTTTATGATGATCTTTATGCTTGTTTTTCTGCTCCTGAATAATTTGTTCATTTTCTTATTTGATCCGAATCAGGGAACGAATCTGTATGGAACGAGACATGTGCTCTGTCATCTTTTCTGGAGATACGATGTGACGGCGGAGCAGCTGTTTTATATGCTGAATATTTCACTGAAATATTTTGTGGCGCTGCCGGTAGCAATTTTGTTTATCTCGGCGACGAATCCAAGTGAATTTGCAGCGAGCCTGAACAGTATCGGAATCTCCTATAAAGTAGGATATTCTGTGGCAATCGCACTTCGCTATATTCCAGATATCCAGAGAGATTATCACAGTATCAGTCAGGCGCAGCAGGCGAGAGGCGTGGAGCTCGGAAAGAATGAGCATTTCTTCTCACGATTGAAAAACTCGGTCAATATCCTGCTTCCGCTGATCCTGACGAGCCTGAACCGGATCGATACTATTTCCAATGCCATGGAGCTTCGTGGATTCGGAAAGAATAAGAAACGTACATGGTACACCAGAAGACCATTTGCTGTAGGGGATTTTGTGGCACTTGGGATCGGTGTGGTGCTGCTGGTGGTGAGCCTTATAGTAACCATTAAGTTTGGACGATTCTACAATCCTTTCTAGGGGACTGCCCTGGAATCCGTCAATTTACATTGACATGTAAAGAAGACCGCAAAGGGGAACTCGCCGTTCCCCTCTGCACACCCCTGGGCTTTTTAAGCCTCCGAGGGTGTATAAGTATGCAGGAATATGAGAAATGCCAGAATCCCTGGTCTCCGTATGGGGAAGGGAATTCTGGTATTTTTTCATTCTATGGGTGTGAGGTGACTGAGAGAGAAGTAAGTAGTGGAGGAGTCAACGGAATTTGGGAAGATGAATTGCCCCGTGGATGGGAAAGGCGTCAGGGGATCAATGAAATTGAGAGGATGAATTGCCCTGTGGATAGGAAAGGTGTCAGGGGATCCACGAAATTGAGAGGATGAATTGCCCTGTGGATGGAAAGGTGTCAGGGGATCAACGAAATTGAGAGGATGAATTGCCCTGTGGATGGAAAGGCGTCAGGGGATCAATGAAATTGAGAGGATGAATTGCCCTGTGGATAGGAAAGGTGTCAGGAAGTCAATGGAATCTAGGAAAAATGGATGACTTAGAGAAGAATAAATCTGACAAGAGTCAACGGGGCGCATGAAAATGGATGATCTGGAGAAGAGTAAGTCTGACAAAGGTCAACGGAATACATGAAAAGGGATGACTTAGACTACGGAAACTTGCTTGAAAGTCATTGAAGCAGGAGCTGGAAGATGACTCGGTTTGTGGGAGCGGAGTTCCAGGTCAACCAAATTTGTGGAGAAGAGCAGGAGACCAGGAAAATAACAGCAGAGTAGCAGCAGAATAAATATCAGAACAATGCCGACTAATTACTGACATAGTAACCAGCAGAATGAAAAAACAGCAGGACATCTTCTCCATAAGGCAGAGAAGAATCCCGCTATTTTTATATACAGCAATATCATTTATACGAAAAATTGCTGATCTGAAACACCAGGAGAATTTTTCTAAGGGTGCTACATAAGAAAAAGTCTCCGTCTTACATTTCGCCCAGGGGTTGCAAGGGGACTGGCAAGTCCCTTTGCGGTTTTTCTTTACACTTGCAAGTGTAAACTGGCGGGTTACAGGGAAGTACCCTGTGAAACTGGCGGGTTACAGGGAAGTACCCAGTGCTGCCTTCTTTACCTGAGTCAGTGCTTTGGACACTGCAGGAATAGAGATCACGATCACGGTGATGATTCCTTCTGCAAGCAGGTAGCTGTAGTTATATACGATCGGGTAGATAGCTGTGAGTGATTTCGGGAAATTATCCGGCATGTAGCTCATCCAGTACAGGTATCCGCCGAGTGCGTGGAAAAATCCTCGTGCGATCACAGCTGCGATGTAACCTTTCAGAAGGCCGTGGCTCTGTTTTGCAAAGAAGCCGGCAATACCAAGAGCGGCGAATGCAAGGATGTAATCACAGCATACCTGGAAAAAGGAAAGTACATATGGTTCCTGAATGAACTGCAGGATTCCGTAAGCAAGACCAACGGTGATGCCGGTGCCTACGCCATACCAGTTAGCAACCAGTACGATGAAAAGCATACTGCAGAGTGTGACGCTTCCGCCCCATGGAAGGGTGAAGATTTTAAGATAAGAAGTAACAAAGGCAAGCGCCATTGCTACAGCACAGAAAACAAGCTGTCTTGTTGTGAGTTTTTTCTTTTCTGAATTTTTGCCTGCAAAGTAGATTGCGGCGAGGA
Source organism: Ruminococcus sp. AF17-22AC (assembly GCF_003460065.1). NCBI lineage: Bacteria > Bacillati > Bacillota > Clostridia > Eubacteriales > Oscillospiraceae > Ruminococcus > Ruminococcus sp. AF17-22AC. The sequence goes on from NZ_QRXT01000003.1 coordinate 63,147, forward strand.
ACAGAACGATTCCTGCGATGATCGCAATGGCATATCCGGCTGTTGTCAGTCCGCCTTCGCTTGTTACCATAAAGCTGAACATAAAATAAGACCTCCCTCGTCTTCGACTGAAAACAAAAGAGATCATAAAATATCACGCCTCCCCGTAACCGGGTAAAATGCACTTCAAATCATCTAACGCATCCCTACGCTGGCATTATCCAAATCAGGTTATGGGTCGAAGTTACAAACTTCCTCTCAGCCTGTGATACAAGCTCCCCTGTCATCAATCTGTATGTAATTTGAAATGTCTGAATAAACAGTATTCATCAGACAAGCCTATTATAAACAAACATGCTGTAACCGTCAAGTACTGCGGGAGGGTATGACAATGAATCTTAGATTATTTAAAGTTTTTGACTTTAAACCCCAAAAGTGCTTGTGTTTAAGGGGTAATATGGGCTATACTGAGATAGTATCTGCCCGGAGTTTTTTTGGGTATGTGAGAAATGGAAGAGGGTTTAAAGTATGATCGTTAATTTGATAGAGAAAGTATATAGTTTTTTGTGGGGGGATCTGGTGCAGATTCCACTGCCGGGCGGCAGCACTCTGGGGATTTCGCTTCTAATTATATTATTGATTCCCACAGGAATTTATTTTACAATTCGGACGCGTTTTCTGCCGATCCGGTTATTTCCGGATATGGTGCAGGCACTGGTCGAGAAGAAACAAGATAAAAACAGTTTGTCTTCATTTCAGACACTGATCGTTTCGACGGCAACCCGTGTCGGTATGGGAAATCTGGTCGGTGTTGTCGCGGCGATTTCAGCAGGCGGCGCCGGTGCGGTTTTCTGGATGTGGGTGACGGCAATTATCGGTTCATCGACAGCTTTTATTGAAGCGACGCTGGCACAGCTATACAAAGAAAAAGACCCACTGTACGGTGGTTACCGCGGCGGTCCGGCGTATTATATTCATGCATATGTAGAAGAAAAACAAAAGAAAAAGAGAAACAAAGTGGTAATTTCTGTGTTGTTTGCAATCTCCGGTCTGATCTGCTGGTGCGGTATCAGTCAGGTGATCAGTAATTCCGTTGTCTCTTCTTTTAAAAATGCATTTTCAATTCCGCCGATCTATACGACGGTAGTACTCGTTGCTGTGGCTGCTGTGATCGTGCTTCGTAAAGATGCGACAGTTAAGATTCTGGATATGGTAGTGCCGGTCATGGCGGTATGCTATTTTGCAATCACGATTCTGATCATTGTGATGAATATTGGAAGTCTGCCAGGTGTTTTTGCAAGAATTTTTGCGGAAGCATTTGGATTCCGACAGGCTGCAGCAGGTGGTTTTGGCGCAGTTCTTATGAATGGAATCAAACGTGGATTGTTTTCGAATGAAGCAGGTTCCGGGTCTGCTCCGTGTGCGGCAGCAGCAGCGGAATGTGATCAGCCGGTCAAAGCCGGACTGGTTCAGGCGCTCGGTGTATTTGTCGATACGATCGTGATCTGCAGCTGTACAGCATTTATTATGCTGCTCGCACCGGAAGAGAAAGTTGTCGGACTTTCCGGAATGGATCTTCTGCAGACGGCTATGGAACATCATCTTGGGCGGTTTGGCGTGATCTTTATTGCGGCAACGCTGTTTTTATTCAGTTTTTCAACATTCCTTGGCATCCTGTTTTATGCGAGAAGCAATGTTGCATACCTTTTCGGAGATAACTGGGCTTCGCAGACTGCATACAAAGTACTGGCGCTTGTGATGTTGTTTATCGGCGGTCTTGCAGCTTACACATTTGTGTGGGATCTGGGTGATGTCGGAATCGGACTGATGACGATCTTTAATATTATCATTTTGTATCCGCAGGGCGAGAAAGCTCTGAAAGAACTCAAAGAATACGAAAGAGCAAAGAAAAAAGAATCCCCCACTCAGTGATGAGAGAGGGATTCTTTTGAGGTTAAAATCAATAATAATCAACTGCTGTCACAACTTCGCTTCCAGAAGTGAAGTCTGTTGTAACGGAGAAGTCGTTGTAGGAATAAACACCACCTACTTCGTTGCCGTTTGCATCATATGCCGGCTCATACTCGATCGGTGTACCGTATGCATCCATGAAGGAAGTGAAAGAATTTCCTACAGAGGAAGAAGCATCTCCTGAAGAAGTACTTGTACTGGAAGCGCCTGTATCAGAGCCTGAGTCAGTACCGGCAGATGCATCAGAGGAAGTGCCGTCTGCAGAAGCCGATCCGTCAGAAGTAGTTCCATCGGTTGTAGTTCCGTTTGCAGCTGTTGTGCCTGCAGCAGCGCCATCAGCGGAAGCGGCAGGAGTTACGGTCGGGGCCGGTGTAGCGGTAGGAGCAGGAGTGGCTGTAGGAGCCGGTGTAGCGGTGACTTCTGCTTCTGGTGTTATGGATACAGCTTGGCTGTCAGCAGGATCTTCTGCGGAAAAACCACAGCCCGCCATGGTGATCGATGCGGCAGCGATTGCTGAAAAAAGCAAAATGTTTCTTTTTTTCATAAGATAATCTCCCTTACTTAATAAATAATATATACCTCCCATTATGCGTTCTTTTTTCAACTTGTCAATATAATATGGAAAAAGTTTAGAAATAAAACACAAAATGTACATAAGAGGTTATTGTTGGCAGGTAATATTCCGCGAGGTGTTTTGCCATGAATATGGCAAAATCCCGAGACATACAGGGCAAAATGCCATCACCGAAGGTGATTTGAAACGCATTTTGACCAGGTTACTGTGAACGGAGTGAACAGTAATCATAAAAGAATCCAGCCGTAACGCCAGGGAAGACTTGCCGACAACTGTCGGAAATGATATATTAGTAGAGAATGCAGGAGGTAGGGATATGTTTAAAGAAATCGGAGACGAGCGGACGTTTAATGGAATATTGGACCAGATCACGGATAATATCCAGAGCGGACGTCTGAAAGCGGGGGATGCGCTTCCGGCAGAACGAACGATGGCAGAGACAATGGGAGTGTCCCGACCGGCAGTACGTGAGGCTCTCAGAGCGCTGGAACTTCTTGGAATCATCAAACCGGTACCGGGCGGCGGTAATTATATAGCAGATGATCTTGATAGCTGGCTCATCGGGCCGTTATCGATTCTTTTTAAATTGAACAATGGTTATATCAGACAGAACCAGCAGCTTCGTGCAGCACTCGAAAGAGAATCGGAGATCCTTGCAGCAAGGAAATGTACACCACTGGATGCAGCAGAACTTCTGCGTATTCTGGCTCGGATGGATATGGCAGAGGATGAGAAGAGTCGCGGAGAGATTGATAAAGAATTACACACAAAGATTGCAAAGATTGCCAACAATCCGATGATCTTCAGCGTGCTTACGGCGGCAGATCAGCTTACAGAGAATACAATTTCCGGAATCCGGGATTATATTATGCAGAAAGATCACTCGGAAGTGCAGATCGATGAGCAGCATCGTCGGCTTGTAGAGGCGATAATAAATAACGATGACAGACAGGCAGAACTCTGCATGTCAGAACATATGGATACGATTGAAAAATGCATAGATGAAATGCAGCAAAAATAAACCGCAGAGATATGCAGGAGGAAAATAAGATGGATTATGCCAAAGAATCACTGAGACTGCACAAAGAATGGAAGGGCAAGATTGAAGTCGTTACACGTGTACCGGCAGAAAATAAAGAAGACCTTTCTCTGGCCTATACACCGGGCGTAGCACAGCCATGTCTGGAAATCCAGAAGGATATTAATAAATCTTATGAACTTACCAGAAGATGGAACATGTGTCTGGTCGTTACAGATGGCTCCGCAATCCTCGGACTTGGCAACATCGGACCGGAAGCCGGAATGCCGGTTATGGAGGGCAAATGTGCACTCTTTAAAGCATTTGGTGATGTTGATGCTTTTCCTCTGTGTATCAAGAGCAATGATGTTGATGAGATCGTTAATACAATCTATCTGATCTCCGGGTCTTTTGGAGGTATCAACCTCGAAGATATTTCTGCTCCGAGATGTTTTGAAATCGAAAAGAAACTGAAAGAAAAATGTGACATTCCGGTATTCCATGATGACCAGCATGGAACTGCAATCGTCGTGGCTGCCGGTCTTACTAATGCACTTCGTTATGTACACAAAGAGTTTTCCGAGGCAAAAGTTGTGATCAACGGAGCAGGTTCCGCAGGTATTTCTATCTGCCGTCTCCTTCTTGCGCTGGGAATCGGTGACGTGATCCTTGTTGACCGCAACGGTATCCTGGCACCGGGTGAAGAATGGATGAATCCGGCACAGAAAGAAATGGCAGAGATCACAAACAAAGAGCGTCTGCACGGCGATTTGAAGACTGCCATGAAAGGCAGAGATATTTTTGTCGGTGTATCTGCACCGAATATCGTAACTTCGGAGATGGTAAGCACGATGGCAGATGATGCAATCGTATTTGCAATGGCAAACCCGACACCGGAAATCATGCCGGATGAAGCAAAAAAAGGCGGCGCGAAGGTTGTGGCAACCGGACGTTCCGACTTCCCGAACCAGATCAATAACGTACTGGTATTTCCGGGTGTATTCCGTGGTGCATTTGATGTGCGGGCAAGTGATATCAATGAAGAGATGAAGATTGCCGCATCAAAAGCAATTGCGGCACTGATCAGTGATGAAGAGCTGAGTGCGGACAACATCATTCCGAAGGCTTTTGACAAGCGTGTCGGACCGGCAGTAGCTAAAGCTGTTGCAGAGGCTGCCGGAAGAACAGGTGTTGCACGCATCTGATTTAATAAAGAAGGGACAGACTTTAGAATGAACAACTGGGAAAAAAATATCCGCAAGGTAGTTCCGTATACACCGGGTGAGCAGCCGAACCAGCCGGATATGATCAAATTAAATACAAACGAAAATCCATATCCTCCGGCACCGGGTGTAGCAGAGGTGCTTAAAAATACAGAGACAGATGCACTGAGACTTTATCCGGATCCTGCCGCAAAGGATCTGGTTCATGCGATCGCGGCTGAATATGGCATTTTGGATGAGCAGGTGTTTGTAGGCGTCGGTTCAGATGATGTGCTTGCAATGAGCTTTCTGACATTTTTTAACAGTGAAAAACCGATCCTCTTTCCAGATATTACGTATTCTTTCTACGATGTATGGGCAGATCTGTTTCAGATTCCGTACGAGCGTCCGGAACTGGACGAACACTTCCATATAAAGAAAGAAGATTATTTCCGTGAAAACGGCGGCATTATTTTTCCAAATCCAAATGCACCGACCGGTGTGTCTCTGCCGCTTGATGAGATAGAAGAAATTATCTTACATAATCAGGATGTGATTGTGATCGTAGATGAAGCATATGTAGATTTTGGTACAGAATCAGCACTTTCCCTGATCGATAAATACGAGAATCTGCTGGTCGTTCAGACATTTTCCAAATCAAGATCCATGGCAGGTATGCGTATCGGATTTGCAATGGGAAGCCCGAAACTGATCGCTTATCTGAATGATGTGAAATATTCGTTCAACTCTTATACGATGAACCGCACATCGATTGAAGCAGGCGTGGCTGCGATCAAAGATCAGGCATATTTTCGTGAGACCTGCGATAAAATCATAGAGACAAGAGAATGGACAAAGCAGGAACTGAGAAACCTTGGCTTTACTTTTGAAGACTCAAAAGCCAACTTCATTTTTGCGTCCCATGTGAACTGTCCGGCAAAACAGCTGTTTCAGGCACTGCGGGAACAGCACATTTATGTACGTTATTTTCCGGGTGGAAGAACAGATAATCACCTGCGCATTACAATCGGAACAAGAAAAGAAATGCAGACTTTCCTTGATTTCGTAAAAGAGTATTTCAAAAAGGAGAATTTATGGAAGTTTTAGTTCAGTGGTTTACGGATAACCTGTCACAGCATATTTCAAAGGAATTGATCATATTTATCATTTCCATGATCCCGATCCTGGAGCTTCGAGGAGGGCTTCTGGCTGCATCACTTCTGAAAGTATCAGCAGCAAAAGCCATCCCAATCTGTATTATGGGAAATATTATTCCGATTCCGTTTATTCTGCTCTTTATCCGTCAGATTTTTAAACTGATGAAAAAAACAAAGGTTTTCCGCGGACTGATCGAAAGACTGGAAAATCGTGCCATGGGAAAGAGCGACCAGATTAAACGATATGAATTCCTCGGACTACTTTTGTTTGTGGGAGTACCGCTTCCGGGAACCGGTGCATGGACGGGTTCTCTGATTGCTTCACTTCTGGAAGTCGACATCAAGAAATCATCTATTGCAATTTTGTGTGGACTGATCATGGCAACTGTGATCATGTATGTGGTTTCTTACGGAATCGTAGGCAACCTGATCCACTAAAAATTACTGTGATCGGGATTTTGCCATTATTCATGGCAAAACACCTCGCGGAATACTACCTGTGAACAGTAACATCTAAACTTCTGTTCTATCTGCTGGACAGAAGTTTCAAGTTGTGATAAAATATCTTCAAGTATCCAAAAGAAAACTCTTTCAGAGTTTTCTTTTGGCATTCTGAAATTCATGTCGAGTCAGACAGATATTCCTGAATAACTGGTATCAAATAAATAGGCCTTGAAAAGACTGAGAGGATTTTTATATGAGAGAAAAATATGAATCATTGTCCCTTGCTACATTAAAAGACCTTGCAAAGGCAAGAGGATTGAAGGGGATTTCTACTTTGAGAAAGCCGGAACTGATAGAGCGCATGCTCGAAGAAGACGAAAAGGAAAAGGCGTCTGCAGGCAGTGCGGAATCTAAGAATACTGAACACAGACAGGAAGAGTCCGCCAGAGAAGAAAACCGTGTTCGGGAACCACGTGCTTCTTATGATACATCAGAGAGAAAAAATTATCAGGAACGTACAGAGTACACCTACAAGAATCCGGCGGAGACAGCCCAGCTTGACAGCGGCGAGAAAGCAAATGGCATTCTGGAAGTACTTCCGGATGGATATGGATTTATTCGCTGTGCCAATTATCTGCCGGGTGAGAATGACATTTATGTATCTCCGTCCCAGATCAGACGTTTTAACTTAAAGACAGGAGATATCGTTCAGGGAAGCATCCGCATCAAGACACAGGGGGAGAAGTTCAGTGCGCTTCTCTATGTAAATTCCATCAATGGTTTCCCGCCGAGCGAAGGACAGAGAAGATATAATTTTGAAGATATGACCCCGATCTTCCCGAATGAGCGTCTGCGTATGGAGCGTCCGGGCGGTACAGTCGCAATGCGTATCATGGATCTGTTAAGTCCGATCGGTAAGGGACAGCGAGGCATGATCGTTTCTCCTCCGAAAGCAGGTAAGACGACACTTTTAAAGGATGTTGCAAAGTCTATTCTTAAGAATAATCCGTCCATGCATCTGATCATTCTTCTGATCGATGAGCGTCCGGAGGAAGTTACCGATATCAAAGAAGAAATCAAAGGCGATAACGTTGAAGTTATTTATTCTACATTTGACGAGCTTCCGGAGCACCACAGACGCGTTTCTGAGATGGTGGTTGAGCGTGCGCGCCGTCTGGTAGAGCATAAGCAGGAAGTAACGATCCTTCTTGATTCCATCACAAGACTTGCCAGAGCATACAATCTCTGCGTGACACCGAGCGGAAGGACACTGTCCGGCGGTCTTGATCCGGCAGCGCTTCACATGCCGAAGAGGTTTTTTGGTGCAGCCCGTAATATGAGAGAAGGCGGAAGTCTGACGATCCTTGCAACAGCACTCGTCGATACCGGAAGCAAGATGGACGATGTTATTTACGAGGAATTCAAGGGAACCGGTAACATGGAACTTGTACTTGACCGTAAATTACAGGAAAAGAGAGTTTTCCCGGCAATCGACATTCAGAAATCCGGAACGAGACGTGAGGACCTGCTTCTGACGAAGGACGAGCAGGAAGCCGTGTATAACATGCGCCGTGCACTCAACAGCCTCAAGGCAGAAGACGCGGTAGAACAGATTCTGAACATGTTTTCACGTACCAAAAACAATGCCGAATTTATACAGACTGCAAAAAAACAGAAATTTTTATAAACAGCTTGCATTTGCATATTGAGTGTGTTATAATCAGAAAGCTGCGAAATAGTAAATTCGTCAAATTAATACGAATAGAAAATAGAAGAATTATAGAGAGGTGAAAATCATGCGTGAAGGAATCCATCCAAACTACTATCAGGCAACTGTAACCTGCAACTGCGGAAACACATTTGTAACAGGATCTACTAAGAAAGATATCCATGTAGAAATCTGCTCCAAATGTCATCCATTCTATACAGGACAGCAGAAAGCAGCTCAGGCTCGCGGACGTATTGATAAGTTCAACAAGAAATACGGCTTAAACAAATAATCAGACAAGATAACGAAACAAGAGACAGGTTGAGGTTGGGGAAATCTCAGCCTGTTTTTGCTTTTCTGCCAAAATATGCAGGAGAAGCTGCCGGTGGCAGGTTCTTTGTAAGAGAATATATTTTTTATGGAGTGATATATGAAACCATCGAATATCGGCGGTCAGGCGGTAATGGAAGGCATTATGATGCGGCATAAGGATAAATATGCTGTTGCAGTGCGACGTCCTGATAAAGAAATAGAAATAAAAGTAGAAGACTATAAATGTACCTTCGGTAGAGCCGGATTTCTGAAATGGCCGATCATCCGCGGTGTGGTAAGTTTTGTGGATGGTCTGGTTGTTGGCACGAAATGTCTGATGTATTCTGCAGAGATTGCAGGAGATGAAGAAGACGAAAAAGAAGCAGCCAAAAACGCTGCACTTTCCGAAGAAGAACTTTCCGCAAAGAAAGCCAAAGAAGCGAAGCAGTTCCAGTGGCTTCTTTACATAACTGTGGCAATTTCAATCATATTTTCCATAGCTGCATTTATGTTGCTGCCATATGCACTGGCGAGTCTTCTCCGCAGGATCGGAGCATCCGAATTCGGAGTGACGGTTGCCGAAGCATTTGTGAAGCTTGCGCTTTTCCTTGGGTATATGTTCCTGATCTCCAGAATGAAGGATATCCAGAGAACTTTTATGTATCATGGAGCAGAGCATAAGTGTATCAACTGTGTGGAACACGGACTTCCGCTTACGGTCGAAAACGTTATGGCAAGTTCCAGACAGCACAAACGCTGCGGTACAAGCTTTCTGTTTCTGGTCATGCTGGTAAGTATCTGCCTTCATTTTGTGTTTGTACTTGTTCCGGTTTACTGGGTGCGTCTTTTCGGACGTCTTCTGATGGTGCCGGTCGTATCCGGTATTTCCTTTGAGATCATCCAGTGGGCCGGCAGAACCGACACGAAATTTGCAGACATGATGAGCAAACCGGGTCTTGCAATGCAGAAGCTGACAACGAAAGAACCGACTGCCGATATGGTTGAAGTAGCAATTAAGGCAGTTGAAGCGGTTTTTGACTGGAAAGATTACCTGAAAAGAGAATTCGACTGGGTTGACCCGGAAGAAAATAATGGAGAAGAACATGCGGACATATAAAAAGGTACTGGAGGATGGAATACATCTTCTGGATGCGGCCGCGATCGAAGAAGCCGGGTTGGACGCCTGGCTTCTTCTGGAGTATGCGGCAGATATCAACCGTGCCTGGTATTATGCACATATGGATGAAATGCTGGATAAAAAGACAGAATCACGTTATCTGGAGATGTGTGCCAAACGTGCACAGCATATTCCATTGCAGCATATTACCGGCAGGGCTTATTTTATGGGATATGAATTCTGCGTAGATGAGCGTGTGCTTGTGCCAAGACAGGATACGGAAGTACTGGTTGAAACGGCACTTACTCATTTGAAGGAATGCCGTGCGCCAAAGATTCTTGACATGTGCACCGGATCAGGCTGTATTTTACTAAGTTTTCTGATGGAGAGACCGGATGCAGTGGGAACCGGTGTGGATATATCGGAGGGGGCACTTGCTGTTGCAAAGCAGAACAGAGTACACCTGCAGCTTGAAGATCGTGCAGAATTTGTGCAGAGTGATCTGTTTTCCGGTGGCTATTTTAAGAAAAACAGTGGAAATACAGTCACAGAATATGATATGCTTATCTCGAATCCGCCCTATATCCCGTCGGGAGAAATTCCGGGGCTTATGGAGGAGGTGCGTTCCCATGATCCGGTGCTTGCGCTGGACGGGAAAGAGGACGGACTGTTTTTTTACAGAGAGATCACCGCACAGGCAGGGAAATATCTGCGAGCGGGCGGCTGGCTGATGTATGAGATCGGCTGTGATCAGGGAGAGTCCGTTTCGAAAATCATGAAGACAGATAATTTTATCAATGTAGAAGTGATACAGGATCTGGCAGGACTGGACAGAGTTGTGATCGGACAGAAAAAGTAAATACAGGAGGAACAGGATGTTTGATAAATTAGAGGATCTGCTTGTTCGTTTTGAGGAAGTTCTGAATGAGCTTGGTGAACCGGGAGTGACTGACAATCAGGAGCGTTTTCAGAAGCTGATGAAAGAACAGAGCGAACTGCAGCCTATTGTAGATACCTATAAAGAATACAAAGAAAATAAAGAAACCATTCAGGACAGCTTATCGATGCTGGAAGAAGAAAAGGATGAAGAAATGCGTGAAATGCTGAAAGAAGAACTTTCTGATGCAAAAAAACGTGTGGAAGAACTGGAAAAAGAATTAAAGATTCTTCTTCTTCCGAAAGACCCGAATGACAGCAAGAACGTTATTGTTGAGATCCGTGCAGGTGCCGGCGGAGATGAGGCAGCCCTGTTTGCAGCGGAGATTTACCGTATGTATGTCAAATATGCAGAATCACGTCGCTGGAAGACAGAGATGATGAGCCTCAATGAGAACGGCATCGGTGGATTTAAAGAAGTTACCTTTATGATCCAGGGGCAGGGCGCATATTCCAGACTGAAATATGAGAGTGGTGTGCACCGTGTACAGAGAGTTCCGGAGACAGAATCCGGCGGACGTATCCATACATCCACCTGCACCGTTGCAATCATGCCGGAGGCAGAGGAGATTGACTTCCATCTGGATATGAATGACTGCAAATTCGATGTGTTCCGTGCATCAGGAAACGGTGGACAGTGTGTCAACACCACAGATTCTGCGGTACGTCTGACACATATCCCGACAGGAATCGTAATTTCCTGTCAGGATGAAAAATCACAGCTTAAAAACAAGGATAAGGCGCTGAAAGTTCTGCGTTCCCGTCTGTATGAGATGGAACTTGCGAAGCAGCATGATGCAGAGGCAGAAGCGAGAAGAAGCCAGATCGGTACCGGAGACCGCTCTGAGAAGATCCGTACCTACAATTTTCCGCAGGGTCGTGTGACGGATCATCGTATCAAACTGACACTGCACCGTCTGGATGCGATTCTCGGCGGAGATCTGGATGAGATACTCGACAGTCTGATTGCAGCGGATCAGGCAGCAAAACTCAGTACTTTAAATGAAGAACAGTAAAAGAATGTAATATGTATGTGTAAATGATGTGGGAAAATATTTACACTATGTAACAGGAGGGAATTTACATGAAAAAAACAGCATTGGTAATCATGGCAGCAGGAATCGGAAGTCGCTTCGGAAAGGGCATCAAGCAGCTTGCACCGGTAGGACCGAATGGTGAGATCATTATGGATTATTCCATTCATGACGCGCTGGAGGCAGGATTTAATAAAGTTGTCTTTATTATCCGTAAGGATCTGGAAGAAGAATTCCGCCGTGTCATCGGAGAAAGAATCGAAAAGATCACAGAAGTAGAATATGCATTCCAGTCACTTGAGAATCTTCCGGATGGATTCAGCAAACCGGCAGACCGTACCAAACCATGGGGAACCGGCCAGGCAGTCCTTGCCGCACGGGAAGTGCTGGATGAGCCTTTTGTTGTAATCAATGCAGACGATTACTATGGAAAGGAAGCATATGTAAAAGTACATGAATATCTGGTACAGGAACAGCCGCAGGATGATAAAATCCATATCTGTATGGCAGGATTCCGCCTTGGAAACACACTGAGTGATAACGGAAGTGTTACACGTGGTGTGTGCCACATCGAAAATGGTGCACTGACAGGTGTTACAGAGACACATAATATCTTTAAGACTGCTGAAGGCGCTGAAACACGCAGCGATGACGGTACAGTAGAGAAACTGGATGTTAAGAGCCTGGTTTCCATGAATATGTGGGGACTTACTCCGGCATTTATGGATACACTGGAAAAAGGTTTTGTTGAATTTCTTGAGGATCTGAAGCCAGAAGATATTAAGAAAGAATACCTTCTTCCGGTTATGATCGACGAGCTGATCCAGAAGGGAGCAGCAACTGTCGATGTACTGGAGAGCAGGGACACCTGGTTCGGTGTAACTTATCAGGAAGACAAGGCTTCTGTGACAGAGGCTTTTGCTGAACTGGTCAAAAAAGGAGTTTATCCGGCTGATCTTTACAAATAAGCAGGACAACGCATTAGATATGCGCGGATAAGGAGGAAAATAATGGGCAAATATTTTGGAACAGATGGTTTTCGTGGGGAAGCAAATATACAGTTAACAGTAGATCATGCTTTCAAAGTCGGCAGATATGTTGGCTGGTATTATGGTCGTGAACACAAAGCCAAAATTGTAATCGGCAAAGACACCAGACGCAGCAGTTATATGTTTGAATATGCGTTGGTTGCCGGTCTGACTGCTTCCGGAGCAGACGCGTATCTGCTTCACGTAACGACAACACCGAGCGTTTCCTATGCAGTCCGCACAGAGGATTTTGACTGTGGAATTATGATCTCTGCAAGCCATAATCCATTTTACGATAATGGAATCAAGCTTCTGAACGGCAACGGACAGAAGATCGAAGCAGAAGTAGAGGCAAGAATCGAGGCATATCTGGATGGCAAGATCGAAGATCTTCCATATGCAACACGCGAAGATATCGGACGTACCGTGGATTATGCTTCCGGACGTAACCGTTATATCGGTTATCTGATTTCTATTCCGTGCCGTGACTTCAAAAACATTAAAGTCGGACTGGATTGTTCCAACGGAAGTTCTTCTGCAATCGCAAAAAGTGTATTTGACGCACTTCGTGCAAAGACTTATGTGATCAACAATGATCCGGACGGAACCAACATCAATCGTGGCTGTGGTTCCACGCATATCGAAGTACTGCAGAAATATGTGGTTGAGAATGGGCTGGATGTCGGTTTTGCCTATGACGGAGATGCAGACCGCTGTATTGCGGTAGACCATAAGGGAAATATCATTGATGGTGACAAGATTTTGTATGTATGTGGTAAATTCCTGAAATCACAGGGCAAATTAAACGGCAATACTGTTGTTACGACCGTTATGTCCAACATGGGACTTTATAAAGCATTTGAAAGTGAAGACATCAACTATGAGCAGACTGCCGTAGGTGACAAATACGTAGCAGAAAATATGCTCGAGAACAATTACAGTATTGGTGGCGAGCAGTCCGGACACGTGATTTTCAGCCGTTATGCAGCTACCGGTGACGGAATCCTGACTTCTCTTATGATCATGGAAGCCTGCGTAGAGCAGAAAGCAACTCTCTGTGATCTTGCAAAAGAGATGAAAGTATATCCGCAGATCCTGCGCAATGTGCGTGTAGCCGATAAGAAAACTGCAAGAGAGAACCCGAAGGTTGTCGAAGCAGTAGAAGCAGCTGCAAGAGCACTGAGTACAGAAGGACGTATTCTTGTAAGGGAAAGTGGTACAGAGCCGCTGATCCGTGTCATGGTAGAAGCCGGAACAGAGGAAATCTGTGCAGAGCACGTAAATAATGTAGTACGTGTCATGGAAGAAGAAGGACTTATTGTAGAATAAAGGATATTGATGAATAAAAAAAATATTATAAAAATGGGAACAGCCGGTCTCTGTATGCTCATGCTGACCGGCTGCGGGGGGCAGAATAAGAAGACTTACGACCAGGCTGTAACAGATCTTGAGCAGGGAAGTTATGACTATGCGCTGGAAGGTTACAAGTCTTCGATCACTGCCGGATATAAAAGTGCGCAGTCGTATCGTGGGGCAGGTATAGCAAGCCTTCATCTCGGCAATTACCAGGATGCGATCGACTATCTCACCAGTGGACTGAATGATGAAAAAGCAGGCAAAACATTGAAAAAGGACATGCTTGCTTATCGTGCGACTGCAGAGATGAAATCAGGGCTTTTTGATGCTGCAATGGCAGACTGCCAGACCATCGCCGAAGATTACGCGATGGATGCAGACACGTATTATCTGACTGGCTGTGTGGCACTTGCCATGGATTCTTATGATGAGGCATCCACTAATTTTACTGATGCGTATGATGCCGATGCGTCCTATGAGATGGCGATCGAGATCTATGAGGCATATCTCGAAAAAGACATGGAGGCAGACGGTACACGTTATCTGGAGACTGCATTACAGACAGAAGCCAAAACTGCAGACGATTACTGCGACCGGGGAAAAGCTTATTACTATATGCAGGATTACAGCAATGCAAAGAAAGAACTGACAGAAGCGGTCAACAAAAAGAGCACAGAGGGAATCCTGCTTCTCGGTATGGTTTATAAAGCACAGGGCGATACAGCCAATGCACGCGCCATGTACCAGCAGTATATTGAGACGGAGGGAAGCTCTCCGGCAAAAGGTTACAATGGTCTTGCACTCTGTGATATTGATGACGGCAATTACGATAATGCACTGACAGATATCACAAATGGTCTTGCAGACGCTTCTACAGAGGAAATGCAGGATCTTCTGTATAATGAAGTTGTGGTTTATGAGAAAAAACTGGATTTTGCCACAGCATTGAGTAAGATACAGGAGTATCTCAAGATGTTCCCGGATGATGAAAATGCATCCAAAGAGCTTATTTTCCTTCAGTCGAGAAACGGAGGCTGAGTATGCAGTTTTACGAGTTTAAAGATATAGAAGAACGGGTCGTTCTGATCGGCGTGCAGACAAGCGAAGACGAGGATGTCGCCGTATCTCTTGACGAGCTGGAAGAACTGGCAGAGACTGCCGGTGCAGTGACTGTGGCAAAGGTGATACAGAATCGTGAGGCAGTCCACCCGGGTACCTATATCGGCAAGGGTAAGATCGAAGAAGTTGCGGCACTTATTCAGGCATATGACGCAAACGGTGTGATCTGTGATGATGAACTTTCGCCGGCGCAGCTCAATAATCTTGAGCGTGAACTGGACTGCAAAGTAATGGATCGTACACTTCTGATTCTTGATATATTTGCGGCGCGTGCAGTAAGCAGTGAGGGAAAAATCCAGGTCGAGCTGGCACAGCTCCGCTATCGCGCGGCGCGTCTTGTCGGCTTACGTGAATCTCTGTCCAGACTCGGTGGTGGAATCGGTACGCGAGGACCCGGTGAAAAAAAACTGGAAACAGACCGACGTCTGATCCGAACCAGAATTTCAGCACTGAAAGCCGAGTTATTTCAGGTTGAGAAGCACAGAGAACTGATCCGCGGTAAAAGAAGTCGCGGCAATTTAAAGACTGCAGCGATTGTCGGCTACACGAATGCCGGTAAATCTACTCTTTTAAATACGCTGACCGGAGCAGGAATCTTGGCAGAGGACAAGTTATTTGCGACACTTGATCCGACGACAAGAGTACTGGAATTAAAAGACGGGCAGCAGATCCTTCTGACCGACACTGTAGGGTTTATACGGAAGCTGCCGCATCACCTTGTAGAAGCCTTTAAAAGCACGCTGGAGGAGGCAAAGTATGCCGACTATATCATTCATGTCGTAGACGCGTCAAATCCGCAGGCAGAGCTTCAGATGCACACAGTATACGAGACACTTCGTGAACTCGGTGCAACCGGAAAAAAGATCATCACTCTTCTGAACAAGCAGGATCAGGTAAAAGATATCCAGATCCGGGATCTTCAGGCAGATTATACTGTAAAGTGTTCTGCACGTACAGGAGAAGGTCTGGAAGAGTTTAAAGACGTTCTTGCAAAAATTCTTGCTGAGAGCCAGATTTATCTGGAAGAATTATTTTCTTACAAAGAGGCAGGAAAAATTCAGCTGATACGTGAATATGGAAGCCTTATTTCAGAGGAATATACAGCCGACGGAATAGCCGTAAAAGCCCGTGTTCCTGCGGAAATCTTCGTTTCCGTGCTCCCTGAAAGTCACTGAAAATACAAATAAAAAAGTTTTTTGGATAACACCATATAGTTGTGAAAATGATGAAATGACACAATATATGGTGTTTTTTGTGTATTGACGAAACGAAGAGAGTTTGCTACAATAGGTCTACAGCGCATAAATCATATGGGAACATGTGGTCGTAAATAGATACAGATGCAGCAGTAGAGGGAGGTTTGATTTAGGTATGTTTCAGGTAGTTAAGCGTGATGGTGAGATCGCGGAATTTCAGATGTCAAAAATCACTGCAGCGATTGATAAAGCATTCGATGCCAAAGAAAAAGTTTACAGCAAGGATATGATCGATCTGATGGCACTCCGTGTGACCGCAGATTTTCAGAATAAGATTACAGACGGCAAAGTAACAGTGGAAGATATTCAGGACAGTGTAGAGAATGTTCTGATCCAGGCCGGTTACAGTGATGTGGCAAAGGCTTATATCCTTTACCGCAAGCAGAGAGAAAAGATCCGTAACATGAAATCCACAATCCTCGATTACAAGGAAATCGTAGACAGTTACGTAAAGGTTGAAGACTGGCGGGTAAAAGAAAACTCCACCGTAACTTATTCTGTCGGAGGGCTGATCTTAAGCAACTCCGGTGCTGTAACCGCAAATTACTGGCTTTCCGAGATCTATGACAATGAGATCGCAGAGGCGCACAGAAATGCAGACATTCACATTCATGACCTGTCCATGCTGACCGGCTACTGTGCAGGATGGTCCCTGAAACAGCTGATTCAGGAAGGTCTTGGCGGAATCGAGGGCAAGATTACTTCCGCACCGGCGAAGCATCTGAGTGTACTGTGCAATCAGATGGTTAATTTCCTCGGCATCATGCAGAATGAATGGGCCGGTGCACAGGCGTTTTCTTCTTTTGATACTTACCTTGCACCATTTGTCAAGGTGGATAACTTAAGCTATCATGAGGTAAAAAAATGCATTGAAGCATTTATCTATGGTGTCAATACACCGAGCCGCTGGGGTACACAGGCACCATTTTCCAACATCACTCTGGACTGGACGGTTCCGGATGATCTTGCAGAGCTTCCTGCAATCGTTGGCGGCAGGGAAATGGACTTCAAGTACAAAGACTGCAAGAAAGAGATGGATATGGTCAATAAGGCATTTATCGAGACGATGATCGAGGGAGATGCCAACGGACGTGGTTTCCAGTATCCGATTCCGACCTACTCCATCACGAAGGAATTTGACTGGTCCGATACAGAGAATAACCGTCTGTTATTTGAAATGACTGCGAAATACGGAACACCGTATTTTTCCAACTATATCAACAGTGATATGAAACCGAGCGATATCCGCAGCATGTGCTGTCGTCTCCGTCTTGATCTTCGTGAACTGCGTAAAAAGAGCGGCGGCTTCTTTGGCTCCGGTGAGAGCACCGGTTCCGTTGGTGTCGTAACGATCAACATGCCGCGTATCGCATATCAGTCAAAGACTCCGGAAGAGTTTTACCGCAGACTGGATCGTCTGATGGATATTTCAGCGAGATCTCTTCATATCAAACGAGAGGTCATCACGAAACTTCTGAATGAAGGTCTGTATCCGTACACCAAACGTTATCTGGGAAGCTTCGATAATCATTTCTCCACCATTGGTCTGGTCGGAATGAACGAGGCAGGACTGAATGCAAAATGGCTTGGCTGCGATATGAGCGATGAGCGTACGCAGAAATTCACAAAAGAAGTACTGACACATATGCGTAACCGCCTTTCTGATTACCAGGAAGAATATCCGGGTGAACTGTTCAATCTGGAGGCAACTCCGGCAGAGTCCACTGCATACCGCCTGGCAAAACATGACCGTAAACGCTGGCCGGATATCCGTACCGCAGGAAGCAAGGGTGATACTCCGTATTACACCAACAGTTCCCATCTTCCGGTGGAATTCAGCTCCGATATCTTTGATGCACTGGATATTCAGGATGAGCTTCAGACTCTGTATACATCCGGTACTGTATTCCATGCGTTCCTCGGTGAAAAACTTCCGGACTGGAAAGCTGCTGCATCTCTTGTACGTAAGATCGCAGAGAACTACAAGCTTCCGTATTATACGATTTCTCCGACCTACTCTGTATGTAAGGAGCATGGCTATTTAAGCGGTGAGCATTTTACCTGCCCGAAATGCGGTAAAAAAGCAGAAGTTTACAGCCGTATCACCGGATATTACCGCCCAGTACAGAACTGGAACGACGGTAAGGCACAGGAGTACAAGAACCGTACATTATATGATGTGCTTCATTCCAAACTTAAGAAAGTTCATACAAGTATGGTGACACTGACTGACGATGATGTAAAGATCGAACCGTTGGAAACGCATAAATATTTGTTTACTACAAGTACCTGTCCGAACTGCCGCATGGCAAAGAAGATGCTGGAGGGTGAAGACCTTGAGATCATCGATGCAGAGAAAAATCCTGATATGGCACGTCAGTTTGGAATCATGCAGGCACCGACGCTGGTTATTACCGATGGTGAACACCTTAAGAAATATGTAAATGCATCCAATATCCAGAAATATGTGGATGAAGAGCTGGATGCCTGATCCGCTGTGTGGATAAGCATAAGGAAATAATACTTAATGAAAGAATATGAATCCTCGTGGGGCAAGAGTGCTTCACGGGGACCTTTTTACGTTACAGGAAATTACTCCGTAATGTTTCTGCAAAGGTTTACATTTAGAAAAAACGTGAGTATAATGATATTCATTGGTATATTATGCAATATAGACTAATTTTTATGCGAGGGACGAGGAGAGAGAATAATGATTAAACAGAACATAGTATTTATTGAAAATAAAGCAGGAAGTCTTCAGAAAGTAACCGGTCTTCTGGCAGAAGCAGGTATCGATATTTATGGATTTGCATGCTTTGATGCACCGGAATTTGCGCTTTTTCGTATGGTGACAAACCAGGCAGACGAAGCAGAAAAAATCCTCACAGAGAACGGATATATGAACCGTGTGACAGAAGTTATCGCCGTAGATCTCAAGGATGAAGTCGGCGGACTGAACACAGTACTGCAGGTACTTGGCAACTGTAATGTAAATCTGGATTATATTTATACATCCTATCACAGAGGAAACAGTCTTCCGATCATGATTCTTCAGACAGACGATGTATTTGTAACCGAAAATGTGCTGAGCAATAATGGATTCCATGTATTAAATTCTCTGGAGGGCTGAAACCGTCATGAATAAATCCGCTTTTCAGAAGGGATTGAAAGATGGAATACCGATCGGACTTGGGTATTTTGCAGTCTCTTTTACGTTTGGTATTATGGCAATACAGGCGGGCTTGAGTGCATGGCAGGCTGTACTGATCTCTCTTACCAATCTGACATCAGCAGGGCAGTTTGCTGGTATCGGGATCATTGCTGCCGGTGGTTCACTCTGGGAGATGGCACTGACTCAGCTGGTCATCAATCTTCGGTACTGTCTGATGTCTTTTTCACTGTCACAGAAACTGGAAAAGGGTGTAGGAAACGGTTACCGTCTGACAGTTGCTTTTGGTGTGACTGACGAGATTTTTGGTGTCAGTGCAAGCCAAGAGGGAAGAATCAGTCCATGGTATAATTATGGTGTGATGTGTGTGGCAATTCCGGGATGGACACTCGGAACTCTTGCCGGTGCCATATCGGGAAATCTGCTTCCGGATTTTCTGGTCAGTGCACTGAGCGTTGCAATCTATGGCATGTTCCTTGCCGTCATTATTCCGCCGGCAAAGAAGAACCGTGCCGTGCTTGGTGTTGTGATCGGTGCTATGGCACTAAGCACCCTGTTTGCAACGGTACCTGTACTGAATAAAGTATCGACCGGTTTTGTGATCATCATCACGACCGTACTTGTGGCAGGAATTGCAGCATATTTCTGTCCGATCGAAGAAAAGAAGGAGGCAGACTGATATGAAACCGAATGTATATATCTATATTCTGGTGATGGCAGGTGTGACCTATCTGATTCGTATGCTTCCGCTTGTACTTTTTAAGAAAGAGATCACCAGTCCTTATATAAAATCTTTCTTATATTATGTGCCGTATGCCTGCCTTGCCGCAATGACATTTCCGGCAATTCTGACTGCGACAGCAGGCGGTATTATTTCCGGTGCTGCGGGACTGATCGTAGCACTGATCGTGGCATATCGTGAAAAAAGTCTTCTTACGGTTGCATTGTTTGCATGTGCGGCAGTGTTTGTGGCAGAGAGGATCATGGGATTTTTGATGTGAATAATATAGTAGGAAAATATTCCGGCTTTGCCTCTGGCAGGGCCGGATTTTTTACGTTACAGGAAATTACTTCGTAATGTTTATATACGAAAAATGTGCTCCTTTTTCGAAAATAGTTAGTTCGGACAAATATTCTTGACAAAACGGGGTAGTCTGAACTAACATAAGTATAGATATGGCTAACTGAAAAAATTAGTCAAAAATCGAGGGAAAAAGGAGAAACGTATGTTTTTGGAAATAAGAGGAATCAAAAAGTCATTCGGTTCAGGTGACAGCAAAGTCGATGTGCTGCGTGGTCTGGATCTGGATATTGCGAAGGGAGAGTTCTGTGTTCTTCTGGGACCGTCCGGTTCCGGTAAGTCCACGCTTTTAAATATTATCGGCGGAATCGAAAGTGCCGATGATGGCAGCATCTCCATTGAGGGAGAACGACTTGCCGACATGAAAGAAAAGAAGCTGTCACAGTACCGCAGAAAACATCTGGGCTATATCTTCCAGATGTACAACCTGATCCCAAATCTTACTGTGCGTGAAAATATCGAGGTCGGGGCATATTTGAGTGACCGTCCACTGGATGTGGATGAACTTCTGCATACACTGGGACTTTTTGAACATCAGAGAAAACTTCCGAACCAGCTGTCAGGAGGCCAGCAGCAAAGAACGGCAATTGGCCGTGCCATCGTAAAGAACCCGGATATCCTGCTTTGCGATGAGCCTACGGGTGCACTTGATTACAATACATCCAAGGAAATTCTGAAACTGATCGAAACCGTTAATCAGAAATATGGAAATACGGTCGTCATGGTTACGCATAATGATGCAATCAAAGATATGGCGGATTGTGTAGTCAAGCTTCGAGACGGTATGATCCGTAAGAATTATCAGAATGAACATAAGATTCCTGCGATGGATCTTGACTGGTAAGGGGGCGATAATATGAAAAGTCCTCTCAGAAAAAGGATTCCCCGTGAACTCAAAGGAGAAATCGGAAAGTATCTGGTTGTTTTTATCCTAATGGTCGCAACGATCGGACTTGTTTCCGGTTTTCTGGTTGCAGATGGAAGTATGATTCATGCATACAATGAAGGCTTTGAGAAATATAACATCGAAGATGGCAATTTCCGTCTCGGAGAGCGTCTGTATCGTGGACAGAAAGAGGCAATCGAAGATGAAGGCATTAAAGTCTATGAGAGCTATTATATAGAAGATTCTCTTTCAAATGGCAGTACGATGCGTTTCTTTAAAAACCGTACAGATGTCAACAAAGTCTGCCTGATGGAAGGCAAACTGGCAGAAAAAACAGGCGAAATTGTGATCGACCGTATGTATGCGGATAATAATAATCTGAAAGTCGGAGATACGATCGATGACGGTACAAAGAGCTGGAAGATCACCGGGCTGGTTGCTTTATCTGATTACAGCTGTCTGTTTCAGAACAACAGTGATACCATGTTTGATGCCGTAAAATTTGGTGTCGGTGTTGTGACAGAAGAAGAATTTGATACTCTGGATCAGGATAAACTGCAGTACAATTATGCATGGGTATATGATAAGAAACCACAGACAGAGCTTGAGGAAAAAGAAGTTTCTGAAGACTTGATGAAAGCAATGGGCAAAGTTGTTACACTGGAAAGTTTTGTGCCACAGTATCAGAACCAGGCGATCATCTTTACCGGTGATGACATGGGAAGTGACAAAGCAATGATTGCAATGCTTCTTTATATCATTATTGTGATCATGGCATTTGTATTTGGAATCACGACCAGCAATACGATTGCAAAAGAAGCCGGTGTGATCGGAACACTCCGTGCATCCGGTTATACGCGGGGAGAACTGGTTCGTCATTACATGACACTGCCGGTTATCGTAACGCTTATAGGGGCACTGGTCGGAAATATTCTGGGTTATACCGTATTCAAATATGTATGCGCCGATATGTATTATGGAAGTTACAGTCTTCCGACCTATAAGACAATCTGGAATGCAGAAGCATTTGTTCTGACAACAGTGGTGCCTGTGGCGATCATGTTTGTAGTTAATTATGCAATCCTGCATCACAAACTGAAACTGTCACCGCTTAAATTTCTGCGAAGGGATCTTTCAACAAGAAAGCAGAAACGTGCTCTTTATTTAAGTCCGAAACTGAAAATATTTTACAGATTCCGTCTGCGTGTGATATTCCAGAATATCAGCAATTATCTGGTGCTCTTTGTGGGTGTTGTTTTTGCAAATCTGCTTCTGATGTTCGGACTTCTGCTTCCGTCGGCACTGGATCACTATCAACTGGAGATTCAGAATAATATGCTGGCAAAATATCAGTATATGCTTTCGGTTCCGGTCAGTGTGATGGGTGGAAGCAATAAGCTTGAGGGAATGCTGGATATGTTTCTTTTTTCTCATGATACAGAGACAGATAATGAAGATGCGGAGGAGTTCAGTGCATATTCATTGAATACACTTCCGGGCAAATACAAAAGCGAAGAAGTTACTATCTATGGAGTCCACGATGACAGTAAGTATATTGACGCGGATTTTTCAGACGGTGTTTACATCTCGCAGGCATATGCGGACAAGTTTTTGCTGAAGATCGGGGACTCGATCACTCTTAAGGAAAAATATGAGGATGATGAGTATACGTTTAAGATCGGTGGGATCTATGATTATGATGGCGGGCTTTGTATCTTTATGCCGCAGGAGGAGCTGAATCAGATGTTTGATCTGGGAGATGATTACTTCAGTGGTTATTTCAGCAACAGCGAGATTACGGATATAGACAGCAGTTATATCGGTTCGGTGATAGATCTGGATGCCTTGACCAAGATTTCCAGACAGCTCAACGTATCAATGGGAAGTATGATGGGACTGGTCAATGGGTTTGCAATCGCAATCTACATGATCCTGATCTATCTGTTGTCCAAGATCATTATCGAAAAAAATGCACAGTCGATCTCAATGACAAAGATTCTGGGTTATACCAATGGTGAGATCAGCAGACTGTATATTATGTCAACGTCAATTGTCGTAGTTCTCTGTCTCCTTATCAGCATGCCTATTGAGGCTGCTGCCATGAAGGTGCTGTTCCGGGAAGTGATGCTGCAGAGTATTTCCGGATGGATTGCTCTGTGGATCGATCCGATGATTTATGTGAAGATGTTTGGGGCTGGATTTGTAACTTATGCCGTAGTAGCACTTCTGGAATATCGCAGGATACGTAAAGTACCGATGGGCGAAGCACTCAAGAATGCAGAATAAAATTTAGGTTTTTTAGAAAAATCCCCACTTTATATTGTTAACGCGCTAAATAGCTGTTATAATAACGATAAATTTGTTTATATAGAGAGGGAACGATACATATGAATCAATTGGATATACTCAGAGAAAGTCTCGGACAGTGTGATGAGATTCTTCTGGATGCACTTCTTATGCGTAACAGAATCGTAGAAGACATCATGGTTTACAAAGAAGCAAATGATATTCCGATCCTGCAGCCGGAGCAGGAAGCGAAGCAGAGAGAATGGCTGAACCGCAGAATGGAAGGCAAACGCCATAAAGATGAAGTGACAGCTGTTTTTGAAGAAATTACCAGAAACAGTAAAAAGATTCAGGCACGTAAGCTGTTTGATTACAATATTGTTCTGATCGGATTTATGGGTGCCGGTAAATCCACAATCTCTGATTTCCTGAGAACTGTTTTTGCAATGGAAGTTGTAGAGATGGATCAGATCATCGCGGAGAGAGAAGGCATGTCCATCTCCGATATTTTTGAGACCTACGGAGAAGAATACTTCCGTAATCTTGAGACAGAACTTCTTATTGAAATGCAGTCCAGGAGCAATGTGGTCATCTCCTGCGGTGGTGGTGTACCGATGAGAGAGCGCAATGTAGTTGAGATGAAGAAAAACGGCCGTGTCGTTCTTCTTACCGCAAAACCGGAGACAATCTTAAACCGTGTCAAAGACAACCATGACAGACCGCTTCTCGAGGGAAATAAGAATGTTTCTTTTATTGGTGACCTTATGGAAAAACGTCGTGAGAAATATCAGGCAGCAGCTGATATCGTTATCGAGACAGACGGTAAGGATAAGCTTGAGATCTGTGAAGAACTTGTACACAGACTTCGTGCACTTGACTCACAGAGTGGACAGTAAGTAACATACAGAGATATATTGGTTGAGAATATCCTGCGCGGTGTCAATAGCACAAATTTGATAAAATAAAAAGCAGATCTCAAAAAAGTCCAGACGCGTGTCGTCTGGACTTTTTTTGAACGCAAAAATTGAATGGTGCATCAAAAAACAGTCCATTTTGTTTAAAATATCCATATGGTATTATAATCTCATCAAAAAGCTATACGAAATAGCTAAAGAGCGAAAACAAAAATGGGAGGTTTCTTTTATGAAGAAAAAATTAGTTTTAGCAATGGCAGCAACAATGGCAATCACATCCTGTGCAGTTCCTGTATTTGCAGATGATGCAGCAGCCGAAGGCGGAAAAATCGGTATCTCAATGCCGACTCAGTCTCTGGAGCGTTGGAACAGAGATGGTTCTTATCTGGAAGAACAGTTTAAGGCAGCTGGATTCGATGTTGAGCTGACATACTCTGATAATGAAACAGACCGTCAGGTAAATGATATCCAGAACCTGATCTCCGACGGAGTTAACCTCCTGGTAGTTGCAGCTATCGATGGTGAAGCACTTAACACAGTTATGGATGAAGCAGCAGATGCAGGAATCCCGGTTATCGCTTATGACCGTCTGATCAAATCCGATGCAGTTTCCTACTACATCTCCTTCGATAACTATACAGTAGGTACTCTGCAGGGTCAGTACGTAATTGATGCTCTGGATCTTGACAATGCAGGTGATAAAACCTACAACATCGAGTTCACAGCAGGTGACCCGGCTGATAACAATGCAGGATACTTCTTCAACGGTGCTTATGACACTCTGAAACCGTATCTGGATGCAGGCACACTGAATGTAGTTTCCGGACAGACTGATTTCGATTCCGTAGCAACAGCAGCATGGGATACACAGACAGCTCTGGAAAGAATGCAGAACATCCTCGCTTCTTACTATGCAGACGGAACACAGCTTGATGTAGCTCTTTGCTCCAATGACTCTACAGCACTTGGTGTTACACAGGCTATCGAATCTGACTATGCAGGCAAAAACGACGTTCTGATCACAGGACAGGATGGTGACGAAGCTAACCTTGCAAACATCGTTGATGGAAAACAGTCCATGACAGTTTACAAAGCAGTTGCAAACGAAGCAGTTGTTACTCTTGACCTTGCAGAAGCAATGCTGAAAGGTGACACAATTGATGATTCTCTGATCACAAACTCCAAATGGGATTTCGATTGTGCATATGATACAGAATCCTATGAAACATCCGAAGGACATAAATGCCCATCCTTCCTGCTTGTTCCTACAGTTGTAACTAAGGACAACCTGAAAGAAGAACTTGTTGACACAGGATACTATACACAGGACGATGACGGATACCTTCATCCGGCAGAATGATGACTGAGTAGAGTCAGATAGATATCAAAAATATAAGAACTTGAATTTTAAGGGCGGGGTGAAAAGCCCCGCCCTCTTTTTGGAAAGGGGGCGCCATTTTGGCAGACAATATTTTGGTAATGGATCACATTACAAAAGAGTTCCCCGGTGTCAAAGCTCTGGACAATGTAAATCTTGAAGTCCAGCGAGGAGAGATTCACGCGCTGATCGGTGAAAACGGTGCGGGAAAATCCACACTGATGAACGTTTTAAGTGGTCAGTATCCATATGGAAGTTATACAGGTACCGTTACCTATGAAGGTGAGGAATGTAAGTTCAAAAACTTAAATGACAGTGAAGCAAAAGGTATTGTTATCATTCATCAGGAACTTGCGCTGATTCCGTTGCTTTCTATTGGAGAGAATATGTTTCTCGGAAACGAGATTAAGAATAAAAGAGGCAGCATTGACTGGGACAGAACATACAGTGAAGCAGAAAAACATATGGCACAGGTTGGCCTTCATGAATCTGCACAGACACTGATCAAAGATATCGGAACAGGTAAACAGCAGCTGGTAGAGATCGCAAAGGCATTCTCAAAGAAGGTTAAACTTCTGATCCTTGACGAGCCGACTTCTTCCCTGAATGATGAAGATGCAAAAATGCTTCTTGATCTTCTGATGGAATTTAAGAAAAACGGGCTGACCTCTATCATCATCACACATAAACTGAATGAGATCATTTACTGTGCAGACCGCTGTACGATCATTCGAGATGGTACTACGATCGAGACACTGACAAAAGGTGTAGATGATTTAAGTGAAGACCGCATCATCAAAGGTATGGTTGGCCGTTCCATGGATGACCGTTATCCGTCAAGAAAGCATAAAGTCAGCAACGAAGTTATGCTGGAAGTTAAAAACTGGACGGTTCACCATCCGCTTTATCCGGAAAAAATTGTCGATGACAGTATTTCCTGTAAAGTACATAAAGGAGAGGTTGTCGGTTTCTCAGGATTGCAGGGTGCAGGACGTACGGAATTTGCAATGTCTGTATTCGGAAAGAGTTACGGAAGCAATATCTCCGGAGAACTTTATATCAAAGGCGAGAAGGTAAATCTCAAAAATCCGCAGGAGGCAATCCGTCACGGACTTTCTTATGTAACAGAAGACCGTAAGACAAACGGACTGATTCTCGGAGAATCCATTCGTTTTAATACAACTCTTGCACGACTTTCCAAAGTCTGTGAAAAAGGCATCATCAACACAGATATGGAAGTGCATATGGCTGATGAGATGACAAAGGAAATGGGCACCAAAACTCCTTCCAATGAGCAGAAGATAGGTAACCTTTCCGGTGGTAACCAGCAGAAAGCACTGCTTGGTAAATGGATGTTTACAGAGCCGGATATCCTTATTCTGGATGAGCCGACGCGAGGTATCGATGTAGGTGCAAAATATGATATTTACTGCCTGATCAACAAAATGGTAGAAGAAGGAAAATCAGTTATCATGATTTCTTCCGAAATGCCGGAACTTCTCGGTATGTGTGACCGTATCTATGTTATGAGTGAGGGCCGTATAGCAGGTGAATTTACTGCAGAAGAGGCAACTCAGGAACGTATCATGGCTTCGATCATGCAGGAGCAGAATAAAAAGTAAGGCGGCTGAATGAAATTTCTACCGGGAAAGGGGTAAGAAAATGAAATTTAATGTAAAAGACTTCTTAAGAAAATATACAATGGTCATTGCACTGGTGATCGTATTTATCCTGTTCTGTGGACTGACAAACGGAAGACTTCTGTATGCACAGAACATGTCAAACTTAATGCTTCAGAATGGTTATGTACTTGTCCTTGCCTGTGGTATGTTGTTATGTATCTTAACAGGTGGTAACATCGACCTTTCTGTAGGTGCTGTTATCTGTCTGGTTGGTGGTCTTGCAGCTGTTATGATCAGCAACAAAGGCATGAACCCATATCTGACAATCCTCATCTGTCTGGTAGTTGGTCTTCTGGTAGGTATATGGCAGGGTTATTGGATCGGTTACAAACGTATTCCTCCATTTATCACAACACTTGCAGGTATGTTCATCTTCCGTGGATTCGGACGTCTGATCCTGGATAACAAGACTGTATCTATCCAGAACAAAGATTTCCTGAAAGTATTTACATCCTATATCAACATTCCTGGACTTGATGATACTGCAAACTATTCCGCACTGATCGTTGGTGTTGTAGTAGCTGTTTATGTAATCTTTAATGTTATTCGTTCCAGAGCAAACAAAGCGAAAAAAGGATATCGTCAGAATACAGCATTTTCTGATTACAGCAAAGCAGTGATCATTGCAGTTGTTATCCTGTGGTACTGCTACAAACTGTTCCAGTACAAAGGTATCTCCGTTATGTTCATCTGGGTAGTTGCAATCTGCCTGATTTACAGTTTCATTACATCCAAAACAGCATTCGGACGTTATTTCTACGCAATCGGCGGTAATGAGAAAGCTACACAGCTTTCCGGTATTGATACAAACAAAGTTTACTTTATTGCATACGTAAACATGGGACTTCTTGCAGGTCTTGCAGGTCTTCTCTGTGCAGCACGTGTAGGTTCTGTAAACGGTAGTACAGGTACATCCTTTGAGATGGATGCAATCGGTTCCTGTTTCATCGGTGGTGCTTCCGCATACGGCGGCAGCGGTACTGTAGGCGGTGTAGTAATCGGTGCTCTTCTCCTTGGTGTCATCAACATGGGTATGTCAATCATGGGTATCGGTGATTCCTGGCAGTACGTAGTAAAAGGTGCCGTACTTCTGATTGCAGTTGTATTCGATGTATTATCCAACAGAAAGAATGGATAATGAAAATCAGATGAATGTTAAGGGTCATTGCGTGTGGCGCAATGGCCCTTTTGAAGTATCAGAAAAAATGTGATACACTGATAGAAAGAAAAATAATCAGAAAGAATGGAAACTATGAAAAAATCTACACTGACAATCTTTTGCATATTGGCTGGGTGTATCTTTTTTCTCTCGGGAATCTGGATCTATTTTCAGAAAAATCTGGATCGGGTCGAGCTGGGAGAAGGAGAGCGTGCTACAGCCTACCAGCGGCATTATCTGATGATCGCCAACGATAAGGATACCGGCATGTGGCAGTCAGTCTATGAAAGCGCCTCAAAAGAAGCAGAAAGCAAAGATGCATATGTGGAACTGCTCTCTCCGGAACAGATGAATGGATACTCGCAGGCGGATTGCCTTAAGATCGGGATCGCCTCAAAAGTGGATGGAATCATTCTGGAGGCGGACGGAAGTAAAGAAGAACAGCATCTGATCACAGAGGCATTGAAGGATGGAATCCCGGTTGTTACAGTTATGACAGATGATACTGCGACGAGCCGCATCAGCTTTGTCGGACTGAACAGTTATCAGATGGGAAGTGCCTATACAGAACAGATTCAGGGGATGCTGAAAGATAAAGGTTCTACAAGTGTGATGTTTTTATCGACATCCAGCTCAAAAACGCAGGAAACAAATCTTGTTTATTCTCAGGTCAAAAAAGAACTGGAATCCCGGAAAAAAACAGGACAGTCGGTAGATCTGACGGAATACTGTGTGGACAGCAGTGCAGACTTTGATACAGAAGAATTTGTGCGGGATATGTTTGTCAGTGATGAAAGCCTTCCGGATGTGATTGTCTGTATGGATGAGGTTGTAACAGAATGTGTCTGTCAGGCACTGGTAGACTATAATCAGGTTGGTAATGTAAAAGTAATCGGATATTATTATTCTAATGTAACCCTGAATGCGATCGATAAGGGAATTATTTCTTCTGCAATTGCTCTTGATATGGAAGAAATCGGAAGGTACAGCATCAATGCACTGGACGAATATATATCTTTTGGACATAGCAATAACTATTATAGTGTTGACCAGCATGTGATCACGAAGGAAAACACCAGGGAATACAGGACGGAGGATGAGAAATGAAAGATGAAAAAGAATTCTCCGCTGTAAAAAATTCCATACAGACCAGACTGAGTGGAGTTATGCTTCTGGTCCTGATTTTTGCGCTTGGTATCAATGTGTTTATTTTTGCCCAGATCCGTACGGCGGTGGGAAGAATTGATGCGGTTTTTTCCAGCAATACGGCTATAAATGAGCTTTCAGATTCTATTGAACAGGTGGAAAGTACCGTTTATGAATATCTGAATACAAACAGTTCGCAGGCGCTGGAAAATTATTACCGCTATGAACAGAATTACAGGAATCTGCTCGAAGACCTGAATGACCGAAATCTGGATAATGAAGCAAAAATGCTTGAAAAAAATATCCGAAGGATGTCAGAAACTTATCTGGATCAGACAAATGAAACGGTACAGGCAAAGCGAGGCAGAAATGTTGAGAAGTACAAGACCTCCTATGAGGAAGAACATGAACTGTATGAATATATCAATTCATATAGCTATAACCTGAATAATCTGCGGTTCAAGATGAACTCTGCAAACTATCAGCTCCTTTTATCGGCGATGAATGTATTGTACAAAATGTGTATCGCGGTCATGCTGGTGGTTTATGCACTTGGCCTTGTAGTAACGACACTTCTGGTACGCAACATGATCCGGCCGCTTACCGCACTGTCCAATACGGCACATGAAGTGGCGATGGGAAATTTAAATGTCCCGCAGCTTCCGGTTGTGGTAGAGGATGAAGTTGGAATTGTAACCCGAAGCTTTAACCAGATGCTGGAAAGTATCCGTCAGAATATTGAGCAGCTGAAAGACAGTATGGAGCGTCAGGCACAGATGAAAGAACGGGAGCTTCTTATGGAAACACATCTTAAAGAAGCACAGCTCAAATATCTGCAGGCACAGATCAACCCGCATTTTCTGTTTAACAGTCTCAATGCAGGAGCGCAGCTTGCCATGATGGGAGATGCAGACAAGACAGGTATTTTTCTGGAAAAAATGGCAGATTTTTTCCGATATAATGTACGCAAGATGGAAGAAGATGCGATGCTCTGGGAAGAAGTAGAGGCTGTTGATAACTATATTTATATTCTGAATGTCCGTTTTGCGGGCGACATTACTTATATCAAAGAAGTAGATGAAGGAATCGAAAATATCCGTATTCCGAGTATGATCCTTCAGCCACTTGTTGAAAATGCGGTGCAGCATGGTATTCATGACTGTATGGAAACAGGATGGATCCGGATGTCGATTCATCAGAATGAAGATATGCTGGATATTACGATCAGTGACAATGGCGCCGGAATGACAGAAGAAATGATTGCAAAAGTAATGTCAGGAAGTGCTTCACAGGATAATGAAGATCGTTTTTCGACGGGAATTGCAGTTCGAAATGTAATCGACAGGCTGCAGCTTTATTATAAACAAAAAGAGTTTTTTACGATTGAAAGTGATGGTCCGGATACCGGAACCACAGTTCATATTATGATTCCTGTTGAAAAAGATGACACGGAGATTCCAAAAGACGGAGAATAGAAATCAGACAACAGAAGGTAAGCAAAAGGGGAAATGAGAGTATGTATCGAATCTTGGTAGCAGATGATGAGGGAATTATGCTGGAAGCATTCAAAAGTGTCATAGCCGGTGCATTTGGAGAGGAATGTGTCGTTGAGACTGCAAAGACCGGAAGGGCAGTTACAGAGATTGCCGAGACTTTCCATCCGGATGTGGTGTTTATGGATATTCATATGCCCGGAATCAACGGTATTCAGGCAATGAGGGAGATACGGAAATTTAATACCACAGCACTGTTTTATGTAGTATCGGCATATGACAAATTTGATTATGCAAAAGAAGCAATCGATCTGGGTGTAGAACGTTATCTGACGAAACCAATACCCAGAGCAAAGATTATTGCGGCTGTAGAGGAGGCAATTGGAAAAGTTGATGCAAAACGAAATCAGAGAAGCAATCTCTTAAAGATTCAGGAAAAACTGGAGACGGTTATTCCGGTTGTGGAGAGCAGCTTTGTCGGAAGTCTGCTTTTTCAGCAGGAAATGCAGGCGGCAGATTATTACCAGCAGCTTCTGGACATTGAAGACAGTCAGGGATATGTCATGATCCTGCAGTTTGGTCAGTCTTATGAGAATGGCAGACTGGTCAGCCAGGTCGGCATGAATGTAAAAGCACAGGAATTTTACGGAGAAATTCGGGATATTGTGAAATCTTATTTTTCCTGTGCAGTTGGTTCTATCATGTCCAACCGTATTCCAATCGTTGTTCCGTGTCCGATTTCGGCAAATTCTTATGAGGAGAGAATCGACCTTGTAGAAAGTTCGAGGAGTCTGATCTCGAAGCTTGAGGGAAGGATTGAGGCAAAATTCCGAATCGGTATCGGAAGGGTGCGGGAAATGCAGGAAATGGAGCGCTCTTACCGTGAGGCACTTCGTGCATTGAACGGAAGCAAGAGCCGCGTGATACATATTGAAGACCTTTCTCAGAATGGTGTATATGATGAAGAATTTCCGGTAGAAATGGAAAAAAGTATTTTTCGCTATCTGGAAGAAGGGAAAGAAAAGGAATGCGTACAGGAGATGAATGACTTCTTTGACTGGATGCTGGCGCATTATGCGGAGGACATGAACAACATCCGTCTGAAAGTACTGGAATATATTATATGGGGCGAAAAGAAAGCATTTGAGGCGGGCGCAGTCAATTATGGATTCAGTTATCGCCGCGACTATCTGGACGTGGCGATGGCCTGCAAAAACTATGAAGAACTCCGTAAATGGTTCCTTGATAAAATGGTCAATGCCTGCCGGGCAATCCGGGATCAGAAGGAAGAACGATCCAATTCTGCAGCAAAGAAAGCAATGCTGTATATTCAGGAAAACTACAGTAAAGATATTTCACTTGACGATGTTTCGGGCCTTGTGAATATCAGTCCGTATTATTTCAGTAAGATTTTTAAAGAAGAGACCGGTGAAAATTTTATTGAATATCTGACGAAGATCCGTATTGAAAAAGCGAAGGAACTTCTTGTAAAACCGGATATCAGTATCAAGGAAGCCGGAATACGGAGTGGTTATACAGATCCGAACTATTTCAGCAGAATTTTTAAGAAACAGACGGATATGACACCAAGTGAATATAAAACGAGGTATGGGGAATGAAAAGAAAAACAGGTATTTTTCTGATAATTGGAGTGTTGGTGTTGATTCTTCTGACCGGATGCGGAACCGGAACAGAAGAAACTGCCAGTGAAGATTCAAAAGAAGATGATAAACTTCAGATTGGGCTGAGTTTTGATTCTTTTGTTATTGAGCGATGGCTGCGTGACCGCGATATGTTTGTATCGACTGCACAGGGGCTGGGGGCAGAAGTAAATGTGCAGGTCGCCGGCGGTGTTGTGGATGAGCAGATTTCTCAGATCGAGTATTTTATCCAGAAGAAGATGGATGTGATCGCAATCATCCCGATTGACGGTGACGCACTGTATGATGTTGTGAAAGAAGCAAAGAGCAAGGGGATTTATGTTATCTGCTATGACAGAATCACACCTAATGTAAATGCAGACCTGTATATCACGATCGACAATGAGATGGTTGGAACGCTGATGGGAGAATCTCTGATCAAAGCCTGCCCTGATGGTGGAAATATCTTTGCCATTTACGGGTCTCCGACTGATAAGAATGTAGAGGAAGTTGAGAAGGGCTTTAAAGAAGCCTTAAAAGACAGTAATCTGGATATAGTTTACAGTGGGTACTGTGATAACTGGCTGGCAGAGCTGGCGGCTGCACATGTAAATAAAGGACTGGAGATTACGGATGATGTTGTCGGGGTTATGTGTGGAAATGATGACCTTGCAAGCCAGGCGGTAAAAGTGCTGTCAGAGAACCGTCTTGCCGGACAGGTGGCTGTTGTAGCACAGGATGCGGACCTTGCAGCATGCCAGCGGATCGTGGAAGGTACCCAGACAATGACGGTGTACAAATCAATCGAGCAGGAAGCTTCAACGGCGGCAGAACTTGCCGTCAGACTTGGAAACGGAGAGGATATCAGTAAGGAAAAAAATGGGATTTCCGTTAAAGAGACTTTCAATGACGGTTCGAATGACATACCGTATTACAAGATCACACCTGTGGCCGTGACCGCGGAGAATATGGATGAAGTGATCATAGATGGGGGATTCCATACAAGAGAGGATGTATATCTGAATGTGAAGTGAGATCGCAGTCGGTGTATAAATGTGTTGGCCTTCGGTTTCAGCAGATGATTTTGTAAAGCTGAAAGTGCTAAATATAAGAATGTGCGTCTCGTATCTGATCTGTCAGGACGGTTCAAAGATCTGGAAGTACTAAGAGAAGAAAAGCTTACAAAAACGCTCCGAAAAAATGACAAACTCGCTATCGCTCAGACAGTGTCATTTTTCGAAGCAATGTAATCTTTTATTCTCTAAGTACTTCGAGCAGATCTTTTCAAGTCCTGTAAATCAGATACGAGACGCTTTTTCTTTGTATTTAGACATTGTTCAGAGGGGAAAGTGAGAGCCGGAGAGTCAGAAAGTGATAGTCGAAGGAAGACCTGAATTTGCTATGTGAGGGGAGAAGGGGAATACAGTAAAAAAGAGTATCCTGTCTGGGTTATGCAGGCCTTGAGAAAATTCGAAGATATACTTTGGAAATAAAATACTACTTTGTCCATCAAAATGACACTGTTTGAGTGTAAGCGAGTTTGGCATTTTGATGGACGTTTTTTGTAGGATTTTCTTTCCTTAGTATATCCGAATTTTTGAAACCGCCTGTAGAAATCAGACAGGATACTACTTTTTTGGAACTATATTACTATTCTTCAATACCATCCATGTAAGAATTATAGATTGCAGGATCAATCACTTCCCTGATCGATTCATACACACCCTTTGATGCATCACGGATTTCTTTCCGTGTCTTATCGGACAGTGTAATAATCTCTGTTCCGCTTTCTTCGATCGTTGCAATCTTATCTGCAATTCGTGCATCAGACTGTTCTCTTGCATACTCTGTAGCAAGCTGTGCAGCCTCCGTCATGATTTCCTGCTCATCCTTTGGAAGGTCTTTAAAGAACTCATCATTGACAATCAGGGAAATAAGATGCGGCAGATGATTCGTCTCTACGACGTAATCCTGCTGCTCATACAGATTGTTGGAAACAATGACTTCATACGGGTTTTCCTGCGCATCAATCGTGTGCTGCTGCAGACCGATATACACCTCACTGAAACTCATCGGAGTCGGGTTTGCACCAAGCGCTTTCCAGAATGCCAGATGATAACTGTTTTCCATGGTACGGATCTTCTGACCCTTGAAATCTGCAAAACTGTTGACTGGTTTATTTGTACTCATAACACGGAATCCCTGATCTGCCATACCAAGCAGATGATAGCCGCCGTCTGTATAAACATCACTGATCAGACTGTAAAATTCCGGATCATCGATCTTTTTACGGCAGTCATCCAGAGAATCGAACACGCATGGAAGGTCAAAGACTGCCAGATCACTCATGAAAGAAACCTGCGGAGCTGTATTCTGTACGACAAACGGGATATCACCGTCGGAACAGGTCTCCAGGAGGTCACGGTCGCCTCCGAGTGTGGAGTTTGCGTATACCTGAATTTTCATTTTGCCATTACTTAAGTCAGAAACTTCCTCGGCGAATTTTTCTGCAAAAAGCTGTGTGACGGTATCTTCGGGGCTTGCAGTTGCCAGTGGCCAGGAATAACGCTGCACTTCCTCATCGGAAGAACCACATCCGGCAAGAACAACGCTTAAGATTCCGGCAGCTGCCAGCACCGGAACCGCACGGAGGATGCGACGCTTTTTTATGTCTGTAGTAGCTGTAGTAAATTTTTTCATGTCTTTCCTCCTATAAGATTCCAATAGAAAGTGCCGGGATGAAGGTGATCAGCAGGAGTGCAACAAGGAAGAAGGCGATCATTGGCATGGCTTTCTTTGCAATCTGCATAACCGGAACATCCGTCAGAGAACTTGCAACAAACAGGTTAACACCGATTGGCGGAGTAACAAATCCGATCGCAAGGTTGACAACCATGATAACACCAAACTGGATCGGGTTCATTCCGATGGCTTCTACGATCGGCAGAAGAATCGGTGTAAGGATCAGGATTGCCGGTGTGGTATCCATGACCATACCGACGATCAGCAGGAATACGTTGATGATCAGCAGGATCGCAACCGGGCTGTGGAAGTTGTTCAGGATAAATTCACTGACAGTCTGTGGTACCTGCATCAGAGTAAGGACTCTGGAAAAGGCGGTAGATGCTGCCAGAATGAAAAGAATCGGTGTAAAGGTACGGATTGCCTCCACAAGGATCGGCCAGATATCACGGATCTTGATACTCTTGTATACAAACAGGCTGATGATCAGTGCATAGAATACAGAGATAACGGCGGCCTCAGTCGGAGAAGCAACACCGGTATAAATACATCCGAGAATGATGACCGGACTTAAAAGGGCGAAGAAACTTTCTTTCAGAACCTTCAGAAGACCTTTGTCGTGAAGCATCTGTACTTCGCTGTGAATCTTTTCTTTGTCTTCACCGTAGCGTTTGCAGTGATAGATGGCATAGACCATAAGGAGTGCGCCGATCATCAGTCCCGGGATGATACCTGCAAGGAACAGATCACTGACAGAGGCACCGGAAGCCATACCATACATGATAAACGGAATACTCGGTGGAATGATAACACCGAGACCGCCGGCTACGGCTACGATCGCAGTAGAAAACGTAAGGTCATATCCCAGCATTGTAAGGATCGGGATCGTCATACTTCCGACCGCGGCAACAGTTGCAGGAGCAGAACCGGAGATCGCACCATAGAAAAGGCAGGTGACGATAACAGCACACGGCATACCAGCGGTGAACTTTCCGAGGAAGTATGCAAAAACATCAAACAGTTTTTTGGAAATACCACCTTTTGCCATGATGATACCGGAAAGGACAAACATCGGAACCGCAAGGAGCGGGAAAGAGTCCAGACCGCCGAACATGGCACGGATCAGATATTTGGCACCGACAGTAAAGGACGGATCAAACACGGACGGAAGAACAGATGTAATCCCAAGAGTGATGGATACCGGAACTGCGATGACCAGTAAGGCTACAAAGATAATAAATAAAACTACGACTGGCATTAGCGTTCCTCCTCATTCGAATTTTTGATGGTATTGATACGGTTGTCGATACCGGATTCCAGCGCATTTTCGCCGAGTGATTCGGCATTTGCCTGGATGAAGGACTCAGGAGTATTGCGTTCCGGATGAGCCGGATCAAATACATTTTCGCCGCGTGCAACACGGAACTCTATGATCCAGCGTTGCAGGACACGGAAGGCAACCAGAACAAAGGAGACAAGAGGTGCTGCCTGTACATAATACATTGGAATACCACAAGCCGGTGAAAGCTGTCCACTGTGAACAGAAGACATCATATAAGACCAGGCAAATGGAATCATATAGATGAAAAAGATCAGCTCAAAAGTATGGTTGACTACTTTAAATAAAGCTTTACCACGACGGGGAAAAATCGCAACGAACTGCTCGATTTTGATAGAAAGACATTTTTTGCTGCAGTAGCTGACGCTCAAAAATCCACACCAGATAAAGAGGTATCTGGTAAGTTCCTCAGACCAGGACAGGGACATGCCAAGAACATATCTGCAAAAGACCTGGACACCCATGATCAGCGTCATGGCGATCAGGAAAAGAACAAGGATAAATTCTTCGAGGTTCTCGTCCAGCCAGTGAAGTATTTTTTTCATGAAGGACCTCCCTTAAAAATTAAGTATAGATATTTTTTCACGAATAACTGTTTAACGCTTTACAGTTATAAAAAACACCGGTACTTTTATTTTAAATAAAAATACCGGCATTTTCAAGAAGTAATTATAGCTGCATTACATTGCGCTATGAAGAAGTCCAAGGACTGTATTCAGATCATTTACTCCCATCTGTCCCGGTGCGGAGGCTTTCTTTGCAGCACCAAAGGTCATGGAAGAACCGAATACTTCACCGCAGAGACGGCTGATAACGCCGGTACCTGCCATTGACATGGTGATGATCGGTCTGTCTGCATAGTTTGTGGTCATTTCTTCTGTAGCAGCGAGAAGTGTCAGAACGTCTTTTTTATTCTGAGGCATAACTGCAATCTTCGGAATATCAGCGTTCATATCCTGCATCTTGCGGAGACGATAGATGATATCTGCTTTTGCAGGAGTTTTGAAGAAGTCATGGTTGGAAGCGATGACTTTGACTCCGGCTGCGTGAGCACCGTCGATGATTTTTTTTACGATATCATCTCCGGTAAAGATTTCAACATCAACGAGATCTACATATCCGGTCTGTGCAGCTTTGATGTTCAGTTCAGCATAAGCTTCCGGTTCGATAGCTTTTTCGCCACCTTCTTTGGAAGTACGGAAAGTCATAAGAAGCGGGATGTTTCCAAGAATCTCGCGAAGGTTTTTCAGTACATCTTCTACTTTTGCAAAATCAAATACACCTTCAAACCAGTCTACACGCCATTCAACAACGTCGATCGGAATAGAATCAAATGTTTTTGCTTCTTCAATGATGTCTTCTTTTGTGACGCCAACGATCGGAACGATGATCTTCGGTGCGCCTGTACCAATCTCAATGTCACGGATTTTAACTGTATTCATGATGATTTCCTTTCTTTTTGAATTTTCACCCTGATATTATTTTAATTGTCTGCCTCAGCAAGAGCAACCATTTTTTTGTAACGAATGTTTACAAAGAGACCAAGTACAACACCTGCTGCAGTAAGTACGATGTTCATGATCATAACCTGAGAAGGCTGCATTTTGGATGCTGCTGTCAGGATTGTGTAGTTACACAGAGAAGATGCAATCATAACAAGTGCTGTAACAGTTCCTTTGATCTTAGGGAACAACATGTTGCATACGGATGTTGCAATCTGAAGAAGTCCGCCTGCACCTGCCCATCCGATGATAAATGCACCGGCGATCATCAGTGTCTGGCTCTGGCCTGTAAGAACAACGATCAGAGTTGCAAGGCAGATAACCGGGTAGATAACGATGAAACGAACATCTTTGATTTTTCTTGTAAGGAGAGCAGTTACTACAAGTGCGATCAGAGTACCTGCAGAGTAGTATGTCTGCATGATGGACGGATCAGCCCAGCCAACATTTTCTTTTGCAAAGTTCTGTGCACAGTTCAGCCATAACTGGAAAGTACCTGTACATGTGAATCCGATCAGGATCATTGCGATGGATTCGAAAGAGAAATGTGTGTGTTTCAGGCTGTCGATAAGTCCTTCTTTTTTGCCGGCTGCTTTTTGGTCAGCATCCGGAAGCGGAAACAGGAATACAAGTACAAAAAGTATGATATAGATAATACCGCATCCGTAGAACAGGCGGTTGTAGGAAGTAAGTCCTGCAGCTGTTGTAGCTACTGTAGCGCCCAGTACGAATGGAAGAAGCATCTGTGCGATTGCGATGAAGAATTTGATTCCCATAGTTGCAACGCCTGGAGCTTTGTAGATGATCTCGGAAACTGCCGGGTAGATACCTGTATCAAGGAAGGAGTTTGCGATACCACCGAGGATTGCACATACATAAGCGATGGTGTAACCACCGTTTGTTCCGGCATTAAATGCAAGTGCAAGACCGATCAGGTAGATTGCATAAGAAGCACTTCCGATTGCTGTGGAAATGCGGCGGCCAAGTTTGTCTGAGAGCGGTCCTGCGAATGGAAGTGCGATCAGACGG
This sequence comes from Ruminococcus sp. AF17-22AC, assembly GCF_003460065.1. NCBI lineage: Bacteria > Bacillati > Bacillota > Clostridia > Eubacteriales > Oscillospiraceae > Ruminococcus > Ruminococcus sp. AF17-22AC. Next base: position 102,804 of record NZ_QRXT01000003.1, read on the forward strand.
CCGAGACCGAGTGCAGCAGAGATTGCTGTGATTGCCATTGCCTCAACGCCCCATGCGCCTGCAAGCGCGTCCTTAATAACTGCTTGTCCCAGAATAGAGCATCCAACACCGTGGATGAAGTAGTTCAAGTACAAAATCAATGCACTTGGCAGATATTTCTTGTTCATGTTGTTCTCCTTTTCTTAAAAAGTGATTTCGGTTTTCTTTGGGTTCTGTCACAAACTTTAGAAATGCCGTGGTGAATTGTGTTAAAAAAATAACATTTAACTGTATTTTAACAGGTACAATGCATGTGGTCTAATGCTTTTAAAGGGAAAAACTAATGCATTGAATGCATTAATGGTGGTGTGGTATAATAATCAGAAAAGGTAATACGGGGAATTACCGGAATATGGGAGATTATATACAGGAGGAGAAGGAAATGACACTGAATCAGATTCTGTATTTTCAAAAAGTAGCAAGACTGGAAAACTATCATCAGGCAGCGGAAGAACTCTATATTTCACAGCCGTCTTTGAGCCGTTCCATGGCGGCGTTAGAGAGTGAACTCGGTGTGGCTCTTTTTGAAAAGAAAGGCAGAGGAGTGACGCTTACAAAAGCAGGATACCTTTTTCTGGAGCATGCAGACCGGATCGCGGGTGACTGCGATGTAGCGGTCGGTAAGATGCAGGAGCTTTCTTCAGATGGCGGGAAGATTGATATCGGTTATATTTTTCCGCTTGCGGGGCATTATATTCCACATAAAGTACGAAAATTTTTAAATAAAGAAGAAAACAAAAATGTGGTGTTCAATTTCTGGCAGAATCATACACCGGCAATCGCTGCAAAGGTGCGGACCGGCGAGCTTGACGTTGGATTTGGCGGCTATCTTCAGAAAGATGATATGGAATTTTTTCCACTCAGTGCTCAGGAGCTGGTTATCATTACACCGAAACAGCATCCACTTGCCGGAATAAGGGAAGTACCGCTTGCAGAACTGAATCATTATCCGGTAATTGGCTATGAGAAGGAATCCTGGATGGGGACGTATGCAAAACATCTATATAAGAAATATCAGGTCAGTCCAAATATGATTGTAGAATGTCCGGATGAATATTCGATCGTATCTCTTGTAAGGGAAAATTTCGGAATCGCACTGATGCCAAGGACGGATATATTGGAGCAGGCAGAGGGAATCAATATTCACAGTTTGAAGGGACTGGAAATCTATCGTCAGGTATTTATGTTCTGGATGAAAGACCGTTACCGGCTGCCGGCTGTTGAGCGTTTTATTGAATATATGAAGACACAGCAGGATGAAGATGCGAATGATACCGAAAACGTATCAAAAATTTATCTGAAAGATATTGTTAATTTTTAATACAAAGAGTTATGATAATTGTGTCACAAACAAAGGATTGCCACTCGAGTTTATGAATGTTATTTGTGAATGTTACTTACTGATAAGGAGATAATTTCATGAAGAGTGAATACCCAAAGATTTTTGAACCGATCACAATTAAAAGAACTACAATTAAAAACCGTATTGCAATGACCCCGATGGGAACCAACTACGGTGAGACAAGCGGTGAGATGAGTAACCGTCATATGAATTATTACTCACTCCGTGCAAAAGGCGGCACAGGTCTTATCATTCTCGAGAATGCAAATATCGAATATCCGGCAGGATCCAATGGTACAAGCCAGATCCGTATTGACCATGACAGCTTTATGCCGCGCTATTATCAGCTCGTAGAAAACCTTCATAAGAATGGTGCTACAGTCGCAATTCAGGTAAACCATGCCGGTGCTTCCGCATCTTCATCAAGAACCGGAATGGAAACAGTTTCTTCTTCGAACATCCCGACAAAAGCCGGCGGCGAAACACCGCGTCCGATGACAAAAGAAGAAATCCTTACAACTGTTAAAAAATATGGAGAGGCTGCAAAGCGTGTTCAGGCAATCGGATTTGACGCAATCGAGATTCACTGTGGACATTCCTATCTGATGAGCCAGTTCATATCCCCTTACTATAATAAGAGAACAGACGAGTTCGGCGGTTCTGTAGAAAACCGTCTGCGTTTCCCTCGTATGGTACTTGAAGAAGTACGTAAAAATGTAGGACCGTGGTTCCCGATCATCGTTCGTATCTCTGCAGAAGAGAGAGTACCGGGTGGAAATACTCTGGAAGATACACTGGAATATCTGGAGTATATCGATGAGTTTATTGATATGTACGATGTTTCCTGCGGTCTGAATCCATCTCTTCAGTATCAGATCGACTCCAACTATCTTCCGGATGGATGGAGATCTTATATGGCAAGAGCCGTAAAAGATAAATTTAAGAAACCGGTTATCAATGCAGGTAACTACCGTGATCCTGAAGTTGTCGAGAAAATTCTCGAGAGCGGCGACGTAGATATCGTCGGAATGGGACGTGGTCTTATCGCAGACCCGAACTGGGTAAAAAAAGTAGAAAACGGCGAGGAAGATATTATTCGTAAATGTATCTCATGTAACGTGGGATGTGCCGGAAACCGTATCGGTGTAAATCGTCCGATCCGTTGTACAGTTAACCCGGCTGTACCGGAAGGCGATATTTATAAAGCACTCAAAGTTAACAAAAACTGCAATGTTGTAGTTGTAGGTGGTGGTACAGCGGGGCTGGAAGCTGCATGTACAGCGGCAGAAGTCGGATGCAACGTATTCGTTCTGGAAAAGAAGGATCACCTTGGAGGTCTCTCCACGTTTATTTCAGACCTTCCGAGCAAGACCCGTATGAAAGATTTTCCGAAATATCTGGAAGCACGCGCTGCCAGACTGAAAAATCTTTATGTTTTCCTGAATACAGAAGCAACTGTCGAAAAAGTAAAACAGTTTAAGCCGGACATCGTTGTAAATGCAACCGGTTCTGTACCGCTTGTTCCACCGATCAAAGGTCTCAAAGAAAACATCGAGGCCGGAAACGTGGCTACAATTTTTGATATGATCAACAACCTGAATGCAGGCAAATACCCGGATGAAGCATGCAAGGACAAAAAAGTCGTTGTTGTCGGCGGCGGATCCGTAGGACTTGATGTAATCGAATATTTTGCACCTCGCGGAGCAGAATGTACGATCATTGATATGCTTCCTCAGATTGGTATGCTTGCAGACCCGATCACCAAATGCTCCATGCGTGAAACACATGACAAATATGGCGTGAAGGAATATGTAAACACAGCACTTCAGGAAGTAAAAGAAAATGCATTTACTGTAAAACTTCCGGACGGACAGATTAAGGATATGGAATTCGATCTTGGCTTCAACTGCCTTGGAATGCGTTCCAACAACCCGGTACTTCCGGAACTTGAAGAAGCATTTAAGGATACAGACACTTATGTATACACCATCGGTGATTCCGTACGTGCCCGCCGTATTATGGAAGGAACCATGGAAGGCCGTGCAATCCTGAACGTGCTGGAATCCCAGGGATACCTGCACTTAGAGCCACTTGAATAAATGATATCAAGGGAGAAAAGGTCCAAATGTCGGTCATGCCTGCATGGCAAGACATTTGAACTTGGATCCCGCTCAAACATGAGAAAGCAGCGATTTATGAAATATAAAGAAAAGAGGAAAAAATCATGCCAAACGTAACAGGACATACAGAATTAGTAGGATTAATGGCTTACCCGATCCGTCATACACAGTCACCGACAACACACAACCTTGCATACGACAAAAACGGTGATGACGTTATTCAGCTTGCATTCGAAGTAGACAACGATTCCCTGAAAGACGCTGTTCAGAGTATCCGCGCTCTCAAAATGCTCGGCTCCAACATCTCCATGCCAAACAAAACTGTTGTTCATAAATATCTGGACGAAGTTGACGAAGCAGCAAAATTATGTGGTGCGATCAACACAGTTGTAAACATGCGTGATGAAAACGGACAGGTTACCGGAAAGCTTAAAGGCTACAACACTGACGGTATGGGATACTGGCAGGGACTCAAAGAAGAAGGCATTGATTTCAAAGGAATGAAGATGGTTCTGATCGGAACCGGCGGAGCTGCAACTGCAATCGCTGTACGTGGTGCCCTTGACGGAATCGCAGAGATTGAAATCTTCAACATTAAAGATAAATTCTACAGCCGTGGAGAAGAAATCGTTGATCTGATCAACAAAAACACAAACTGCAAGGCTACTATGAATGACCTTGCAGATCATGATCTCCTCAAAGAAAAAATGCACGCAGCAGATCTTTTCTGTGATGCAACAGGTGTAGGTATGCACCCGCTGGAAGACCTTTCCAACATCCCGGATACTTCTTTCTTCAAGAAAGATCTGATCGTAACAGATACTGTTTATGCACCACGCGAAACTGTTATGATGAAACAGGCAAAAGAAGCAGGATGTGAAAAAGTTTACAATGGTATGAGCATGATGCTGTTTCAGGCACTGATTGCCATCAAACTTTACACAGGAAAAGACACACCGGTAGATTACATGAAAGAAAAACTTGGAATCTAAGTAATCTCAGATTCTGAACATATTTTTGAAGACTCTCCCTTGAGTCGTGTAATTCCATAAGGACTGCGCACTGGCATGAGACCGGTGCGCGGTTTTTTTATGTAATAGGAAATTACTCCGCAATGTTCCTATTACATAAAAATTATGCGCTGAAAGCTGTTGACATCTGATTCACAGGAGAATACTATGAAATCTATCGGTGCTTTTTGGGGGGAGGATAATTCAAATGATAAAACTTGTTGTCAGTGATGTAGACGGTACTCTGGTGAAGGATGGAACGCTGGAAATCAATCCGGAGTACATGGATGTTATAAAGAAACTGAGAAAAAAAGGAATTTACTTTGCAGTATGCTCGGGCAGACAGTACAGCAGCGAAAGCCAGCTTTTTGCGCCGGTAAAAGACCAGATCTTTTTTGTATCAGATGGTGGAACATTGATCCGTACATCAGAAAAAATACTGAAAATCCACACGCTGCCGGACGAGATCTGGAAGAACATGGCCAAGATGGTTAAGACAGAGCTGCCGGAATGTGATTATTTTATTTCGGGACCAGACAGATGCTTTGCAGAAAATTCCAAAAGCAAGATGTTCCGCTGGCTCAGGGATTCCTATGGATATGATATCCGTGAGGTTCCGGATATGATGCATCTTGAAGGTGAGCAGATCATGAAGATCGCAGTGTATCATCAGGAACGATGCGAAGAATTGTGTGCACCGGTTTTTACACCATACTGGAAAGACAAGATAAATCTTGCAGCAGCCGGAAAAGAGTGGATGGACGGAACACCGCTTGGTGCCGATAAACGAAGTGCGGTGGCATTTCTTCAGGAATATCTGGGGATATCGCCGGAAGAAACCTGCACCTTTGGGGATAACATCAATGATATCGCGATGCTGAAAGATTCTGGATTCAGCTATGCAGTGGCAAATGCCAGAGAAGAAGTGCGCATGGCAGCAAAAGCCGTATGCCCGTCTTATGCAGAAGATGGTGTGTTGAGTGTATTGAAAACGTTGCTGTAAGCAACTGCCGGATAAAGATTGCGGGAATGTAGTTTTATGTCAATTTATGCCAAATGCCGTATATAAAAACCATGACGAAACATGATAAAACACAGCCTTGCTTTATCACTTTAAATCGTGTATAATAAACCACATGTAGAGGCGAGAGGAAATTGCCAAATTTTTAGACGCGGAAAGGAAAATGGATTATGTCAAAACATATCACAGGACACACCGGATTATTATGTTTACTTGGAAGCCCGGTTGCACACAGCGTTTCCCCGGAAATGCACAACGAAGCATGCGATCAGCTCGGGCTGGATTATACATATCTTGCATTTGACGTACCGGAGGATAAAATGCCGGAAGCTGTTCAGGGACTTCGCACAATGGGAGCCAGAGGCTGGAACATTACCATGCCGGGCAAGAACATCATGTGCAAACTTGCTGACAAAGTATCTCCTGCATCCGAGATCTCCGGAGCATGTAATACGATCGTCAACGACAATGGTGTACTGACAGCTTATACGACAGACGGCGTTGGATTTATGAGAGCGGTTGCCGAAAATGGTGTCGACATCATCGGTAAAAAGATGACACTTCTCGGTGCCGGCGGAGCTGCAACAGCAATTCTTGTACAGGCTGCACTGGATGGCGTGGCTGAGATCAACGTATTCAACGTAAGAGACAATTTCTTCAGCAGAGCAGAAGAAATCGTTGCCAGATTGAATGAACGGACAGAGTGCAAAGTTACTCTGCATGATTACGATGATCCGGAAATCCTCCGTGCATCCATCGCAGAGAGTGCGATCCTTGTAAACGGTACTTCCGTAGGTATGGCGCCGAATGTGGACAGAACAATCATCACTGATACCAGCATGTTCCACAAAGATTTGTTTGTATTTGACGTAATCTATAATCCGCAGGAGACAAGACTTCTCCGTGAAGCAAAAGAAGCCGGCTGCAAGACCGGAAACGGTATGTACATGCTTCTGTATCAGGGAGCTGCTTCCTTCAAGCTCTGGACCGGAGAAGATATGCCGGTAGAGATCATCAAAGAAAAATATTTTTCATAAAAATTATAAGAATAGCAGGATATCTGCTCCATATGAGAGAAGAATCCTGCTGTTTTCTTATTTGAAGCATACGAATCTAAGCTATTGGTATAATCTAATAGCTTTTGAAAATCTAATGTTGCCATTTTGAATCCGAAGAATAACCGGGTACGTTTTTGCCATGCACAGGTATCTTGTCCACATATTATGAAGTATTTTAAATAAAAAAGAAACCCCTTATCCCCTCATGAATGAGGGGGCAGGGGAGCTGAAGCACAGCCGCTCTGTGAAGAATTATTCTAAAATAATCAGAGTTCCATTAATCCCAGTCACTTTCTGCTTCTGCCAGTTTGCATTGCAGAGTCTTTTCGAGATCGGTAAAAGCTGGCAGAAAACTGTCGCGTATCAGCATGATCATTTCATCAATTTCAGCTTCGTTATATATATGGACAGATGTATTTCTTTTCTTTAACATTAATAGCCAGACAGACGAATCATTTATAAAGCCAACTTTATAAGCAAGCTGCAGAAGCTCTCTTGGAGAACCGGTATCAGAGCCCTGTACACCATGTAGTCTCATAATTTCCTGCAGAGCTTTCCATGCAAGTTCAAAAGATAAATTAAATTGGCCGATAATGCCTGTACGATAAATGTCATTAGTTTCGGCTAATTTAAAATCAGCGTTTTTCAGTATGGACAGACAATTTGAAAAATTATCAAGTTTTTTCATAGATTACGACACCGTCCTTTTTAATTTCTTTTTTCAGTTCATCTGAAATCTGAGAATCAGCCTGAATTATATCAAAAATCAAAAGAGAATTTATTTTTTCTTTAACATCCCAATAGAAATCTTCAAAATTTCCACCATATACAGCTATGTCAATATCACTTCTTTCGGTATTTGTTCCTCTTGCACGGGAACCGAACAGAATGATTTTTGTAATTGAATATTTACGGGCCAGTGCAGAGAGTTCCCGAAAAACTCTGTCCGGTAAATTATACTTCATTCAACTGCCTCCTGATGATATGACCTGTTTAAGAAAGTATATAAAATTATATTCTATTTTTCAAGAGAAGATACATCAATCTCCCCGTCAAACACAGTAGTTGCCGGACCGGTCATGTATACGAGATTTTCCTGGCGGTTCCACAGGATCTGCAGGTCGCCGCCGAGCAGTTTTACGGTAACCGGCTTGTCTTCATCTACCAGACCGTTAAGGGTGGATGCAACAGCGACTGCACAAGCACCTGTACCGCAGGCAAGTGTCTCGCCGGAACCGCGTTCCCAGACACGCATCTGCAGGGTGTGGCGGTCAATGACTTTTACAAACTCGGTATTGATACGATCCGGGAAATTAATGTGATTTTCGAATTTCGGACCGAGTTTTTCGATGTCAAGGTTTTTCAGCTCATCCATGTATACGATCGCATGTGGGTTTCCCATAGAGACAGCAGTGATATGGTAAGTTTCGCCATCCACATGCAGAGGTTCATTGATTACCTGTTCTTTGGTAGAAACAACAGGAATTTGTCTGGAAGTCAGAATCGGTGCGCCCATATTGACTTTTACGAGGGCAACCTTACCATCTTTGCCGAGAGTAAGATCAAGATATTTGATTCCGCTTTTTGTGGCAACGGAAATACTTGTCTTATTGACAATGCCGTAGTCGTAAGCATATTTTGCGACACAGCGGATGCCGTTTCCGCACATGGCGCCCTGAGAACCGTCGAGATTGTACATGTCCATTTCGCAGTCTGCGATGTCGGATGGTTTGATCAGAATCAGTCCGTCCGAACCGATACCGAAATGACGGTCACTGACAAATTTTGCGACGGCAGACGGATTGGAGACGGTCTCCTCAAAACAGTTTACATATACGTAATCGTTGCCGATACCATGCATTTTTGTAAATTTCATAAAATAAATCCTCCTATTTAAATTAATATTCTCCCTGATATAATACTTCCCTTTTTTCTTACGAGTTTCCAGTATAACCCCAAAATGTTATGTCTTTGTGAAACTAAGTTAAAATTTTTCCAGTCATTTTAGAAACGGAATATAAACAAACCTTAAACCAGTTTCTGCATCTCCGGGAATGGTCCGAGACTCCTTTTCAGAATTCCGGTTACCTGAGCGATCAAAAGACCATAGTTTGTGATCGGCACACCCTGATCACGGCAGCAGGCAATGCGATATTTCATTTCGCGTTCATTCAGCATACAGCCACCGCAGTGAACAACCATTTTATAGGAAGAAACATCGTCAGGAAATTCCGTGCCGGAAGTAAATTCAAACACAGGTTTCTTTCCTGTATAGTTCCGAATCCAGTTCGGAATCTTGCAGGTTCCGATGTCTCCGCACTGGCGATGGTGTGTACAGCCCTCTGCTATCAGAATACGGTCGTCGTCCTGAATGGAAGAAAGTGCAGCAACACCTTCAAGCTGTGTTTCCAGTTCGCCTTTGTATCTTGAAAAAAGAATCGAAAACGAAGTTAAGGTGATGTTTTCAGGCACGTCTTTCGAAACACGGGCAAAAGCCTGACTGTCTGTAACGACCAGCTTCGGACAGACACCCTGCGCCAGAAAATGATCCAGAGTACTTTTTAACTCGGTATCCCGCACAACGAGCGACAGCGCTCCCCGTTCCAGAATATCGCGGATCGTCTGCTGCTGCGGCAGGATCAGACGGCCTTTTGGTGCGGCTTTGTCGATTGGGACAACAAGAATAACGAGATCCAGTGGCTCGATCAGATCCTGAATCAGCGGATATTTATGCGTGTCCTCAGGTTTCAGCGTGGCGATTTTTTCTTTTAATTCCTGAATATTCATGCCATCTGCGGCACTGACCAGAACTTCACCTGGCCGGACGGACATGGCAAGATCTTTGATTTCTTCGCCGGAAAGCAGGTCAATTTTATTATATACGACAAGATATGGAATTCCTTTTTTGTGAAAGCGGTGGATCAGAGCAAGCTCTTCTTCACCTTTACCGGTCGTACTGTCGACAACCAGAATCGCAATGTCGGTTTTATTCAGTACCTGATAGCTTTTGCGGACGCGAAGTGCACCAAGTTCTCCCTCATCGTCAATCCCGGGAGTGTCAATGATCATGACAGGGCCAAGCGGCAGAAGTTCCATGGTCTTATATACGGGATCAGTTGTTGTACCCCGGACAGACGAAACGATGGCGAGATCCTGCCCGGTCACGGCATTGATGACGCTTGATTTTCCGGCATTTCTTTTTCCGAAAAAACTGATATGTACCCGTTCGGATGCGGGTGTCTGATTCATTCCCATAGAGCAGTCCCCCTTATATCTGTCAATATAGTGACAACCAAAATTCCAGAACAACAGAAATTTAACACAATAAAATATGAAAGAATATTTCTTATTATATAAGACTTTGGGCGTTTTAACAAGGTAAAAAGGGAATGCATAAAAAAATTTGTATACTTATAAAAGAAAGTAGTGCTTGTAATTTTGAAATAGTGTGATACAATAAGAAAAATGAAAAGAAATTATGCATTTTCATGCATAAATATTCTCAGTGAAAATCGAGGAGGAAGAGAAGATGAACTTAAAGAAAATTACAGCAATTATGATTGGTGCAGTTATGGCTGTTTCTATGGCAGTTCCGGCAATGGCTGATGATAAGGTAGAGACTGTTACAGATGGCAAGCTTACAGTTGCAACAAGCCCGGACTTCGCACCATATGAATTCTATTCAATCGACGAAGATGGCAACCCGACACTTTCCGGATTTGATATGGATCTGGCTCAGTACATCGCAGACAAGATGGGACTGGAACTGGAAGTAGTTCCGATGGACTTCGACGGTGTATTAAGCGAGCTTTCACAGAAAAACGTTGACCTTGGCATGGCAGGTCTTTCACCGGACCCGGCTCGTGCAGATGCTATGGAGTTCTCAGATCTGTATTACAAGGGCGGACAGTCTTTCGTAACAGTAAAAGACAAAGCTGATCAGTTCAAGACTCTTGAAGATGCAAACAACAAAGATTACTCTATCGGAGCACAGACCGGTTCTATCCAGCTTGATCTTGCAAACGAAAATACTCCGGATGCAGATATCGTATCTCTGCCGAAGGTTACAGACCTTATCACAGAGCTTCTGACAGGTAAAATGGATGGCGCATTCATTGAGACAGCTGTAGCAGAAAGCTATCAGAAAAACTATCCGGATCTTGAGATCGTATGCGACGTACCATATGATACAGAAGGTTCTGCAATCGGTGTTTGTAAAGGAAATGAAGAACTTCTCAAAGCTGTAAACGAAGCAATCGCAGATGCTCTTGATGATGGTTCCATGGACAAATTCATCGCAGATGCAACAGAGCTTGCAGCAGGTCAGACATATGAAGGAACACTGGACGCAAACGGCGCAGTTCCGGAAGCAGACGACGCTGAATAATCCAGACCGATTTTGAGTCATATAAAGTGATACAGAGAGCCCGCCACTGGCTGCTTCTCTCGCATACTTTGGCATAAATAATGGATTCCTGCCCGTTTGGTGGCAGGAATCCATATTGTCGTTCCAAGGTAATATTTATATGGTGGATAAAAGTAACCTGTGACAGAGGATTATTGTTTATCTGTCCGTTATTTTCTGCTATAATACATAAGAATTAACGATATCATGAAAGGAGTTTTTATGGACAGTTTTATTAAATTATCCAATTTTGGCAAAATTGCCCCATATGCACAGTTATTCAGACAGGGCCTCCTTGTAACCGTATTGCTGTCAATGTTTACGGTTGCCATCGGTTTTGTACTTGCGCTGATTCTTGCGCTGATGCGTATGTCAAACATTCGTCCGTTCCGTGCCCTTGCGGTAGACCGTAATGGACATCTGAGAGAGGGAGGACCGCTGGTGTGGCTGTCCAAATTCAATCCCCTTTCTTTTATAGCAACTGCTTATGTGGAAATCCTTCGTTCCACCCCGGTACTGGTACAGATTTTTATCATCTACTACGGTGTGTTCGGAATGATCGATCTTCCGTCTTTCCAGATGTTTGGATTTATTAAGTTCAATCGTTTCTTCCCGGGTGTTGTTGCACTTGGTATGAACTCCGGCGCATATCTCTGTGAGATCATCCGTGCCGGAATCCAGTCTATCGATCAGGGACAGACAGAAGCTGCACGTTCTCTGGGGCTTTCCCAGACTATGAACCTGCGTTATATCATTCTTCCGCAGGCACTCAAAAATATCCTTCCGGCGATCGCAAATGAGTTTGTTGTTATCATCAAGGAATCTGCAATTACCTACACCATCGGTGTTCAGGATATTATGTCTGCCGTAAACGCAGTCAAGGGAGCAACCTTTATTATCATCGAGCCGCTGCTTGTTGCGACAGCAATTTATTTCTGTCTGTGCTTCCCGACCTCCAAACTGATTGCATATTTTGAAAGGAGAATGAGCCATGGCGACAAGCGATAGTCTGATTCAGGTAAGAAACCTTAAGAAACATTATCACAGAGGCGCGATCAAGGCTCTGGATGGTGTAACCGCAGATATTAATAAAGGTGATGTTATGGTAGTGATCGGACCTTCCGGATCCGGTAAATCTACTTTTCTCCGAAGTCTGAACCTCCTTGAAGAGCCGACAGACGGTGAGATCATTTTTAACGGCGTAGATATCACAAAGAAAAAATATGTCGATGCTTCCGGAAAGAAAGTAAAATTGGACATCGACAGCCTCCGTCAGAAGATGGGCATGGTTTTCCAGCATTTTAACCTGTTCCCACATATGACGATCCTGGATAATATGACACTTGCACCGATGAAAGTAAAGGGTGTTTCAAAAGAAGAAGCGGAGAAAAAAGCACTGGAGCTTCTGGACCGTGTCGGTCTTGCTGACCGTGCAAATGCATATCCGATCCAGCTTTCCGGTGGTCAGAAGCAGCGTGTGGCAATCGTAAGGGCCCTTGCGATGGAGCCTGACGTTATGCTGTTTGACGAACCGACTTCTGCTCTTGATCCGGAGATGGTCGGTGAAGTTCTGGATGTTATGAAAGAGCTTGCCAAAGAAGGCATGACCATGGTGGTCGTAACACATGAGATGGGATTCGCACGTGAGGTAGGAAACCGTGTGCTCTTTATGGCAGACGGTAAACTTCTTGTAGATGGAACACCGGAGGAAATTTTCGAAAATCCGACGAATCCGCGTCTGCAGGAATTTTTATCTAAGGTGCTGTAAAATAAAAAAGGTGACCGGAAAATCCTGGTTGCCTTTTTGAGTTTATACAACAGGAAGTCAGAAAGTATGAAACGGGCTTATCCGATTGGTTTTTAATCTACAGAAAGAAGGTACGATACTATGACAGCAGAAAAACAGTCTGCATTGCAGACAATTGAGGAAAAGCGCGATCTGATTACAGGAATCGCCGATAAAATCTGGGAATTTGCAGAGCTTTCCCTGCAGGAGTTCAAATCCGCAGCCGCTTACTGCGAAGCACTGGAAAAAGAGGGCTTTGAGGTAGAGCGTGGAACCTGTAATATCGAGACTGCATTTGCGGCATCCTACGGACATGGTCGTCCGTATATCGGCATTTTGGCAGAGTATGATGCACTTTCCGGACTTTCACAGGAAGCAGGGTTGATTGAGCGTAAAGCGATCCAGGAAGGCGGCAATGGTCACGGATGCGGACATAATCTTCTGGGTGCCGGTGCGTTTGCGGCGGCACTTGGCGTCAAAGCATATCTGGAAAAAAATGAAATGGAAGGAACTGTGATTCTTTATGGATGCCCGGGTGAAGAGGGTGGCGCGGCAAAAGCGTTTATGGCGCGTGACGGTCTCTGGAAAAAGCTGGATGCAGCACTTACCTGGCATCCGGAAGATGTCAATGAGGTAGCAACCGGTTCTTCAAACTCCTGCATTCAGACGCAGTATAAGTTTACAGGAACGGCTTCTCATGCAGCAGGAGCACCTGAGATGGGAAGGAGCGCCCTTGATGCAGTGGAGCTTATGAATATCGGGGTACAGTTCCTGAGAGAGCATATGAGCAGTAAGGCGCGCATCCATTATGCAATCACAGATGCCGGCGGATGCAGTCCGAATGTTGTACAGCCAAAGGCGAGCGTTTTATATATGGTGCGTTCCAATCATGTGGCAGAAGCTGTGGAGCTTCAGAAACGTGTGGACAAGATTGCCGAAGGTGCGGCTCTTATGACAGAGACGACTTTTGAGAAAAAATTTATTGACGGTCTGGCAGACACGGTAAGTAACTTTGCGCTGGAGCGCGTTCTTTATAAAAACTTTGAGGAGCTTGGTGTCCCGCAGTATACCGAAGAAGAAAATAAATATGCGGATGCGCTGGCAGAAACTTATGATCACAGCGCAATTCCGGGAGTGGCAGCCGAAAACGATGAGGCGGCAAGAGAAGCGGTAGAAAAGATGCAGAAGGAGTATGGTCATGCAATGAATGCATTCCTTGCACCACTTTATCAGAAGGATGCGTTCAATGCCGGTTCTACTGATGTAGGTGATGTAAGCTGGCTGACACCGACGGCACAGATCCATGTGGCAGCATGGCCGAATGGATGCCCGGGACACAGCTGGCAGAATGTTTCCTGTGACTGCACCGAGATTGGACACAAAGCAGTAATCCATGCGGGTAAGGTGATTGCAGCGACTGCAATCGATCTGTTTGAAGATCACAGCCTTCTGGATGAAGCAAGAGCAGAGTTTGAAAAACGTACAAAATCCGGATTCGTATGCCCGATTCCGGCAGATGCCGTACCGGTAATTCCGGATTAAATCTGGATACAAAAAGGCCGATTTCCTGATGTATATGAATACACGGGAAACCGGCTTCTTTTATTATTCGGATGTGTCCTGCTTTTCGTGCAGGGCACTTAATTTTTTCATTTCTTTGTAGCAATATTTGATAATTTCTTTACGGGTGATGATTCCGATAAAGGATCCCTTGTCATCGACGACAGGAACATAGTTCTGATTGATGGCACGGTCCAGCAGGTCTTCCATATCTGCATCAGCATGTACCGGCTTATAAGTGGCACGTCGCGGAATCGCCATGATCGAAACATTTTCCATTTCTTTGAGATCAGTGCTGTTGATATTGAGGAGCTTGATTCCCCATAAGAGGTCTCCCTCGGAGATCGTTCCGGTGTACTTTCCTTCTTTATTCAGAATCGGGATACAGGAGAACTTGCGGTGCTCCATCTTTTCAACAGTCTGTCGCAGAGTCTCGTCTTCATATATATAAGCTACATCACTTTTCGGTGTCAGAAAAAATAAAATATTCACAGTTGGTACCTCTGTCTTTCCTATATGTTTACTGATAAATGTTCAGGTCAGTTGCTACTGATATGATAGTATGAAGGTACCTGTCTGTCAATAATTCAATTATTAAAATTTGGTGAATTTTTACTATAGAAGGACTGCTTTAAAGTCAATCTTATGGCAAAATGTCGGCTTATGTCCTGATTACAGCAGATTTACTCCTGTTTCCGCAGCAGTCTCTGTGACTTCTTCCGGCCACAAGGATACATGAACTTCGCCGATGTGTGCTTTACGAAGGAAGAACATACAGATACGGGACTGTCCGATTCCGCCGCCGATAGTATATGGCAGTTCTTTATTCATGATTGCTTTCTGGAATGGAAGCTCTCTGCGGTCATCGCAGCCTGCCTCTGTAAGCTGGCGGTCGAGTGCTTTCTCGTCTACACGGATACCCATGGAAGAAAGTTCAAGAGCGATATCCAGTACCGGGTAGTAAACGAGAATGTCGCCGTTCAGTTCCCAGTCGTCATAGTCCGGGGCACGTCCGTCGTGGCGTTCACCATTGCTTAAGGTCTTACCTACCTGCATAAGGAAGACCGCACCTTTTTCTTTGACAATCTTGTATTCTCTTTCCTTCGGAGTGAGATCCGGATACATGTCAACCAGTTCCTGTGTGGAAACAAAAGCGATCTCTTTCGGAAGGATTTCCTCGATATAGTCATACTGTACAGCCATGTATTTCTCTGTTTTGCGAAGAACACTGTAGATAGAACGTACCGTGTTGATCAGAGTTTCCATAGTGCGTTCTTCTTTAGTAATAATCTTCTCCCAGTCCCACTGGTCAACGTATACAGAATGGATGTTGTCCAGATCTTCGTCACGGCGGATCGCGATCATATCTGTATAAAGTCCTTCACCATGAGCAAAACCATATTTCTTAAGTGCATAACGTTTCCATTTTGCAAGGGAATGCACGATCTCAGCGTTTTCGTCCTGACCTTTGATGTCGAAGCTTACCGGGCGCTCCACACCATTCAGATTGTCGTTCAGGCCGGATGACGGGGATACAAAAACCGGAGCAGAAACACGGAGAAGATTGAGCTTCTGAGCCAGAGTCTGCTGGAAAAAGTCTTTGACTGTTTTAATTGCAACCTGCGTATCATGCAGATTCAGATCTGAATGATAGCCGGCAGGAATTTTAATTTGTTCCATAATAGCCTCCTCAAATTTAATAGAAACATTATAGCAAGAAAAATATGGGATTGCAATTTTAACCTTGTAAGATTTATGGAAAAAGGCTACAATAATACATACAGCGATAAGATGAGGGGGTGTTGTCTATGAGATGTCCTTTATGTGACGGATCTGTTGTGAATGGAAGATGTAAAGACTGTGGTATGCCGTACCGTAACGATGAGATTTTATATCATTTGAATGAAAGCCGAAGAGATCATTACCAGCATGCGTCTGATAAGGCGCGTAAGATCATGCGCGAACAGCAGAGACCGCAGGACACACCGAAGAGAATGAACGGTGCTGCGAAGAGTGCGGCCGGCCGGACAACTGTATCCAGACAGGCAATTCAGGACCAGCAGAAAAAGATCCGTCAGGATGCAATGCAGAAGATGTCTGCGCCGCGAAATACTGCCGGAACGACGGAGAGATACACCAGAAAGCCGAAGAAACGTTCGAAATTTGTATGGGTATGGATACTTTTTATTCTTGTGATGTCACTTGCACCGGCATTTGGCGATTTTAAAGACATGATTCAGGATGTTGTGAACAGCCAGTCGGACAGTGGGAATACATATACAGATACCGAAGAGCTGGATACATATTTTTCTGCCGAGCAGGATGATGATGGATATATGTTTTATTCACTTGCAGCCGGGAATGGTCCGGTAACAGCAGGTGTGCAGATCGAAGCAGGAAGATACGGAATCTATACCATTGATGAGAAAGCAGTGGTTGTAGTTACTTCCAAAGACGGAACGAAAAAAGAGCGTTATCCGCTGAAAACAGGCGATGACACCTTGCTTGTGATGCTGGATGAGGGTGATACGATCGAGGTGCAGTCCGAAGATGATCCAAATGCAAGCATCTATCTGATGGAATGGGTAAACTGAAATAGTGTTTTAACTGATTCTTTTTTGGTAAGATTTCAGACAATAAAAATTGAAATTCACTCTTTTATTTCACATGATATTGTGCTATACTCTCATATGCAACACAATATATGGGGAGAAAGTAATGGGGAGCAAGAAACCTCATAAAAGCAGCAAACAGGAGAGACAAGGTATGATCTATGTAATCAAAAAAGATGGAACAAGAGAAGAATTTGATCCACAGAAAATAGTGAAAGCGGTAAACAAGTCAGCCGCACGAATTCTTTATACATTTTCTCAAGAGGAGAAGGATTTTATCTGCCGTTTTGCGCAGGAGCATGCAGATTCCCTCGGCAAAAACGAGATTGAGATCCAGGAAATGCACAATATCGTAGAAGGCGCTCTGGAGCGTGTAAACCCGGCAGTTGCCAAGAGTTATCGTGATTACCGCAATTACAAACTTGATTTCATCCATATGATGGATGATGTATATACCAAGAGTCAGGCAATCCGTTATATCGGTGACAAGAGCAATGCCAATACAGACAGTGCGCTTGTAGCTACAAAGCGAAGCCTGATCTTTAACGAACTAAATAAGGAACTTTACAGAAAATTCTTTATGAACCGCAATGAACTGCAGGCATGTAAGGACGGTTATATTTATATTCATGACCAGTCTGCACGTCTGGATACGATGAACTGTTGTCTGTTTGATGTGGGTGCAGTCCTGCGTGGCGGATTTGAGATGGGAAATGTCTGGTACAACGAACCAAAGACTCTGGATACCGCATTTGATGTTATGGGAGATATCATCTTAAGTACAGCGGCACAGCAGTATGGTGGATTTACTGTACCGGAAGTGGATAAGATCCTCGGACCTTATGCGCAGAAGAGCTATGACAAATATATCAGTGAATTTTTGAAATATGCTGATGAGAGCTGGAGCGGCAGAGAAGAAAAAGCAATCGAGTATGCGCTTGACAAGGTGCGCAGAGACTTTGACCAGGGATGGCAGGGAATTGAGTACAAGCTCAATACTGTAGGTTCTTCCCGTGGAGACTATCCGTTTGTCACAGTGACACTTGGTCTTGGAACCGGTCAGTTCGAGAAGATGTGTAATATTTCTCTTCTTGAAGTGCACAAGGGCGGACAGGGCAAGAAAGGCCACAAGAAACCGGTACTGTTTCCGAAGATTGTTTTCCTCTATGATGAGAACCTTCACGGACCGGGCAAAGCGTGTGAAGATATTTTTGAAGCAGGTGTAGACTGTTCTGCAAAGACAATGTATCCGGACTGGCTTTCTCTTACCGGTAAAGGCTATATCGCCAGCATGTACAAGCAGTACGGCAAGGTGATCAGTCCGATGGGATGTCGTGCTTTCTTAAGCCCATGGTATGAGCGGGGCGGCATGTATCCGGCTGATGATCAGGATAAGCCGGTATTTGTCGGACGTTTCAATATTGGTGCAGTCAGCCTTCATCTTCCGATGATCCTTGCAAAAGCAAGAGCGGAAAGCAGAGATTTTTATGAGGTGCTGGATTTCTATTTACAGATGATCCGTAACCTGCATATTCGTACGTATGAATACCTGGGACAGATGCGTGCATCCACGAACCCGCTGGCATACTGTGAGGGCGGTTTCTATGGAGGACATCTGAAACCGAACGAAAAGATCGGTAAACTTCTGAAACCGATGACAGCTTCCTTTGGTATCACCGCACTGAATGAGCTGCAGGAACTTTATAATGGCAAATCTATTCGTGAGGACGGCCAGTTCGCGCTGGAAGTACTGAAATATATCAATGACAAGGTAAATCAGTTCAAGCAGGAGGATGGTTACCTCTATGCAATCTACGGCACACCGGCTGAGAGTCTCTGCGGTCTGCAGGTTGAGCAGTTCCGCAAGATGTACGGAATCGTAGAAGGCGTATCCGACAGACCGTATGTGAGCAACAGTTTCCACTGCCATGTAACAGAGGATGTGACTCCAATCGAGAAACAGGATCTGGAAGGACGCTTCTGGGAACTCTGTAATGGTGGTAAGATCCAGTATGTACGTTATCCGATCGGCTACAATAAAGAAGCCATCCGGACACTGATCCGCAGAGCAATGGACCTCGGATATTATGAGGGAGTCAATCTTTCTCTGGCATATTGTGACGACTGCGGTCATCAGGAACTTGAGATGGACGTCTGCCCGGTATGCGGCTCCCGCAACCTGACAAAGATCGATCGTATGAATGGTTATCTTTCCTACAGCCGTGTGCATGGTGATACACGACTGAATGAAGCAAAGATGGCAGAAATCGCCGAAAGAAAGTCGATGTAAAATGGTAACTATTCAGAAGGTAGTATCCCGCGAGGCGTTTTGGCATGTTTTTTGCCAAAATCCCGAGACATATAAGGCAAAATGCCATCACGAAGGTGATTTGGAATGCATTTTGACTCGTAACTGTGAGGGTACTGAACAGTTACGTAAAATGCAAATAATGAGGAGCATATCAGGAAATTGATATGCTCCTTTTTGCTGGCGTTATTTTTTCTTAGGTGTTACCGGTGGCAGGTCGCAGTAATAAGCGATGCCGAGTGGTGTCACGAGAAGCGGATGAACCGGGCGGTAGACCGGAAGGCCGAGCTTCTTTTCGAATACAGTGGTGAATTCACGAAAGCTTGCAGAACCGCCAACGACATAAACTGCCGGAACCTGATATCCGTGGAGGAATTTCTCTGTGATCGTAGCCATTTTTTCGATTACGGCTTTGATGACAGGGAAGATTTCGTCTTCTTTTTCCGGAGTGGTCTTGAGGACTTCGGCTTCTTCGTATGGGATGCGGTAATGTCCGGCAACGGTCATAGTCATATGGCTGCCGCCTGTGGCTTCGTCGTCTGTGTAGATGACTTTGCCATCTTTGAGGATGCTGATGCCGGTTGTACCGCCACCGACATCGACAACAGCTCCATCGGTGATCTTCAGCACAGCAGCAGCGGCTGTCGGTTCGTCTACGATGTTGGTGACTTCAAACCCGGCACCTTCAAGTACATATCCGATGCTTTTGACGCTACCTTCGGAAACTCCCGGAGGGATCGCAGCAGCGGCATAAGGAAGTTCAACACCAAGTCTCTCTTCCAGTTCTGCTTTGAGCCTGGTGACAAGCTGGACGGATTCATAATAGTTTACGATCACACCATCCTGAATCGCATGAGACGGTGCGGAAATACCTGCGATTGGGCGATTATTCGTATCGACAACGGCAAGGACTGTATTGGCAGTACCAAGGTCGACACCCACTTTCAGGCGTCCCCGGAATTTCTTGCATTCGCCGGATTCTACCAGCTCTGCAAAATTAGATAAAGTTCGGTTTTTCAGTTCCATGTATGTAGCTCCAATGCTGTTTATTTGATGATTGTACCTGTTTTTTCACGATAACCGTCTCTTGCATGGGCGATGTCGGTGATGATAGTGCGGTGACCGCTGCCTTTGGATGCAAAGGATACGGCTGCTTCGATCTTTGGAAGCATGGAACCTGCAGTGAACTGATTTTCTGCGATATATTTGTTGGCATCGTCCACAGAAACAGTATCCAGCAGAGTCTCATTGTCTGTATCTTTGTTGAGGCTGACTTTTTCGACGCTGGTGAGGATCAGAAGTGTATCTGCATCAAGTTCTTCTGCAAGAAGCTCACTGGCAAGGTCTTTTTCGATGATGGCACTTGCACCGTGAAGGTCGATGCCCTGCTCCATAACCGGGATTCCGCCGCCGCCGGCAGCGATAACAACCTGTCCTGCATTTGCAAGAGTGCGGATGGTTTCGAGCTCGATAATTTTCTGCGGTTTAGGTGCTGCAAGGATTCTGCGGTATTCACCTTTGGCAGTCTCTGTAACGAAGTTACCTTTTTCCTCTTCGGATTCAGCTTCTTCGGAATTAAGAACTCGTCCGATGATTTTTTCCGGTTCGCCAAATGCTTCATCATATGGATCGATGACAACCTGTGTCAGGATAGTTGCAACCGGCTTGTAGATACCGCGGGAAAGTAATTCTGCGCGGATCGCGTTCTGAAGGTCATAGCCGATATAACCCTGACTCATGGCAGAGCATACAGACATCGGAGCAAAGGTATAGTCCGGATGTGCTTTTCCGAATTCATTCATTGCGGTATGGATCATGCCGACCTGTGGTCCGTTGCTGTGGGAAATGACAACATTTGCGCCTTCTTCAACAAGGTCTGCAATTGCTTTTGCTGCTTCACGGGTAGCCGTTTTCTGTTCAGGAAGTGTTGTGCCAAGGGCTTTGTGACCAAGAGCAACAACAACTGTTTTTTCGCTCATATGGATTCCTCGTTTCTTTTCATTTTTGCTGTAAATGAAGCTGTTTTCTATAATTTTCTATTATAAAAGAATGGAACCGGAATTGCAATGGAATTAAGGTAAAAAGATAGAAACCGTTACTGTTCACAGGTAACTAGAAACCTTGTGGCGTACGTGCTATACTGAGAGAAAATAAGGGGGTGCAGTATGAATTATAAAATCAGTAATTCAAAATTATCTGTAGAAATTTCCTCAAAAGGAGGAGAACTTCGTTCTATACAGGATGCAGAAGGAAAAGAATATCTGTGGCAGGGAGATGCGGATTCATGGACGGACAGAGGGCCGAATCTTTTTCCGTATATCGGGCGGATGACGGACGGACAGTATCGTTATCAGGGAAAGACGTATCATATGTATATCCATGGATTTTTGCCATATATGGAGATGAATCTGGTGGAGAAAAAAGAAGACGAGCTGGTTCTCAGGCTTCAGAATACACCGGAGACGGAGCTGTGTTATCCGTTTTTGTTTGAACTGGATATTTGCTGGAAACTGATAGAAGATACGCTTCAGATTACATATTATGTCAGAAATAAAGATATAAAGACGATGTATTTCGGTATTGGCGGTCATCCGGGATTCTGCGTGCCGATTGCGGATGGACTGGCATTTGAAGATTATCGCATTGATTTTGGAGAAAATGCGCAGTTGAGCCAGGTGGTTTTGTCAGATGACTGTTTTGTGACGGAAAATACGGTGCCGGTGCCGCTTGTTGATGATCGTTATCTGCCGTTGCAGCATGGATTGTTTGACAGAGATGCGATCGTTTTGAATGAGATGCCGAAAAGCCTTATGATTGAGAGCAAAAAAGACTGTCGGAAGATTCGCGTGGTTTATGAGGATATGAATTATCTCGGAATCTGGCACTGGCCAAAAATGGAAGTAAACTATGTCTGCATTGAGCCGTGGAGTTCTCTGCCATCCCGAAAAGGAATCACAGAAGATCTGGAGACACAGCCGAATCTGCTTCATCTGGACAGTGGTTGTGAATACAGAAATACATGGAGCATTACCATAGAAAAGTAAAAAATGAAAAGAGCAAAGGAAAAGCCGCCTGTACGCAGGCGGCTTGTTTCCTTAACTTTTTGAGGGGGGAGATAGAGAGTGGTTATTCATCTATCCAATACCTATTATAAGCAGGAAATATGTTTAAACTGTGTACTAAATCTAAAAGAAAAATAAAACTTCTAAAGAAAATTTAAAGAAACTCTTTAATTTTTACAGGCTCTTGTAGCCTGGACCGAAACGTGCTAAAGTGTGCTTATCTGAATTTCAGTTCTTTGAAATTCATAACTTTCAATCGTCATTTCGACAATGATCCCATGAAGAATGCAATGTGAAAGGGGAAATGCCTATGGACTGAGGAACAATGCCGGTGTTTTATTATTTGAAACTATTTGACAGAAGTTTTTTGAAGTGAAAAGGAGTTCTTTATGAAAAACAGAATAATGAGAAAAATAGCGGCGGCAGGTATGGCAGTTTTCCTTGTCGGGATGTCGGCGGGAAGCGGATATATGTGGAAAGATGTGTCAGTTTATGCGGCGGAGGCAGGGCAGAGGAAAGAGGCGTGCATAGACGCAGGGGACAGTATGAAGCAAAGTGCGGGGACGGAGAAGCCTGCAGTGAGAGAAGATAAAGAAACAGTCAGTGAAGCGAACGAAATGAATGTAATGGAAAATGTAACAGAGGAAATTGTGGGCGCATCAGAGACTGTGGGTATAGAATCAATTCTGGACGAAGCAGAACTCCCGGATAATGCATTGCCGCGGATTGGAAGCGAAGATTCAGAGGAAATTTCAGACAATCTATTTTCGGAAAATGAAAATGCGGATTCATTTTCTGATAGCAGTGGTGATACAGATACAAATTTACAGGCAGATCTGAGCCTGTCAGTTCAGGCTGAGGATGATACGATAAAAGCCGGAAGCGATCTGGTATATACGATAACTGCCGAAAACACAGGGGAATGCGACCTTAAGGATCTGAGGATCAGCTACAATTTTTCAGAGAAAGGTCTGTCCGGAGAGTGGTCGGAAGGAGCAAAAGATGCAGTGGGAAATACTGCATATATAGAGAAACTTGAGGCAAGTGCGACGAAGATTGTGTATCTGACGGTGCATCTGCCAGAGGAAAGGACAACGGCCGTTTCTTTAGCGCTGACAGCAGCAGCCGGTAAAGTATCAGGAGATAATGATACAGGAGAAGCAGAAGAAATCGTAAAAAATGCAGAGCTGGTAACGCAGATTCAGGCGTTGCAGGCTACATTTGAAGTGACCAAAACTGCAGACCGTTCTATGGCAGTTCCGGGGGATGAGATCCGTTTTCTGATCTGTATCAGAAATACCGGAGAGCGCACATTGCATTCAATTGTTACGACGGAGCGTTTTCAGCTTGGAAATGTACCGGTGAGATTTCTGGAAAAAGATGGTGTCAGACTGAATAAATCCAAAACAAAGGCAAAGATTGAGCAGATCGAACCCGGGGAAGCTTTCGGTCTGGAGGCGGTCGTGACACTGCCGGAAGGTCTGGAAGACCAGAATCTGGTCAATGAAGTTTCGGTGACGACTCTGGAAACAGGGGAGCAGACAAAAATTGCACAATCTGAAATACAGGTAAAAGCAGCGGAAGAAGAAAAACAGAAAGAGACAAATGCCGATATTGATGGAGAGATGGGAAGTGAGCAGGATGAGAGCAGGCCGGCATCCACACATCCAAAAACCGGAGATCCATATCAGCCTTTTCTGTGGCTTTTTATGATCCCCGGTTCTGTGCTGGCTGTCGGTTGGCTCCGCAGCCGGATGTGAAATTTTAAAATATTTGCTTTATCAGCAGAAATTAAAGGATGTCGATGTGCTCACCGGCAAGTGCTTTGTTCATGCTGCGGACAGCACAGAATTTACCGCACATGCTGCAGGTATCGCTGTGGTCATCTTCCGGCAGACGGTCATCGCGGATTGCTTTGGCAGTTTCCGGATCGAGTGCACATGCAAACTGAGCATCCCAGTCGAGGACACGGCGTGCATCTGCCATTTTATCATCAATGTCTCTGGCATGTGGGATCCCTTTTGCAATATCAGCAGCGTGTGCAGCGATTTTTGAAGCAATAATGCCCTGTTTTACGTCTTCTACATTAGGAAGAGCGAGATGCTCTGCAGGTGTGACATAGCAGAGGAATGCTGCACCATTCATTGCGGCAACGGCACCACCGATGGCAGCTGTGATGTGGTCATAACCAGGTGCGATATCGGTAACAAGAGGTCCGAGTACATAGAAAGGAGCACCCATGCAGATGGTCTGCTGAACTTTCATGTTTGCAGCAACCTGATCGAGCGGAACGTGTCCCGGACCTTCAACCATAACCTGAACATTGTGAGCCCATGCACGTTTGGTGAGTTCACCCAGACGGACAAGCTCTTCGATCTGGCAGACATCTGTGGCATCAGCCAGACATCCTGGACGGCAGGCATCACCGAGAGAGATAGTAACGTCATGTTCTTCGCAGATATTAAGGATTTCATCGAAATATTCATAGAACGGGTTTTCTTCGCCGGTCATGCTCATCCATGCAAAGACAAGGCTTCCGCCACGGCTTACGATATTCATTTTACGTTTGTGTTTTTTGATCTGTTCGATGGTTTTTCTGGTAATTCCACAGTGAAGTGTGACAAAGTCTACACCGTCTTCAGCGTGGAGACGGATGACATCAATGAAATCATGAGCAGTCAGTTCAGAGAGATCACGCTGGTAGTGGATCACGCTGTCGTACACCGGAACGGTTCCGATCATGGCAGGACATTCGTGTGTAAGTTTCTGACGGAATGGCTGTGTGTTGCCGTGACTGGAAAGATCCATGATTGCTTCTGCACCGAGATCAACGGCTTTCATGACTTTCTGCATTTCGATATCGTAATCCTTGCAGTCTCTGGAGACACCGAGGTTTACGTTGATCTTTGTGCGGAGCATGCTGCCGACACCTTCCGGATTCAGGCAGGTATGGTGTTTGTTGGCACAGATCGCAACTTTGCCTTCTGCGACCAGTTCCATCAATTTCTCAACCGGCATATGTTCTTTTTCTGCAACGGTTTTGATCTGCGGAGTTACAATCCCTTTGCGGGCAGCATCCATCTGTGTTGTGTAAGTTGTCATATAATATTTTCTCCTTTTATGTAAATGATAAGTGTTTGCATTGAGAGACGATAAATCCTGTGGTGGATTATCGTTAATTGATTCGTCCGAGCGTGTGATCAAGGGGACCGGAACCATGACCGAGGTTCATCTGCGATTTCAGAGCATCAGTGAGATACTGTTTGGAACGACGCACAGAAGCTTCGAGAGAAAAACCTCTGGCGAGGTTCGTGGCAATTGCGCTTGAAAGTGTGCAGCCGGTACCGTGAGTGTTTGGATTATCGACGCGTTCACCATGTATCCAGGTACTATGTCCGTTCGCATAAAGAAGATCGTTGGCATCATTAATACAGTGTCCGCCTTTCAGAAGGACGGAAACATGGAATGTTCCATAAAGTGCACGCGCTGCGTTTTCCATAGAAGCGGCATCTGTGATCTGCATTCCGGTGAGGGCTTCTGCCTCTGGAATATTTGGGGTGATGACCTCGGCGAGTGGAAAAAGCTCTTTCTGGAGAGTTTCTTCTGCGTCTTTGTTCATCAGGCGATGACCACTGGTAGATACCATGACGGGATCCAGAACGATGTGGCGGGCCTGATACTGACGCAGCTTGGAAGCTACGTGTCGCATGATTTCAGAAGAAGAGAGCATTCCGATTTTGACGGCATCCGGAAAAATATCAGTAAAAATGCAATCGAGCTGATTATCGAGAAATTCAGACGATGTTTCCTGAATGCCGTAAACACCGGTCGTATTCTGTGCAGTCAGGGCGGTGATCGCGCTCATTGCATAAACACCGTTCATAATCATTGTCTTGATGTCGGCCTGGATACCTGCACCACCGCTGCAGTCACTGCCGGCAATTGTTAATACAGTTTTCATAATGTTTTTGTCCTTATCATGTTTAGATATATTCAAAAGCTATATCGTTTTCAGCTGTTCGAGCAAACGTCTGACAGCGGAAGTTTTGTCTGCTGGTTTGAAAAGTCCGCTGATGACAGCTGCTCCGGCAATTCCGCTTCCGGCAAGGTATGGAAGATTGTCACTGTTTACACCGCCGATCGCCACGACAGGAATCTTTACGGCCTGACAGATCGCTTTCAGGGTTTCGATGGGAAGCTGTGATACATTGGTTTTGGTCGTACTTCCAAAGATGGCACCGCATCCGAGATAATCAGCTCCGGCAGCTTCGGCGGCAAGAGCTTCTTCAACATTATGGGCACTCCCGCCAATAATGAAATCTTTTCCAAGAAGATTTCGTGCTTTCTGGATGCCCATATCGGAAAGACCAACGTGAACACCGGAAGCACCGGATTTCTTTGCAAGATCCGGGCGGTCATTGATGATCAGAGGAACCTGATAACGATCACATAAATCTTTCAGAAGAGATGCTTCTGTCAGGATTTCTTCATCGGACATATGCTTTTCACGAAGCTGTACACAGGTAACGCCTGCTTTCAGAAGCTCTTCTGTGACAGAGACCAGTGTTTCACCTGGTTTCAGCCAGCTCCGGTCAGTGACAGCATATAAATTTAATTGTCTGGCATTGATTTTCATAGATTTGTCTCCGTGTCAAAAATTTTTTCTTCCAGTACATCAAAAAGCTGTGTATGGAAAGTTCCGATACCACCATGGACGGCATCTGTCCGCTGTCCGGCACAATAAGCGACCTCTCTCCAGAGAGTTCCGGCGGCACAGGCTGCATCAAACGGTGAATCTGCGGTGCACAGGAATAAAGTGCAAAGTGCGGAAAGCATGCATCCACCGCCTGTAATGCGGCAGATTCTGGAATCACCGCCAGTAAGAAGCTGCGTGTTTTCTCCATCAGAGACAACGTCCATAGCTCCGGTGATCAGAACAGTTGTCCGAAAGAGATTTGCGGTTTGCTTTGCAGTAGAACAGACATCTGATTCGGTAAGATGCAGGGCACTTTCAACTCCACCATGGGAGCCGGGAGTAACACTGTCAGAAAAAAGGGCACAGAGAACGGCCGCTTCTTCCTGATTACAGCGGATCAGATCCGGGTATACCTGATCGAGCAGTTTTTTTATAGCTTTCTGACGAAAGATGCTGGCTCCGACACCGACCGGATCCAGTACTACGGGATGCCCGAGAACATTGGCTTCTTTTCCGGCATGGATACAGGCTTTGATTTTTGCATCGTCAGGAACTCCGGTGTTCAGGAGAGTTCCCTGACAAAAGCCCGTGATCTCTGCCGCTTCTTTGTCATCCTGCCCCATAACGGCACTTCCGCCGGCGGCCAGAAGAAGATTGGCAACATCCTGCATAGTCACCGGATTGGTGAGACAGTGGATTTTGGGCGCTTTCCTGCGGATATTTTGAAAAATTACTTCTATATTAGTAACGTGCGGCATAGATTATCTCCTGACTGTATGAAGTATCTGGCTTTTTTCAAAAACGCGAAGCAGTACAAAAGCGAGGACACTTCCTGCGAAGGTTGAGATAAAAAATGGAAGCATATACACTGTGAATCCAGCCGGTGCAAGTCCCATAAGCAGTTTTGCGACAGGGTATGCGGCAAGTCCGCCGAGAATGCCGGTTCCGAGTGCTTCAGCAGCACAGGTAGGAGCAAGTTTTCCGGTCAGGCGGAATACCAGTCCGCAGCACAGTGCACCGAACATACTTCCCGGGAAAGCAAGCAGGCTTCCGATGCCGAGAAGATTACGGATCAGGCTTGCGCAGAATGCGATTCCGACACCCCACCATGGACCGAGGATGACGGCGGCAAATACATTGACCATGTGCTGGACAGGGGCGCACTTGCTTCCGGCAACCGGGACGCTGATCAGACTTCCGGCAACTGCAGCAGCAGTCAGAACGCCGGCAATGGCAAGTTTCTGGGTTGATGTTGTTTCATTTTGGTTCATAATAACCTCCTGTTTTTCCTGAGGATAGATGGCAACAAAAAAGAAGATACCGCGCAGGTACCTTCTCAACTTGTCTGATATCAAAAAGAAAATCCAGATGGAAACTCTTTATGGGCATTCGGTATATCCCTACGTTGGCATTATCCAAATCAGGTTAAGGGTCGAAACGAAGAAGTTTCCTCTCAGCCGGCTTAAGGCCAACTCCCCTGTTTTTATTTACAGATATATTATATAGCCGGAAATGACAGATGGCAAGAAAAAAATCTGCTGCATTGAAAATAGAATGCACTTGTGCTATTCTGTAATGGAATATATCCGTTGGGAGAAACGGAGTAAATAACACATATATCCCGAGGCAGAGGAGGAAAATATGAAAGTATCAACACTATTAGAAGGTTTGGAATATATCTGCTGTCAGGGCAGTACAGAACAGGAAGTTACTACCGTTGTGTATGACTCCCGCAAAGTAGAAGAAAATTCGTTGTTTATCTGCATCCGTGGTGCGGTTGTGGACGGACACAAATTTGTACCGGATGTCATCGAAAAAGGTGCAAAAACTCTGATCGTTGAAGAAGAAGTTGAGGCTCCTTCAGATGTAACAGTGATCAAAGTTGCGGACACCCGTTATGCGATGGCATTTATTTCTGCGGCATATTTCGGTCATCCGGCAAAAGAACTCAAAACTATTGGAATTACCGGAACAAAAGGAAAGACAACGACAACTTACATGGTAAAATCGATTCTGGAAAATGCCGGTTATAAAGTTGGTCTGATTGGAACAATCGAGGCAATCATCGGAGATAAGCATATTCCGGCACACAATACGACACCGGAATCATATCTGGTTCAGGAATATTTTCGCAAGATGGCAGATGCCGGCTGTGACTGTGTAGTTATGGAGGTTTCATCACAGGGACTGATGCTTCACCGTACACAGGGATTTGTTTTTGACTATGGTATTTTTACAAACATTGAACCGGACCATATCGGACCAAATGAGCATAAGGATTTTGACGATTATTTAAGATGCAAATCCATGCTGCTCCGTCAGTGTAAAGTCGGAATAGTCAATCGCGATGATGAACATTTCGAGAGGATCATCGAGGGACATACCTGCACACTTGAGACTTACGGATTTTCTCCGGAGGCAGATCTGCGGGCCGAGGATGCACATATGGTAGGTGGCAGAGGCTATCTTGGAATTTCCTATCAGCTCAAAGGTCTGATGGAGTTTCCGGTAGAGATCGACATTCCGGGTAAATTCAGCATTTACAATTCTCTGACAGCAATTGCAATCTGTCGTCATTTTAATGTTTCACAGGAAAACATCATTAAGGCGCTGAAAGTTGCAAAAGTAAAAGGTCGTATCGAGATGATCAAAGTATCTGATGAATTTACATTGATGATCGATTATGCACACAATGCGATGGCACTGGAGAGCCTTCTGACGACACTTCGTGAATATCATCCGCATCGTCTTGTATGTATGTTTGGATGTGGAGGAAACCGTGCAAAATCCCGCCGCTATGAGATGGGGGAAGTTTCCGGAAGACTTGCAGATCTGACGATCATCACATCCGATAACCCGAGATATGAGGAGCCACAGGATATCATCAATGATATTAAGATCGGTATTTCAAAGACAGACGGCAAATATGTCGAGATCTGCGACCGTAAGGAAGCAATCGCATATGCGATCCACCACGGAGAACCGGGGGATATCATCGTTCTTGCAGGAAAAGGCCATGAGGATTATCAGGAGATCAAAGGCAAGAAATACCCGATGGATGAGAGAGTGCTGATCGAAGAAATCCTTCAGGAGGATAAAGAAAGAGCAGAAAAATAAATGACTTATGCGGATATTATCGTGGACATATCCCACGAAAAAGTTGACCGCAGTTTTCAGTATAAAGTTCCTGAAGAACTGCAGTACAAACTGCAGGTGGGAATGGTGGTGACGATTCCTTTTGGAAACGGAAACCACGAACGAAAGGGCTATGTGATCGGTCTTTCAGATACACCGGCATTTGATACATCACGTATGAAAGAACTTACGGGTATCTGCAGCAGTGAAGAAACTACGGAGGAGAGGCTGATTGCGCTTGCCGTGTGGATGAAAAAACAGTATGGCTCCACCATGGTTCAGGCACTGAAAACCGTTCTCCCCGTGAGAGAAAAGGTCAAAGCCAAAGAAAAACGATATATCATATTGAATGTCAGCGAAGAAGAGGCGGAAAAAATTGCAGGGAAGCTGGAGAGTGGACGATGTAAGGCAAGGGCAAGGCTTGTGCGGGCGCTTCTTGAGGAAAAGAAACTCGATTATACAAAAGCATCCAAAGAATTTGGTATGACTGCCTCTGTTCTTCGTCTGCTTGCGGATGAGGGAATTGTTCAGGTTGTGCAGGATGAAGTTTACCGCATGACTGTAGACGGGGCGAACATTCCGCATGAGGAACTTTCAATTCTTACAGAACCGCAGCAGGAAGCTTTTGACCAGATTCAGGAAGAATGGAAAGCAGACCCTCCCCGGCCGGTTCTGATTCATGGAGTCACCGGAAGCGGCAAGACACAGGTTTATATGAAACTGATCCGTCAGGTGATCGATGAGGGAAAACAGGTTATTGTGCTTGTTCCGGAGATTGCGCTGACATATCAGACAGTTCGGAGATTTTACGGCTGGTTTGGTGAAAAGGTTTCCGTACTGAATTCCCGTCTGTCCGCCGGAGAACGCTACGACCAGTTCAAAAGAGCCAAGCGCGGTGAGATCCAGATCATGGTAGGACCGCGTTCGGCGTTGTTTACACCGTTTTCAAATCTCGGTCTTATTATTATAGATGAAGAACATGAGCAGTCCTACAAGAGCGAAAACAGTCCGAGGTATCATGCGAGAGAGACTGCACTTTACCGTGCACAGATGGAAAATGCCCGCCTTGTCCTCGGTTCGGCGACACCGTCGCTGGAAGCCTATACGAAAGCGAAGAATGGTGAGTTCCGTCTTGTAAAGCTTAAAGCCCGGTTTGAAGACCGACCGCTTCCGAAGGTAAGCGTTGTAGATCTCAGAGAAGAATTGCGGGAGGGAAATCGTTCGGTTTTGAGCCGCAGTCTGACAAATGCTATCGAAAACCGACTGGAATGCGGAGAACAGGCAATTCTTTTTCTGAACAGGAGAGGGTATGCAGGATTTGTTTCCTGCCGTTCCTGTGGTGAAGTTCTGAAATGCCCACATTGTGATGTGGCTTTGACGGAGCACAATAATGGCAGACTGGTCTGTCACTATTGCGGATATGAACAGCCACGGGTGGAAAAATGTCCGGTATGCGGTTCGCCTTATATCGGAGGATTTAAGGCAGGAACGCAGCAGATCGAGCAGGTTCTGCACAAGAATTTCCCAAAAGCGCGTATCCTTCGTATGGACTATGACACGACCAGAGCAAAAGGCAGCTACGAAAAGATATTGTCTTCATTTGCAGCGCATGCGGCTGACATCCTCGTCGGTACGCAGATGATCGTCAAAGGACACGATTTTCCGGACGTAACACTGGTAGGGGCGCTTGCAGCAGATCTTTCCTTAAATGCAGCAGATTACCGTTGTGCGGAGCGGACGTTTCAGCTTCTGACACAGGCGGTAGGCAGATCGGGACGTGGAACGAAGCCGGGTGAGGCAATCATTCAGAGCTATCATCCGGACCATTACAGTATCCGGACCGCGGCAGAACAGGATTATGAAGCGTTTTATCAGGAAGAAATGGCATACCGCATGCTGATGGATTATCCGCCGGCGGCGCATATGCTTTCCGTGCTGGTATCAGGCGAGAATGAAGAGCTTCTGGAGCAGGGAATGGATTATCTTGCGAAGTTTGTGGAGCGGATCGCTTCCAGATATCGGATCCATGTGATTGGCCCTGCGTATGCGGCGGTTGGAAAAGTAAATGATATTTACCGTAAGGTTCTGTATCTCAAGCACCGGGATGAACGCATCCTAATGGATATCAAAGATAAAACAGAAAAGTACATTGAATTAAATTCCGGATTCAGGAGACTGTATATACAGTTTGATTACACTTAGGGTTAGAAAGTAGAAAATTACATAAGATAAAAAAGAGAGGAAGAAATAAAAATGGCAATCAGAGTAATCAGAACAGAAGAAGACCCGGTTCTGCGCAAGATCAGCAGACCGGTAAAAGAAGTAACACCGAAGATCATAACTTTGATCGACGATATGCTTGATACAATGTACGAGGCAATGGGCGTTGGTCTTGCAGCACCGCAGGTCGGCATCCTGAAACGTATCGTTGTAATCGATATCGGCGAGGGACCGATCGTTCTGATCAATCCGGAGATTCTGGAAACTTCCGGAGAGCAGACCGGCGATGAGGGCTGCTTAAGTGTTCCGGGAATGGCTGGTCAGGTAACAAGACCAAACTATGTAAAAGTAAAAGCCATGGATGAGGACATGAATGAAGTGATTTATGAGGGAACCGAGCTTCTGGCACGTGCATTCTGCCATGAGATCGACCACCTCGACGGAAAAATGTATACCGACCTGGTTGAGGGCGAACTGCACAGAACCAGTTATGACGAAGAAGACTGAGCTGGTATTTACAAGCAGACCCGTGTATTACGGAGAAAAGAGGAGCAGACTACTATATGAAGATTGTTTATATGGGAACACCGGACTTTGCAGTGCCGCCGCTTGCCGCACTTGTAAAAAACGGATATGAGGTTACCGCTGTAGTAACGCAGCCGGACAAACCAAAAGGAAGAGGAAAGACACTTCTGCCGACTCCTGTCAAGGAAGAGGCAATGAAACATGACATCCCGGTCTATCAGCCGCTTAAGGTACGTGATCCGGAATTTGTAGAAACATTAAAAGAACTTGAGCCGGATATGATCGTGGTTGCTGCATTTGGCCAGATTATTCCAAAGACGATTCTGGATATGCCCAAATATGGATGTCTGAATATCCATGCATCCCTTCTTCCGAAATACAGAGGAGCCGCACCGATTCAGCAGGCTGTGATTGACGGAGAAAAAGAATCTGGGGTGACGATTATGAAAATGGGTGTCGGACTGGACACCGGAGATATGATCTCCCAGGGAATCGTACCGCTTGCTGCGGATGAAACGGGTGGAAGCCTCTTTGACAAACTGGCAGAGGAAGGCGCTGAACTTCTGATCCGTACGATCCCGTCTATCGTGGATGGAACTGCGGTCTATACGAAACAGCCGGAAGAAAGCCCGACTCCGTATGCGGCAATGATCAGTAAAAAAATGGGGCTGATGGATTTTTCAAAGAGTGCCACAGAGCTGGAGCGACTGGTGCGTGGAATGAATCCATGGCCGAGCGCCTATACTTTCCTGAACGGAAAGACACTGAAGGTGTGGAAATGCTCTGTTGAAAGTGAAAATTGTGGAAAAGAGGCACCGGGAACCATCACCGGTGTGGATAAAAAAGGAATTCATGTAGCCTGTGGAACAGACAAGCTGGTTCTTGAAGAAGTACAACTGGAAGGCAAGAAGCGGATGGAGACAGATGCTTTTCTTCGCGGCTATCAGGTAACAGAAGGTATTATGCTGAAAGATCATAAGGAGTGATGCGGATGTACGGATATGGTTATGGATATTACGGATTCGACTGGACTTATATACTGCTGATTATCGGAATGCTGCTGTCACTTGCTGCATCCGCAAGGCTGAAGAGTACTTTTTCCTGTTACAGGAGAATACGGAGTGCTTCAGGGCTTACCGGTGCAGAAACAGCAAAAAGAATCCTGCAGGCAGCCGGTATCACAGATGTGCATGTACGTGCAATTTCCGGAAGTCTGACGGACCATTATGATCCGCGGACAAAAACAGTAAGCCTTTCCGAAGATATTTACGGACAGACTTCACTGGCGGCTGTGGGTGTTGCTGCCCATGAATGCGGACATGCCATTCAGCATGCGATTGGTTATGCACCGCTTGAATTCCGAAGTGCGATTGTTCCGGTGGCAAACTTTGGAAGTACACTTTCCTGGCCGCTTTTTCTGATCGGGCTTTTTTCAGGAATCCGTCCGCTGGTGACAGCAGGTATTGTACTTTTTTCACTGGCAGTACTGTTTCAGCTTGTGACACTTCCTGTTGAGATCAATGCATCCTCACGTGCATTAAAGATGCTGCAGAGTACCGGAATCCTCGGGACAGACGAGACACGCGGGGCAAGAAAGGTACTGACCGCAGCTGCAATGACTTATGTGGCAGCGCTGGCAGCTTCCATATTACAGCTTTTAAGACTTTTGATACTTGCAGGAGGACGAAGAAGGGATGACTAACGGAATTAATACGAGAGAGATGATACTGGAGATTCTTCTTCAGATCAATGAAGAGGGAGAACACAGTCACATTGCAATTCGCAATGCACTCTCCAAATATCAGTTCCTTCCCAAACAGGAGAGAGCTTTTATCACAAGAGTGTGCGAGGGAACACTGGAATACAGAATACAGATTGATTATATTATTAATTCCTTTTCGAAAATTCCTGTTGATAAAATGAAAGCACCAATACGTGAAATATTACGAAGTGCTATCTATCAGATGAAATTCATGGATCGTGTGCCGGACAGTGCCGTCTGCAATGAGGCGGTAAAACT
The DNA here is from genome assembly GCF_003460065.1 of Ruminococcus sp. AF17-22AC. NCBI lineage: Bacteria > Bacillati > Bacillota > Clostridia > Eubacteriales > Oscillospiraceae > Ruminococcus > Ruminococcus sp. AF17-22AC. The sequence continues at coordinate 137,723 of NZ_QRXT01000003.1, forward strand.
TGCACAGAAAAAAGGTTTTTATAATCTGAAACCTTTTGTAAACGGCGTTCTTCGGACTGCGGCAAGACAGATGAATGAACTGGAATACCCGTCAAGAGAAGAGAATCTTGTCCGTTATCTGTCCGTTCGTTATTCCATGCCGGAGGAGCTGGTAAACCGCTGGCTGGAAGATTATGGTGAGGAAACTGCCGAAAAAATACTTGCAGATTTCCTTAAAGAAAAACCAGTGACCATTCGCTGCCGTACATATTTGAATTCTGTTGATAAAATTTGCGACAGCCTGAAAAATCAGGGAGTTACCGTCGAACCGGCGCCATATCTTCCTTATGCAAAGCGCATTTCAGGATACAATCATATCCTGGCGCTTGATGCATTTATTCAGGGGAAAATCCTTGTACAGGATGTAAGTTCCATGCTTGTGGCGGAGATTGCAAACCCGTCCAGAGGAGATTATGTCATTGACATGTGTGCTGCACCGGGCGGAAAGAGTCTTCATATGGGAGATAAGATGGAAGGGTTTGGTACAGTAGATGCCCGTGATATCAGTCAATACAAGGTGAATCTGATCGAGGAAAATATTCAGAGAACCGGTTCTATCAATGTGCAGGCAAAAGTGCAGGATGCCACACTGTTTGATGTAGAATCCGAATGTAAGGCAGATATTGTTCTTGCAGATGTACCATGCTCCGGCTATGGTGTGATAGGCAAAAAACCGGAGATCAAATACCGTTCTACTGCTCAGAAGGAGGATGAACTGGTCATTCTCCAGAGAACAATCCTTGATAAGGCGGCAGAGTATGTGAAACCGCGCGGAGTGCTGATCTTCAGTACCTGCACGATCGCAAAAGAAGAAAACGAAGATAATATGATGTGGTTTATGAATAACCATCCATTTAAGCTTGAAAGCATAGATGACTGTATTCCGGAAGAACTTCGCTCTGAGACGACTGCACTTGGTTATCTGCAGCTGCTTCCGGGAGTGCATGGAACAGATGGCTTCTTTATTGCAAAATTCAGAAGGAAATAATTATGACAGATATTAAATCAATGAATATGGAGGAGCTGAAAGAGCTTATGACGCAGATCGGTGAAAAACCGTTCCGCGCAAAGCAGATCTATGGCTGGCTGCATGAGCATCTTGTTACCTCCTATGATGAAATGGCAAATATTCCGAAGAGTCTGAAGGAAAAACTGAAAGATTATCCTATTACAGCCCTGGAAGAGCTGGATGTACAGACTTCAAAAGTAGACGGAACCAGAAAGTATCTGTTTCGTCTTTCGGATGGAAATATGATTGAAAGTGTCCTGATGCGTTATAAGTATGGAAATTCTGTCTGCATTTCTTCTCAGGCAGGATGTCGCATGGGCTGCCGTTTTTGTGCATCTACGATCGGTGGTCTGACGAGAAATCTTCTTCCGTCGGAGATGCTGGATCAGATTTACAGGATACAGACTTCCATCGGAGAGCGTATTTCCAATGTGGTGGTGATGGGAACCGGTGAGCCGCTTGATAATTATGATAATCTTCTCAGATTTATCCATATTCTGACAGAAGACGGAGGAATTCATATCAGTCAGCGAAATCTTACGGTATCTACCTGCGGGCTGGTTCCGAGAATTTATGAGCTGGCAGATGAAAAGCTCCAGATGACACTTGCAGTATCGCTTCATGCACCGAACGATGAAAAGAGACGGGAACTGATGCCGATCGCCAACAAATATTCCGTGGATGAACTTCTTGAAGCATGCCGATATTATTTTGACAAGACAGGACGCAGGATCACTTTTGAATACAGTCTGGTGGCCGGTGTGAATGACAGTAAAGAAAATGCACAGGAACTGGCCGGCCGCCTGAAAGGCCTGAACTGTCATGTAAACCTGATTCCGGTCAATCCGGTGAGGGAGCGTTCTTTCGTGCGTTCGACCCGTCAGGCAGTGGAGAATTTCAAAATAAATCTTGAAAAATGCGGAATTAATGGTACTATTAGAAGGGAAATGGGCAGCGATATTGACGGTGCCTGTGGGCAGCTAAGAAAAAGATACATGGAAAAAACAGAAAGTGAGAAGTGACATGAGGGTATATTCAGCTACGGATGTAGGCCAGAGAAGGAAAATGAATCAGGACTATGTGTTCGTTTCCGAAAACCCGGTTGGAAATCTTCCGAATCTGTTTGTCGTCGCTGATGGAATGGGCGGACATAATGCAGGGGATTATGCATCCTCACATGCAGTTCAGACTTTAGTGGACGAGATTCGAAGAGACGCGGATTTCAACCCAATCAAAGTGATTCGTCATGCCATCGAGACTGCAAATACGAAGATTCTGGACCGTTCCCGAAGTGATGAAAATCTGCGGGGAATGGGTACAACCATGGTAGTCTGCACGATCGTGGGACATTATGCATATGTGGCCAATGTCGGAGACAGTCGTCTGTATGTGGTACAGGGGGAGATACATCAGGTAACAAAAGATCACTCCCTTGTACAGGAAATGGTCCGCATGGGTGAGATTAAACCAGAGGAAGCCAGAAACCATCCGGATAAAAACATTATTACAAGAGCACTTGGTGCAGAGCGTACCGTAGATATTGACTTTTTTGACCTGAAACTGGAACCGGACAGTACGATCCTTATGTGTTCCGATGGTCTGAGCAATATGGTAGAGGACAGTGAAATCGAAAAAATCATACTGAACCAGACAGAAGAACTGCCGCAGAAGGGTGAAAGACTTCTGAGAGAAGCCAACCAGAACGGTGGTAAGGATAACATAGCAGTCATACTGGTAGAACCATTCACGAATGAGGTGGAAAAATGTTAAAAACAGGAATGATCATAGCAGAGCGCTATGAAATCTTAGGGAAGATCGGCACCGGTGGGATGGCCGATGTATATAAGGCAAAAGATCACAAACTGAACCGTTTTGTAGCGGTTAAAGTATTAAAACCGGAATTTCGGGAGGATACTACATTTATCCGTAAATTCCGCAGTGAAGCGCAGGCAGCTGCAGGACTGACACATCCGAATATTGTCAATGTGTTTGATGTAGGGGATGACGAGGGAGTTTATTACATTGTAATGGAGCTTATTGAAGGTATCACTCTGAAAGAATACATTGCCAAAAAAGGCAAACTCTCTATTAAAGAAGCAACCAGCATTGCCATTCAGGTATCCATGGGACTGGAAGCTGCGCATAACCACGGAATTGTACATCGTGACGTAAAACCGCAGAATATCATTATTTCAACAGATGGCAAAGTCAAGGTTACTGATTTCGGAATTGCAAGAGCAGCGTCCTCCAATACTATCAGTTCCAATGTTATGGGGTCTGTACATTACAGCTCACCGGAACAGGTACGTGGCGGATATAGTGACGAAAAAAGTGATATCTATTCACTTGGTATTACTTTATATGAAATGGTTACCGGACGTGTTCCGTTTGACGGAGACACAACGGTGGCAATCGCAATCAAACATCTTCAGGAAGAAATGGTTCCGCCGAGCGTGTATGCGGAAGAACTGCCATACAGCCTTGAGCAGATTATCCTTAAATGTACACAGAAGAGTGTAAACCGTCGTTACGGCAAGATGGAAGATGTGATTGCAGACCTGAAGCATTCTCTGATCGAACCGCAGGGAGATTTCGTTAAATTATCTTCTGTAGATAATGAGGCAAAGACTGTTGTGATTTCTGATGAAGAACTCGGAGAGATCAAGCACAGTCCGAAGAAACGTACATCAGACATCGCACAGCTTGAAGATGAGGAATACGACACTGATTATGATGACGGTGAAGATGATTATGATGACGATGGTGATTATCGCCGTAAGCGTTCCTCCGATAAGAAATCCAGGAAGAAACATAAAGCACCAAATACCGGTCTTACGATCCTTGCACTTCTTGCAGGTGCGGCTGTTCTGGTTGCTGCAATCTTCTTTATCGGCAAAGCAGCCGGTATCATTGGCGGTGACAGCAGTGCAGACACTTCACAGACAGGACAGAATACCGATGCTTCGACAGATGAAGAAGGAATGGTGGTTGTTCCGGATCTGGTAGGCAAGACTGAAGAAGAAGCAGCTGCACTTCTTGAAAAAGAAAAACTCGGCAAGCAGATGATGGGAGAAGAAAGCTCCACACAGGAAAAGGGACGCATCTCTTCTCAGAATATCGCAGCCGGAACAAAGGTTGAGCAGTATACAACTCTGAAATACTACATCAGCAAGGGACAGCAGGCTGTTACAATGCCTGACCTTTCAGGAGAGAGCGGAGTGGATGCAAAACAGACACTGGAAGATCTCGGACTTAAAGTAAATATTCAGAAAGCATACAGTGAAGATGATGGAAGTGGTTATCCGCTGGTAAATCCGGGATATGTAGATTCTTATACACCGGAAGCTGGAAGCAGTGTAAGTGCAGGCGATGAAGTAACTCTGGTTGTCAGCCGTGGTCTTGATTATGGCAACAGTGTATCCGTACCGAGTGTTATCGGCATGACAGAAAACGATGCGATCACTACACTTGGCAAATGGATCGATGTTCAGGTAACAGAGCAGCAGAGTACAGATGTGGCAGCAGGAGAAGTTATTTCTCAGAATCCGGAAGCTGATACGACAGCAGATCCGGATCAGCCGATCACAATCGTAGTCAGCAGTGGTAATGAGGCACCGGCAGCGCAGACAGATAATACAGCTTCTGCAGCAGATACTCAGACAGATAATACGGCAGCAACACAGTCAGCAGCTGATACAAGCGCACAGCAGAGTGCTGCTGTGGCAAATGGTGAAGTATGGAAATGTACACAGACTTTAAATACACCAACCGGTTATCAGGGCGGAGCAATTCGTCTGGAACTGATTCAGGAAGTAAATGGAGAGATGACATCTACACAGGTTGTGGACGGAGAAAAACTTACTTTCCCATATACACTGGATATCACCGGTGCACCGGGAGTCAGTGCCGGTACATTGTATGTATCTGAACAGATAAATGGTACCTACCAGCAGCTTGGACAGTACCCGATCACTTTCCAGAAAGCCGAGTAATCCATGCAGGGAAAAATCATAAAAGGAATTGCCGGTTTCTATTATGTATACGGAGAGGATGAGATGCTTTATGAATGTAAGGCAAAAGGAATCTTCCGTAAAGATAACCAGAAACCGCTGGTAGGCGATAATGTGGAGATTACAGTTCTTGATGAACAGGAACACACCGGAAATCTGATCAGGATTCTTCCACGTAAGAATTCGCTGATCCGTCCGGCTGTGGCAAATGTGGATCAGGCATTTGTGATCTTTGCAATGGAAAATCCAAAACCGAATTTTATGCTTCTGGACCGTTTCCTGATCATGATGGAACAGTCAGATGTTCCGGCAGTGATCTGTTTTAATAAAAAAGATCTTGCATCGGAGCAGGAAGTGACAGAGCTTTATGAAACTTACAAAAACTGCGGTTATCATGTGATTCTGTCCAGTGCCCTCGAAAAGGAGGGGCTGGAGGAAATCCATGAGATTCTGAAAGGAAAGACAACTGTAGTTGCCGGGCCGTCCGGAGTCGGAAAATCATCACTGACCAATCTTTTACAGGGAGAGGTGCAGATGGAGACGGGTGAGATCAGTAAGAAACTGAAAAGAGGACGTCATACGACACGCCACTCGCAGGTTATTCCTGTCGGAGAAGATACGTTTCTTATGGATACGCCGGGATTTTCTTCCCTGTATCTGACAGATATGGAAGAGCAGGATCTGAAAGATTATTTTCCGGAGTTTCGAAAATATGATGAAGAATGCAGATTTCAGGGATGCAGGCATATTCATGAACCGGGATGCAGAGTAAAAGAAGCATTCGAGGACGGAAAGATCAGCAGCATCCGATATGAAGATTATCTTAGTTTATATGAAGAATTAAAAGAGAAAAGGAGATATTAAATGGAGTATCGATTGTGCCCCTCAATTTTGTCCGCAGACTTTAATCGCCTGGGAGAACAGATTCAGACTCTTGAAAGGGCCGGAGTCAAATGGCTTCACATTGATGTAATGGACGGAGATTTTGTACCAAGTATTTCATTCGGAATGCCGGTGATCAAATCAATCCGCAAAGAATCCAGAATGTTTTTTGATGTACATCTGATGGTTTCTGCACCGGAGCGCTACATTCAGGATTTCGTAGAATGTGGAGCGGATTCTATCACAGTACATGCAGAGGCCTGTGAAGATCTTGAAAGGGCAATTGAACTGATCAAGGATGCCGGTGTAAAAGTCGGAGTATCCATAAAGCCTGCTACACCGGTTAATGACATCAGTCACCTTCTGGAAGATGTTGATATGGTACTGATTATGACAGTACAGCCGGGATTCGGTGGACAGAAATATCTGACAGAGTGTACAGAAAAGATTGAAGAACTGAAAGAAATTATTGACAGAGAAGAGCTGAATGTTGATATAGAGGTAGATGGCGGAATCAATGATGAAACGATCGAAACCGCTATGAAAGCAGGGGCAAATGTTCTTGTTGCAGGTTCTTATGTATTCAACGGTGATCTGGAGTCCAACGTGCATAAGATCCAGAAAAGAATGAAAGAGATCAGCGAAAAGATCGATTGAGGAACAATATGAAAGATGTGATCATCGTAAGCGGGGGCAATATCCAGAGAGATTTTGCCCTCGATTTTTTACAGAAAAATAAAAAAGAAAATGCATGCCTGATTGCAGCAGACAAAGGGGTGGAATTTTTTGTCGGAACAGACTGGGTACCGGATGTAGCTGTTGGAGATTTTGACAGTCTTTCTTCTGCCGGAGAGAAGTACCTGAATACTTTGAAGGAAACAGAAATCGTACGTCTGAAACCGGAAAAAGATGATTCTGATACGCAGTCTGCGGTGAACTTTGCAATTGACAGAGGGGCGAAAAACATCACGATTTTTGGAGCAACCGGTAATCGAATCGACCATCTGATTGCAAATTTCGGACTGCTGGTGCTTGGCAGAGAGCGTGGCGCAGATATCACGCTGATCGATCAGTGGAATTATATGAAACTGATAGAGAGTGGCACTGTGCTTAAGAAGAAAACGCAGTTTGGAAAATATGTGTCATTTTTTTCTCTTGAGGGCGATATGCCGGGGCTGACGCTTGTGGGATTTAAGTATCCGCTTAATCACTATCATCTCAGAGTTTCGGACAGTGGACTGACTGTCAGCAATGAGATCGAAGCGGAAGAAGCAGTCGTGTCATTTGATGGAAAAACTCTTCTGATGCTGATGACAAGAGACTGACAACAGAACGGAGTGGAAAAAGCTTTGACAGAATATGAGCTGATACGTTCCAGAAGAAAATCTCTGGCGATTCAGGTAAAGCCGGATGGCGGCGTGATCGTACGGGCACCGCTTCGTCTGGCGAAATATAGGATAGAGAGAGTTATAACGGAGCATGAAGACTGGATTCGGATGCAGCAGAAAAAGGTTGAAAAATACAGAGAACAGATACATATCATTACAGAAGAAGAGCAGCAAAATGGTATACTACGGGCAAAGGAAATTTTTCCGGAGCGTACGGCATATTTTGCGAAGCGTATGGGAGTTACGTATAACCGCATTACGATCCGGGAGCAGAAGACCCGGTGGGGAAGCTGCAGTTCGGCCGGAAATCTGAATTTTAACTGGAAACTGGTTCTGATTCCGCCTGAACTTCTGGATTATGTAGTTGTTCATGAACTTGCGCACCGCAAAGAGATGAATCACTCGCCGCGTTTCTGGGCAGTAGTCGAAAAAGAACTGCCGGATTACCGCGATCGGCGGGAAAAATTAAAAATACTGGGAAGACAACTGGGATGACCCATTAGGAAAAGAGGGAGAATATGCCGGGAACAATTATCTGCTATGGAGATTCAAATACGTATGGTTATGATCCACATGATCAGATGGAAGGACGCTATCCGAAGGATGTCCGCTGGACTGGAATCCTTGAGACGGAGACATCCTGGAAGATTGAGAATCACGGAGTGAATGGAAGAAGTATTCCACATACTGTAAGCACTGTGAAGTTTGCCTGTGATCAGGTAAGGGACTGGCACAGACGTCCGAATTCGGTGTGGCTCTGGGTAATGCTCGGGACAAATGATCTTCTTGAGAATCCGGATTTTACAGCGGCAGATGTGGCAAAACGTATGGAACGTTTCCTGAAAAGGCTTATGGAGGAAGCGGGGCTTGCAAGCCGTAAAATGAAACTCCGGCTGATTGCGCCTCCTGCGATGCAGGAAGGAGCGTGGGTGGACCGGCCGGAACTTCTTACGGAATCCCGGAATCTCGGAAAAGAATATCAGAGGATCGCGCGTCGGGTAGGTGTTGCTTTTACAGATGCAAGTGGGTGGGAAATTCCGACCATTTATGATGGAGTGCATTTTACGGAGGAAGGACACCGGATGTTTGCCGAAAAGATCCGCGAGGAGATAAAGATATAAAATGAAAAGCAGAGAAAGAGGAGCAGTATGGTAAAGGTAGATCTGATCACAGGATTTCTCGGATCGGGAAAGACTACATTTATAAAACAATATGCGCGCTATCTGATGGAACAGGGACAGAATATCGGGATACTGGAAAATGATTTCGGGGCGATCAATGTAGATATGATGCTCCTCCGGGAACTGGAAGGCGCGAACTGCGAACTGGAAATGGTTGCGGGCGGATGTGATAAAGACTGTTATCGGAGACGTTTTCGCACAAAACTTATCGCAATGGGAATGTGTGGATATGACCGTGTGCTGATCGAACCGTCAGGGATTTTTGATGTTGATGATTTTTTTGACGCATTGAACGAGGAACCCCTTGATAAATGGTATCAGATCGGAAATGTCATTACCGTGGTGGATGCGTGTCTGGAAGAAAATCTTTCAGAAGGTGCGGACTATATTCTGGCATCGGAAGCGGCAAATGCGGGCTGCATTTTGCTGAGCCGTACGCAGCAGGCATCAGAGGGACAGATAAAGGCAACGGTTGCGCATATCAACCGTGCTTTAGAGAAAATTCACTGCAAAAGAGCTTTGAAAGATGAAGTGATCTGTGGAGACTGGGAAGATTTTTCCGAAAAAGATTACAAAAAAATTTTGGAATCCGGTTATCAGGTCGAAGATTATGAAAAAATGTATATAGAGCAGGACGAGATCTTCCAGTCACTGTTTTTGATGGACGAAGGAATTTCTCCAATGAAAGCCAAAGAGGCGGTAAGGGAGATTTTTGGAGACCCAGAATGCGGACAAGTCTTCCGTATCAAGGGATTTTTGAAAGACGAAAATGTATGGCAGGAGCTGAATGCGACAGTCCATGAGCTGACTATGCATCCGCTGGAAGCAGGGCAGGATGTGCTGATTGTCATAGGCGAACAGATGAATGAAGAAAAGATACGAGGATATTTGAAAAAATGAGTGTAAGAGTTTTATTTACAGATCTTGATGGAACATTATTAAACGATGCAAAAGAAGTTACCCCGGGAAATCAGGCGGCTATCGATGAGGCCCTCGCAAAGGGACACAAGATCGTGGTCTGCACGGGAAGACCGCTTGCAAGTGCCAAGGTCTGTGCTGCAAAGGCGGGACTTGATAAAGAAGGCTGTTACGTGATCTGTTTTAATGGCGGACAGATTTATGATCCATATCATGAAAAAACCGTTTATGGTAAGACTTTTTCGAAAGAAATTGCAGTGAAGATCATAAATGAGGCACTGAAACGTGATCTGCACATTCAGGGATATAATGATACAGAGATTCTTGCTGTACGGGATACGGAGGAATTAAGAAAGTATTCGGCTGTGAACCACCTTCCATATAAAATTGTGGCGGATGCGGCGGCAGTGGTACCGAAAGATCCATATAAGCTTATTGCAATCTCTTCCTCAGGAGCAGAGGAAAGAGCTAAAAATCTGAAATTTCAGAGAGAAGTAATTGAACCGCTGACAGGAGAAGTGCACAGCTTTTTTTCCAATGACCGTTATCAGGAGATTGTCCCGGAAGGTATTTCAAAAGGCTTTGCGGTCAGATGGTTCTGCGATTATGTGGACGTACCGATTGAAAATTCCGTTGCAGCCGGAGATGCGCAGAACGACATTGAAATGCTGAAAGCTGCTCATGTCGGTGCCGTTATGTGTAATGCATATCCGGGTATCGCAGAATATGGAAATTATGTTACTGAGCATGACAATAATCATGATGGTGTGGCAGAGATCATACGTAAGTTTATTCTGAGAGAAGACTGAAAGCCGGACAGGAGGGAGATATGGACTTTTCTTCCGGTGTGTGATAAAATTGTATGAGTATAAATTTCAAATAATAAAATACGAAATGGAGAAATATAGAAAATGAAACTTGGAATCGTAGGTCTGCCAAACGTAGGCAAAAGTACACTGTTTAATTCACTGACAAAAGCAGGAGCAGAATCCGCAAACTATCCGTTCTGTACCATCGACCCAAACGTCGGTGTGGTTACTGTTCCGGACGAAAGACTGAAACTGCTCGGAGATTTTTACCACTCTAAGAAGGTGACACCGGCTGTTATCGAATTTGTTGATATCGCGGGTCTGGTAAAGGGTGCATCCAAGGGTGAGGGTCTTGGCAACCAGTTCCTTGCAAATATCCGTGAAGTAGATGCAATCGTACATGTAGTGCGCTGCTTTGAAGATCCGAATGTCATTCACGTAGACGGAAGTATTGATCCGCTTCGCGACATTGAGACGATCAATCTTGAGCTGATTTTCTCTGATATCGAAATTCTTGAAAGAAGAATTGCAAAAGTAACCAAGACTGCACGTATGGATAAGGAAGCTGCCAAAGAGCTTGATTTCCTTCAGAAAGTCAAGAAACATCTGGAAGACGGTAATATGGCGATCACTATGGAACTTGAGAGTGAGGATGAAGAAGGATGGATGGGAACATACAATCTTCTTACATGGAAACCGGTGATCTATGCCGCAAATGTAAGCGAAGATGATTTGGCAGATGACGGTGCGTCCAACGATTATGTACAGGCAGTAAGAAAGTACGCAGCAGAGCAGAAGAGCGAAGTTTTCGTAATCTGTGCAGAGATCGAAGAAGAAATTTCCGAGCTGGATGATGACGAAAAGAAAATGTTCCTCGAGGATCTCGGACTGAAAGAATCCGGTCTTGAGAAGCTGGTAAAAGCAAGCTACAGTCTTCTGGGACTGATGAGCTTTCTGACATCCGGAGAAGATGAGACACGTGCGTGGACGATCAAAACCGGAACAAAAGCACCTCAGGCAGCAGGTAAGATCCACACAGACTTTGAAAGAGGATTCATTAAGGCAGAAGTTGTCAATTATCAGGATCTTCTTGACTGTGGTTCCTATGCAGGTGCAAGAGAAAAAGGTCTTGTACGTATGGAAGGTAAAGAATACATCGTGCAGGATGGTGATGTGATACTGTTCAGATTCAATGTATAATGGATTGCAGATAAAGGATCTTGGTTAAGATCCGGAATAAGGGAAGGTGTTTTATGAATCTTTCAATTCGATTTCCTAATATCAGTGCTTATTTTGAGGGGATGAATAAGTCGTTTACGGTTTTCGGATTTGAGATCACAGTATATGGGATACTGGTAGCGGTTGGAATGCTTTTCGGACTTGCAGTTATAATGCTTCAGGTCAGAAAGCATAAAGAAAACCCGAATCTCTATCTGGGAATGGTACTTATCTCACTGATCGGCGGGTTGATCGGTGCAAGATTGTATTATCTTGCATTTTCGTGGGAGTCTTTCAGCGGAAAGCCATGGACAGAACTCATCAATATCCGTGGGGGCGGACTTGCAATATATGGAGGGATCTTCGGCGGCGCGCTGGCAGGATTTATTTACTGTAAGATACGTAAAGTTTCTTTTGGGCAAATGGCAGATACTGTCAGTATAGGATTGCTGACAGGGCAGATAATAGGTGTATGGGGAAATGCATTTAACAGAGAGGCCTTTGGTGAGTACACAGACAGTCTGTTTGCAATGCAGATTCCACTGGAATCGGTCCACAGCAGCGCAGTGACCAAACAGATGAGGGACAATCTGGTGATGGTACTTGATGAACCTTTTATACAGGTACATCCGCTGTTTCTCTATGAGAGTATCTGGTGCCTTCTTCTGCTGATCGTTCTTTTGATCCTTGGCAGAAGAAAAAGTTTTCAGGGAGAAATTTTTCTTTGTTATCTTGCCGGATACGGACTGGGTAAATGTGGAATCGAGTGGCTCCGCACGGACAGCCTGTATATTCCGGGAACTAAAATATCCGTTTCCCTTCTTGTATCTGCAGTGCTCTTTCTGGTCTGTGGAGTGACGGCTTCGGTACGTCATATCCTCTCCAGAAAACGAAATGCACTTCGCAGCCGCAGGAGAGAGGAGGCATATGTGCCGGACGAAAACACAGATGAAAGCAGACTCGGGAATGTTCAGAACTTTGAAAATGTTCAGGATGAATTTAAAGAAATTCTGGACAGGCCGGAGACTTCGGCACCTTCAGAGCAGACTGAACCGGAAGATCAAAAGCAGGAAGGATCTTCAGAAACAGCTTCCGCTCAGCCGGAAACTGGATCGGATCATGATCAAACTGAATAAATGAGCAAAAGGTTCTCCATGTTTATGACGTGGGGAGCTTTTTTTGTGTAACAGGAAATTACTCCGTAATGTTCCTGTTACACAAAAACGCTCCGCGAGGATGCGACCAGATGCATGAGGAATATGTCTGCTAAAGCAGACTGCATCTGGCGCGCAAAGCGTAGCAAGTCCCTCAAAGATTGAGGGATTCAGGGAGTTTGAAGCGGACTTGTCCGCTTTGTTCTAACAGAACCAAAATAATACTTTCAAAGTACTGAATTGTTTGGAAAAAATCTACGATTCCCACTTGTAATTTAGGGGTAAATAGGGTAGAATGGCAATATAAGTGGTAGAAAGTGGTGAATAGTGGTGGCAGATGGAGGGAATGTGGCAGATTCCACCGTTTCCATCCGAGGATACGAAGGGGAGAATCGTATCTGAGAGAGTAGGTGAGTAAAATGTTCATGGGCGAATACAATCATACAATCGACGCGAAGGGGCGTCTGATCATCCCTTCCAAGTTCAGGGAACTCCTGGGAGAAGAGTTCGTACTGACCAAGGGACTTGATGGTTGTCTTTCTATTTATCCGATGGACGAATGGAAAGCCTTTGAAGAAAAACTCAGAGCCTTACCACTTACAAATAAAAACGCCAGAACCTTCACACGTTTCTTTGTAGCAGGTGCGACAAACTGTGAACTGGACAAGCAGGGGAGAATCCTTGTACCACAGACGTTACGGGAATTTGCTGGTCTGGAAAAAGACGTTGTACTTACCGGAAATCTGAACCGCATTGAAGTTTGGAGCAAAGAAAAGTGGAGCGAGAACTGCGATTATGATGATATGGACAGTATCGCAGAGGGAATGCAGGATATGGGTATCATCATCTAAGCATTACGCCGGAAAGAAATCCCACAGGAGACGGATATGGAATTTAAACACAAATCTGTATTACTGGATGAAACCATTGAAGGTCTGAGTATCAGACCAGATGGCATCTACGTGGATGGAACTCTGGGAGGAGCGGGGCACGCAAGTGAAGTGTGTCAGAGACTTTCTGCCAAGGGGAGATTTATTGGCATAGATCAGGACCAAGATGCGATAATTGCTGCGAGTGAAAGACTGGCTGCCTATGAGGACAGAGTGACGATCATTCGCAGCAATTATTGTTACATGGTAAATGAACTTAAGAATCTGGGCATTCAGAAAGTCGATGGAATCGTTCTTGATCTGGGAGTTTCATCTTATCAGCTGGATAACGAAGAACGTGGCTTTACCTACAGGGTAGATGCACCGCTTGACATGAGAATGGATCAGAGACAGAGTCGCACAGCTGCTGACATTGTCAATGGCTACGACGAAAAAGAACTTTACCGGATCATTCGTGATTACGGAGAAGATAAATTTGCAAAAAATATTGCGAAGCATATTGTGGCTGCGAGAGCAAAGGCACCGATTCAGACAACCGGAGAACTGACAGAGATTATCCGTCAGTCCATTCCGATGAAGATTCAGGCGACCGGAGGGCATCCTGCAAAGAGAACTTTCCAGGCAATCCGAATCGAACTGAACCGTGAACTGGATGTCCTTCGAGAATCCCTGGATGGTATGATTGATCTGCTTGATGATGGCGGAAGAATCTGCATCATCACTTTCCATTCACTGGAGGACAGGATCGTAAAGACGATTTTCCGCAAAAATGAAAACCCGTGCACATGTCCGCCGGATTTCCCGGTATGTGTATGTGGTAAGGAATCCAAAGGAAAAGTCATTACAAGAAAACCAATCCTGCCAAGTAAGGTCGAGATGGAAGAAAATCCGCGATCAAAAAGTGCAAAGCTGAGAATTTTTGAGCGAAGATATAAGAAATAGAAGTAAGAAGTAATTTAGATAGAAAGTTGTGAGTCAGAGATGGAGAGGACAAACAGAGCGGTCACATCCAGAAAAAACAGAACAAACGCAGGAAATGTCCGCGGAATGTACGTGGACGGAAATGCCGCACGGAGACTTCAGGAAGTACCTGCAAGAAAATATCAGACAGCAGGAGTGCAGACAGCCAAACGTGTCCGCGAGGAACGCGCAGCAGAGAAATCCCGTCAGCTCAGCCGGGAGACACAGAGAAACAGAGAGAAAGCAAAGAGTATGGGACGTGGTTTTGTACTGTTCCTTGCAGTTGTCAGTGTGGCAGTACTTTTTTGTTGTGTGAATTATCTGCAGCTCAAATCAGATCTTACAGGCAAAATGAAGACTGTCGCAGTTCTGGAGACAGAATTATCTCAGGTAAAAGAAGATAACAATGCATACGAAAGTCAGGTGACTTCTGATGTAGACCTGAACACCATCAAAAAACTCGCAATCGGTCGTCTGGGTATGAATTATCCGACAGATGACCAGAAAAAGACATACAGCATGCCGAGTAACAGTTATGTAAGACAGTATCAGGATGTGCATTAAACAAGAGGTGAGAATTTGAGTAATACCAGACAGAGGAATCACAGGAAACCTCAGAAAAAAATTAATCACTTGATGAGAGGAAAGCTAGTAGGACTATTTGCAGTAGTGTTACTAGCTTTAGTTTGTTTGCTGGGGCGAATCACATACATCAATGCTACAAGCGGGCAAAAATACAAGAAACAGGTGCTGACACAGGCGCAGCAGAAATACGAGAGCAATGTGCTTCCGGCCAAACGTGGTGATATTTACGACCGGAACGGCAACATTCTTGCAACGAGCCAGAAGGTTTACAATGTGATTCTGGATTGCAAAACCGTCAATTCCGATGAGGATTATGTAGAGCCTACCGTGAGGGCGCTGGTGGATGTTCTTGGGCTGGACGAAAAAGATATTCGTTCGAAGCTTTCGGCAGAAGATACAAAAAACAGCCAGTACCAGATAATCAAAAAACAGATTTCCATGGATGAAAAGAAAGCATTTGAAGATTATCAGACACCGGGAGAGGACAGCGAACTCTCAGATGCACAGAAAGCAGAGCGTAGCAATGTCAAGGGCGTATGGTTTGAAGAAGATTATCTTCGTACTTATCCTTTTAATGATCTTGCATGCGATACAGTAGGATTTACTCTGGCACGTGACACCGCCGATGTAGGTCTGGAAAGCTACTATAACAGTACTCTGATGGGCGCTGATGGCCGCCAGTATGGATATATCAATGACAATTCCGATGTAGAGCAGACAATCATCGATCCAAAAGACGGACAGAGTATAGTCACTTCACTGGATGTCGGTGCACAGCAGATTGTTGAAAAATATGTCAATGGATTTAAAACTGCAATGGGAGCTAAGAATATCGGTGTGATCGCAATGAAGCCTTCGACGGGTGAAATCATTGCCATGGATGGCGGTGACCGTTATGATCTGAATAATCCGCGTGATCTGTCCGGTAAACACAGTGAAGAAGAAATCGCCGCGATGAATGATGAGGAGACGGTAGAAGCGCTGAACTCCATGTGGAGCAATTTCTGCATTACCGAAACCTATGAGCCCGGATCTGTAGTAAAACCGATCGTCATGGCAGGGGCGCTTGAAAAGGGTAGAATTTCTGAGTCAGATACATTCAACTGTGACGGTGGACAGACATTTGGTGCAAATGGTGATACATACATCAAGTGTGCGGTATGGCCGGATGCGCATGGTACAGAAGCGCTTCGTGATGTAATCGCGAACTCCTGTAATGATGCAATGATGCAGATCGCAGCCAAAATGGGAACGGAACAGTTCCTGAAAGCGCAGACGTTATTTAATTTCGGATCCCGTACCGGTATCGATCTTCCAAATGAAGGTTCCGGTGTAATTCATACAGAAGAGACAATGGGAGAGACCGAGCTTGCCTGCTCTGCATTTGGACAGGGATTTACCTGTACGATGCTCCAGGAGATCAATGCGATGTGTTCGGTTATTAACGGCGGTTCCTATTATCAGCCGCATCTCGTGACAGAAATTCGTGACAGCAGCGGTTCCACGGTCAAAAAGATCGATCCGATTTTGATGAAACAGACTGTATCTTCTGAGATTTCCGCAGATATCCGTTCTTACATGGAAGCCAGTGTGCAGGAAGGTACCAGCCGTACGTCTAAGGTAGAGGGATACAGTTCAGGCGGTAAGACCGGTACAGCAGAAAAACTTCCGCGAGGCAACGGCAAATATCTGGTTTCTTTTATTACATTTGCACCGGTAGATGATCCGCAGGTACTTCTCTATGTCGTTGTAGATGAACCAAATGCAGAAGATCAGGCAGACAGTAAATATCCACAGTATATCGCACAGGGTATTCTTTCAGAACTTCTTCCGTACCTGAATGTCGCTCCGGATGAATCCGAAGACGGAAGTGTACCGGAGACAGAACTCTGGGAAAAATTCAAAGGAAATCTGGTAGATGTATCCGGAAGTAGTGTAGATGAACAGGGGAATCTCGTAGACGGAAACGGAAACCGTGTGGATCTGGAAGGCAACCGTATCGATGAGAATGGCTATCTGTTGGATGACAACGGAGAACATAAGCTTGACGATAACGGCGAGTATATTTTATCTACACACATTATCACATCGACGGGCGATTCATCGTCCGGAGACACACTGAAAGAGGCAATTTCCGATACAAATGTACCGGCCCCTCCGGAAGAGGATGAGTCCGAAACAACAGAGAACAATGATATGGAAAGTGAAGGAATTACCAACGAAGAGGCCGGACTTGACTAAATAAAATAACAGAAGTATCCTCCGGGAACGTGTCATATATTATTATGACATTGCCCGGGGGATTTTTTGTGCAAAAAAAGAATGCATTTTATAAAAGAAATTATACGTTTCACAAAAGAAAAGTATGGATCGTCTTTTTACTTTGCATGGCGATGACGGCGGGACTCATTGGAAGGCTAGTCTATCTGATGGGATTCCGATCGGATTATTATTATGAAAAAGCAGAGAATCTGCATGAGAGGGAGCGTGACATCAAGGCTGCAAGAGGAAAGATCCTGGATACGACCGGAAAAGTACTTGCGGCGAACAAAACTGTATGTACGGTCTCGGTGATACACAGTCAGATAAAAGAGCCGGAAAAAGTCATCCACCTGCTTACGGAAAAACTGGGGATATCGGAAGAAACTGTGCGCAAAAGGGTGGAAAAAGTTTCTTCCATCGAGCGGATCAAAACAAATGTGGAGAAAGAGACCGGTGATGAAATCCGAAATGCCGGACTTGCCGGGATAAAAGTGGATGAAGACTATAAGCGTTATTATCCGCTTGGGGATCTGGCGTCCAAGGTATTGGGATTTACCGGCGGTGATAATCAGGGCATTATCGGACTGGAAGCAGAGTATGATGAAATCCTGAAAGGAGAAGCAGGCAAGATTCTGACGACAACAGATGCCAGAGGGATTGAACTGGACGGAATCGGTGAAAACAGAGAAGAGCCACAGCAGGGATACAATCTTCGGATCAGCTTGGATGCATGTATTCAGGAATATACGGAACAGGCAGCAAAAAAAGTTATGGAAGAAAAACAGGCAGAGCGCGTTTCTATTCTGCTTATGAATCCGCAAAATGGAGAAATTTATGCCTGTGTCAATGTGCCGGAGTTTGACCTGAATGAGCCGTTTACACTGAATACAGATGTCAGTACTGATAGAATGAGTGAGAAAGAAAAACAGGATCTGCTCAATCAGATGTGGAGGAATCCATGTCTGAACGATACGTATGAGCCGGGTTCCACATTTAAGATCATCACGATGTCTGCCGGACTTGCAGCAGGTGTCGTTTCTGTCAATGATTCTTTTTACTGCCCGGGCTATAAGCTGGTAGAAGACCGGCGAATCCATTGTGCAAACCGGCGGGGGCACGGAGCACAGAACTTCATACAGGGAGCGGAAAATTCCTGTAATCCTGTGTTTATTGAAGTGGGACTGCGCCTCGGAGCAGAAAGATACTACAGCTATTTCCGACAGTTTGGTCTTTTGAAGAAAACTGGCATTGACCTTCCGGGTGAAGCGGGAACGATTATGCATAAGATGGAAAATATGGGAGAGGTGGAACTGGCAACGGTTTCTTTTGGTCAGTCATTTCAGATCACACCTATCCAGCTTGCAACAACCGTATGTTCCCTGATCAACGGAGGACGCCGCATCACTCCGCATTTTGGAGTGGCAGTTGAGAATCCCGGTGGAGAAACAGTCAGAGAACTTGAACACCCGGTGGAGACAGGAATCCTTCCGGAAGATATTTCGGCAACTGTGCGTATGATACTGGAAAAAGTCGTATCCGAAGGTTCAGGCAAAAATGCTGCAATTGAGGGGTACCGGATCGGGGGTAAAACTGCAACTTCCCAGACACTTCCACGAAGCGCAAACCGTTATATTTCCTCATTTCTCGGATTTGCACCTGCCGATGATCCGAAGGTGCTGGCACTCTGCATTATCCATGATCCGCAGGGAATCTATTATGGAGGCACGATCGCGGCACCGGTCGTACGGAGCATTTTTGAAAATGTACTTCCATATCTTGGAATCGAACGGCAAAAAACAGTGGAAATCACAGACAGTCCGGCACGTGAGGGTTGATAAATCTACGTAAAAGCCGTATAATCAAACGTGATAAAAAACGAAAGAATGATAAGAGGTGTGAGGATGAATATTCAAGTTGTATTCCCGGTACTGATCTCATTTGTAATCAGTGTGATTCTGGGACCGATCGTCATCCCGTTTCTGAGAAGACTCAAGATGGGACAGACAGAGCGTGTAGAAGGTGTACAGTCACATTTAAAGAAGGCAGGTACTCCGACCATGGGAGGTGTGATCTTCCTGATCGCAGCCGTGGTGACGACCCTTTTTTATGCAAAAGATTATCCGAACGTGATTCCGGTACTGTTTCTGACACTGGGATTTGGTATCATCGGTTTTCTGGATGATTATCTCAAGGTAGTACTGAGACGTTCTGATGGTCTTCTGGCATGGCAGAAATTCGGTCTTCAGGTTGTTGTAACCGGAATCTTTGTATATTATATACTGAACTATACAAATGTGGATCTTGCGATGCGTATCCCGTTCTGGCCGAATCATTATCTGAATCTTGGCTGGCTGGCGATCCCGGTTCTTTTCTTTGCTGTGATCGGTACCGTAAACGGTGTAAACTTTACAGACGGACTTGACGGTCTGGCATCCAGCGTAACGCTGATCGTTGCAGTTTTCTTTACTGTTGTTTCCATTGGTATGGGAAGTGGTATCGAGCCGGTGACAGGAGCGGTAGTCGGAGGACTGATGGGATTCCTTCTGTTCAATGTATATCCGGCAAGAGTTTTTATGGGTGATACAGGATCTCTGGCTTTGGGCGGATTTGTTGCAGGTGCTGCTTACATGATGCAGATGCCGCTGTTTATTCTGCTGATCGGACTGATCTATCTTGTAGAAGTGCTGTCTGTTATGATTCAGGTTACGTATTTTAAGGCAACTCACGGAAAACGTATCTTTAAGATGGCGCCGATCCATCATCACTTTGAATTGTGTGGATGGTCAGAGACAAGAATTGTTGCCGTATTTTCTGTGATCACCGCAGTTATGTGTCTGATCGCACTTCTGGCAATGTAAATGTCACAAGGAGGAATTATTATGAATTTACAGGGAAAAAAGGTGCTTGTATTCGGTTCCGGCAAAAGCGGGATCGGTGCAGCCGAGCTTCTCGGACAGGTTGGTGCAGAGCCGATCATCTATGATGGAAATGCAGACCTCGACAAAGAGGCTGTAGTACATAAAGTAAAACACTGTAAAGATATCAGCGTATATGCGGGAGAGCTTCCGGAAGAAGTAAGAAAAGCACTGGATCTGGTTGTATTAAGTCCCGGTGTACCGACTGATATCCCGATCGTAAAGAGCTTTTATGAGCAGGGGCTTCCGGTCTGGGGAGAAGTCGAGCTTGCTTATCGCACAGGTAAGGGAAGAGTGCTTGCAATTACCGGAACAAACGGTAAGACAACGACAACTGCACTGCTTGGTAAGATCATGAGAGATGCAGAAGATTCTGTTTTTGTTGTCGGAAACATCGGTACTCCATATACTTCCAAAGCACTGGAGATGCAGGATAATACTACGACAGTAGCGGAGATCAGCAGTTTTCAGCTTGAGACAATCGAAGAATTTGCACCGAAGGTCAGCGCAATCCTTAATATCACCGAAGACCATCTGAACAGACATCATACGATGGAAGAATATATTCGTGTAAAAGAACTGATCGTTAAGAACCAGACAGCGGATGATTTCTGTATCCTGAACTATGAAGATCCGGTCCTTCGTGAGTTTGGTCAGAATATTACTCCGAAGGTTGTATATTTCTCAAGTGTACGTAAGCTTGAAGAGGGAATTTATCTGGATGGTGATCAGATCATCCTGAAAACTTCTGAAGAAGAGATTCCGCTGGTGCATACCGGAGAGCTCAAACTTCTCGGACAGCACAATTTCGAAAACGTCATGGCTGCATCTGCAATGGCATATTATGCAGGTGTTCCGGTGGAGAGCATCCGTAAGAGCATCTGTGAATTTACTGCAGTGGAGCATCGTATCGAATATGTAACAGAGAAAAATGGTGTTGCATATTATAACGATTCCAAGGGAACCAATCCGGATGCTGCAATCAAAGGCATTCAGGCAATGAACCGTCCGACACTTCTGATCGGCGGCGGTTATGACAAAGGTTCCAGCTATGATGAATGGCTGAATGCCTTCGACGGCAAAGTACGTTATCTGGTATTGATCGGCCAGACACGCGATAAGATCAAAGAGGCAGCAGAGCGCCTCGGTGTATGTCCGTGCATCTTATGTGAAAACCTTGAAGAGGCAGTAAAGGTATGTGCAGAAAAGGCAAATCCGGGAGATGCCGTTCTTCTTTCACCGGCATGTGCAAGCTGGGGACAGTTTGACAACTATGAACAGCGCGGAGATATGTTTAAAGAATATGTCAGAAACCTGTAATCGCTGTGGCAGGGCAATAAATATTGATTTCATAAGACCAGATTCCGCTTGGAAATGAACGGGATCTGGTCTTTTGCATATAATAACAGCAAGAGTCCCTGAGGGAGTGGAATGTTTGGATGAAATTCACGTAATCGGGGGAAACTGTCTTCATGGAAATATAACCGTTCAGGGTTCTAAAAATACGGTGCTGCCGTTGATGGCGGGAGCGCTTCTTTATCGTGGCATCAATGTACTGAAAGCCTGTCCGCGAATTACGGATGTTTTTTATATGGAAGAAATTTTACGCGCGCTGGGGGCGGAAACATGGTGGGAAGACCATGATTTGTATCTGGACTGTACCCATGCAGACGGAAGTCATGTGCCGGAAATATACAGCGGCAGGATGCGCAGTTCAATCATTCTTCTGGGACCGATTCTTGCCAGAAATCAGCAGGCGGAGATAGGCTATCCGGGCGGCTGTGTGATCGGGAAGCGACCGGTGGATCTTCATCTTTATGTATTAAGGCGTTTTGGGGCGGAAATAAAAGAAGAAGAGAAAAAAATAACGGTCTCCTGTAAAAAGCTTTGCGGGACGGAAATTGTTTTTTCGAAAAGGAGTGTCGGGGCAACAGAACAGGCGATTCTGTGTGCGACGCTTTCAAAAGGTACTACCACGCTTCGAAACTGTGCCAGAGAGCCGGAAATCGTATGGCTCTGCCGTTTTCTGAATGCAATGGGGGCAAAGATCGAAGGAGCAGGAGAGGATTGTATCTGCATCGAGGGAACAGAAAAACTTTGTGGTACGAAGATGCAGATTCCGGCGGACCGGATCGTGACCGGTACGTATATCTGCGCAGCCGCCGCTACCAGAGGACACATCGTGATCGAGAATGCACCGGAGGGGGAACTGGATACCTTCCTTCAAGTATATAGGAAAATGGGTGGACAATATGAATGGAACAGTGGTAAACTAATAGCGGACGGAAGCCGGGTATGTTTTTCCCTTCCGTTTCTGGAGACAGAGGTCTATCCGGGATTCCCCACAGATTTGCAGTCACCGCTTCTGGCGGTTCTGGCAACTGTTCCCGGTAAAAGTATAATAAAAGAAAATATATTTGAAAACCGTTTTAAGGTCTGCCATGAACTACGCAAAATGGGCGCAGATATTCGGGTGGACGGAAACACAGCAATTGTCTGCGGAGGAAAGCTGCATGGAAACTGTGTTTATGCAGAGGAACTGCGGGGAGGCGCGGCACTTCTGGTGGCGGCGCTTGCAGCAGAGGGAAGTTCTGTGATACGCGACTGTTCTTTTATCCGGCGCGGATATGAGGACATAGGCGGCGACTTTAAGAAATTAGGCGGTTTGATAACAGAGGATACAGGTACTGTTTTTTATGAGAACATCCAATTATAAAAAATTTAAATTAACAAAAAGTGCAGCGAAAAAGACCGGGCTGGCAGTTGGGGCAATTCTGCTCACCGGGATTATTTTTTTCTTTTCTTTTTTTCATGTAACGCATGTCGAAGTTATGGAAAATACCCACTACAGCAAGAAAGAGCTGAAGAAAATGATTCTGACAGGGGCATTTTCCTCGAATTCAATACTGGCGCCGATCACATGCTCCAAAGCAAAAGTGGAGAATGTGCCATATGTGGAATCGTATTCTGTAAGCCGTTCCGGAAGAAATTCCATCGTGATCGGTGTGAAAGAAAAAAACGTAGTCGGCTGTATTCCATATCTTGACAGTTATATTTACTTTGACCGTAATGGCAAATTTATTGAAAGCAGCAGGACGAGAGATGAATCTGTACCGTATTTCGAGGGCATTACCGTCAAGAAGACTGTTATGAATGAGAAGATTCCAATCAAGGATACAGTACTGAATACAGCAGTTGCGTTATCCACAATCTTTGCAAAAAATGACATGATACCGGATTATATTGAACTGGATGAAGATTACTCGATTAATCTGATATACGGTGATATTACGGTAAAACTTGGCAAGGACCGCTATCTGGAGGATAAAATGAGTCGGACGATTGCAATCCTTCCGCAGATCACCGGTGAGAAGGGAATCCTTCATATGGAGAATGTCACGGAATCTTCCAAGACCGTTACCTTTGAGAAGGAAGAGGAAGAAGTGACAGCCGAGAACTGGACAGGCGGTTACGACGAGAATGGCGATTATACCGGTGACGGTGAATATGATGAGAATGGCAAATACGTCGGAGCGAAACCGAAGACAGAGCTTGATTATGCAAAAGAAAACTGGATTGGTGGCTATGATGAAGAAGGCGATTATACAGGTTCCGGTGAATATGACGCGGATCTGAACTACGTTGGCGCAGAACCGACACAGGAACTGATCGACAGTTTCGGAGACTGGAAGGGCGGCTACAACGAATCCGGCGGCTTCGACGGTGTCAGCGAGTATGACCGGGACGGCAATTATGTAGGGCCGATGCCGGACAATGCGGGAAACAGCGGTACGGATTCCACCGACAGTTCTGATGGGTCTGAAAACGATAACTCGGATGAAACGGATGAAGACCAGGATTATTCAGAAGATGACAGTTACAGCGATGAGTCTTACGGAGAGTATGATGGATGGGATTCCGGATACTCAGATGAAAGTGATTACGAATAGCCGTACATGGCGAATAATCGTGAAAAAAGTATAAAAAAACCAAAATAGTGGTTGATTAATTCAAAAAAAAAATATATGATATATCTATATGTAGCCTGATACGCTAATGTCAGGAAAATAAAGGAGGAAGTACATTGTTAGAGATTATGTCGAATGAAGCTGAGTCCTCCGCTAAGATTATTGTAATCGGCGTGGGCGGAGCTGGAAATAATGCAGTAAACAGAATGGTTGAAGAAGCCATCGGAGGAGTTGAATTTGTTGGTGTAAACACTGATAAACAGGCTCTGACACTTTGCAAGGCTCCAACAGTACTTCAGATTGGTGAAAAGATTACAAAGGGTCTCGGCGCAGGCGCACAGCCGGAAGTTGGCCAGAAGGCAGCCGAGGAGAGCATAGAAGAAGTTAAACAGTTGATTGAAGGCGCTGACATGGTATTCGTTACCTGTGGTATGGGCGGTGGTACCGGTACAGGTGCTGCTCCGGTAATCGCAGCAGCAGCCAAAGAAATGGGAATCCTCACCGTAGGTGTTGTTACGAAACCTTTCCGTTTCGAAGCAAAGACACGTATGAACAATGCTCTTTCCGGAATCGAAAATCTGAAGAAAGCTGTTGATACACTGATCGTCATCCCGAATGACAAATTACTGGAGATCGTAGATCGCCGTACAACGATGCCGGAAGCACTCCGCAAAGCAGACGAAGTTCTGCAGCAGGCAGTTCAGGGCATCACAGACCTGATCAATCTGCCGGCACTGATCAACCTTGACTTTGCCGATGTACAGACAGTTATGACAGATAAAGGTATTGCGCATATCGGTATCGGAGAAGCAAGAGGAGACGACAAAGCCATGGAAGCTGTTCAGCAGGCAGTAGCTTCCCCGCTTCTTGAGACAACCATCAAGGGAGCAACTCATGTTATCATCAATATTTCCGGTGATATTTCTCTTATGGATGCAAACGATGCAGCAAGCTATGTACAGGAACTGACAGGCGAAGATGCAAACATCATCTTTGGTGCCATGTATGATGATTCTGTTGCAGATTATGCAAGAATCACAGTTATTGCTACCGGATTATCCGATACAACAGCAAAGGCAACTCCATTTGGAAGCAGAAGTAATACGACACCATTTACCGTACGTAAATCCACAACAGGTTCTGCAGCTCCGGCTGGCAATATGACTATGCCAAGCTTCAGCCTTCCGACTATGAACAGTGGTTCTTACACAGGTAAAGTCCCGACCAGCACTGTACAGAAAAAGGACATCCAGATCCCGGATTTCTTAAGAAACAGATAAATCAATTCGACAGACAAAGAGACGCTGTATCAACAGCGTCTCTTTTTTTTGGCATTACATCATGGTATTTGATTTTCAGCATTTACAGGCAAAGGTGCTGCATTTTGTTTCGTTACAGCCATCGGTACTGCATCCCGTTACATCAATGGCGGAGGCGGTGCAGTTACATTTGTTGTTGTAGGTGCATTCCTGTGCTTTGCAGTCAATGTTGATCTTTTCGCAGCCGCAGTGTTCGGCACCGCTGTTTTGCATGGCAGCTGTCGTACGGTCGCGGAAGCTTCC
The DNA here is from genome assembly GCF_003460065.1 of Ruminococcus sp. AF17-22AC. Classification (NCBI taxonomy): domain Bacteria; kingdom Bacillati; phylum Bacillota; class Clostridia; order Eubacteriales; family Oscillospiraceae; genus Ruminococcus; species Ruminococcus sp. AF17-22AC. The sequence continues at coordinate 163,473 of NZ_QRXT01000003.1, forward strand.
GCAGCTTGTTTCATCAGCACGGTGTGCGTTGTCACCGGTGATTTCGATATCACCGCGGGAACAGAGTTTGTTGTCGTTGTAGATACATTTTGTTGCAGAACAGTTCAGAATAGTCATGTTTGTAACCTCCTTGATCAGATAAAATAACATAATCATAAAGATCCATGCAAAAAGTAGTATTTGCAGGTCGAAGAAAAATATACAAAAAATAATATAATAAAAACTTGACATCATATAAAAGACATGATATCTTATACAAGTACGTGGAGAAAACAAAGCAGAGTTACACTCTCACCTCAGCGCACGTGTTGATGCGGCTCGGGTTTATATATCGCAGCACAGCAGTTAATGCTGTAGACGTCACATGATTTTTTGTGCGTCTGGATATAGTAGAGTGTGGAGTCTGTCCATACTCTTTTTTGTTTTCGCAAACGCAGAGGGTGACTTGAGAGTCAGGTTTATCATTTACAGGTATGGAGGTGTACTACAATTAGCAATTTAATGATTAACGAACAGATCAGAGACAAAGAAGTACGTTTGATCGGACCGGACGGAGCACAGCTCGGTATCGTGTCTTCCAGAGAAGCATTTGCAAAGGCACAGGAGGCCGGACTGGATCTTGTAAAGATCGCGCCACAGGCAAAACCACCGGTGTGCAAGATTATCGACTACGGTAAATATCGTTATGAGCTTTCCCGTAAGGAAAAAGAAGCTAAGAAAAAACAGAAAACAATCGACATCAAGGAAGTACGTCTTTCTCCTAACATTGATACAAACGACCTGAAGACAAAAGTCAATGCAGCGAGAAAATTCCTCTCCAAGGGCGACCGCGTAAAAGTCACATTACGTTTCCGTGGAAGAGAGATGGCACATATGTCAAGCAGCAAACATGTTCTGGATGATTTTGCAGAACTTCTCACAGACATCGCAGTCGTAGAGAAAGCTCCGAAGATCGAAGGAAGAAGCATGACCATGTTCCTCAGTGAAAAGCGTTAAGCAGTTATCAGAGATAACGTGTTTCACACACATATTTATGATAATATAAAATAAAAAACAGAACCACGAATTAAGGAGGATTTTATTATGCCTAAGATTAAAACCTGTAGAGCAGCAGCAAAACGTTTCAAAAAAACCGGAACCGGAAAAATCATGAGAAATAAAGCTTACAAGAGCCATATCTTAACAAAGAAATCTCAGAAGAGAAAGAGAAATCTGAGAAAAGCTACTGTTGTAGATTCTACAAACCTTAAGAACATTAAGAAAGCACTGCCTTATTTATAATAAGCAGCAGACGATATCGGAAGACGAACAGGAGGAAAATAAGAAATGGCAAGAATTAAAGGCGGATTAAACGCAAAGAAAAGACATAACCGTACATTAAAACTGGCAAAGGGTTACAGAGGAGCCCGTTCCAAACAGTATAGAGTAGCAAAACAGTCTGTAATGAGAGCACTTGCAAGCTCCTATGCAGGACGTAAACAGAAAAAACGTCAGTTCAGACAGCTCTGGATCGCTCGTATCAACGCAGCAGCAAGAATGAACGGACTTTCCTACAGCAAAATGATGCACGGACTGAAAGTTGCAAACGTTGACATCAACAGAAAAATGCTTGCAGAACTTGCAGTAAACGATGCAGAAGGATTTGCAGCACTTGCTGAAATTGCTAAAAAAGCAGTTGCATAATAGCTGATTATATGAATAAAAGACCACAGCGCCGCGATCGGACTGCGGTCTTTTTTATAACTAAAAATGTCCGTATAAGAAAGACAGTAGTTTTTGCTGAATAAACAAATCCTAAAGAAATTCTAAAATTTTGCTTGCAATCGTAGAAACTGAATGCTATAATCAACTACATTAAAGCTTTAGCAAATGAAAGTAAAGCGAGCTGATTATAAGATAGGAGGATCTTATTATGAAAAATATGAAAAAAGTACTTGCTGTAACAGCAGCAGTAGCCATGACAGCAACAATGATGCCGACGGCTGTATTTGCGGATGATGCGGAGACATTCAAGATCGGTGTAATCGGACCTATGACAGGTGACAACGCACAGTATGGTCTTGGTGTATACCACGCAGCACAGGTTGCAGCAGAGGAAATCAACGCAAACGGTGGATTCAACGGATACAACGTAGAAATTCTTGACGCAGGTGATGATCAGGCTGACCCGGAGAAGGCAGTAAACGCATACAATGACCTTCTTGACAAAGGAATGCAGATGCTTTGCGGAACTGTAACATCCGGTTCCTGTATTGCAGTCGGAGCAGAAGCAGCAGAAAGCACATTCATGTTTACACCATCTGCAACAGCAGTGGACAGTATTACAGCAGGAAGCAACGAATTCCGTATGTGCTTCACAGACCCTGCACAGGGAACAAAATCCGCACAGTACATCGGTGAGCATAGTCTTGCTACAAAGGTAGCAGTTCTCTATGATTCATCCGCAGACTACAACTCAGGTATCAACGATGCGTTCGTTGCAGCAGCAGAAGAAAACGGTCTGGAAATTGTAGCTGATGAAGCATACACAGCAGACAGCAACACAGACTTCTCTGTACAGCTTAAGAAAATCAAAGACAGCGGTGCAGAACTTCTGTTCCTTCCTAACTACTATGCAGACAATGCTCTGATTCTTCAGCAGGCACATGATGCAGGTATGGACGACGTTAAGAAATTCGGTGTAGACGGTATGGACGGTATCCTCGGAGTAGAAAACTTCGATACATCTCTTGCAGAAGGCGTTATGCTTCTGACACCATTCTCTGCTACATCAGAAGATGAGAAATCTCAGGCATTCGTTAAAGCATACGAAGATGCTAACAAAGATGAGGTTCCGAACCAGTTCGCAGCAGATACATATGATGTACTCTATGCAATGAAAGCAGCGGCAGATGCAGCTGAGATCACACCGGATATGTCCAACGAAGACATCAGCGCAGCTATGTCTGAGGCAATGCTGAGTGTAGAGCTTGATGGTCTTACAGGTAAAGCAAAATGGACAGAAGACGGCGAGTGCGATAAAGAGCCAAAAGCTTTCGAAATCCAGGACGGCGCTTACGTAGAAATGGAATAATCAGATTAAAATAATGTAATCAGAGGACGGGGGACGGTTGCCTGTTATCACAGGGCCGTTCCCCTTTCTTGCACTAATATGACAACTATTTAAAGAGGTGCATTATGAGTTTTTTATCCTATTTAAAAGATGGAATCAGTCTGGGCAGTATCTATGCAATCATTGCCCTGGGGTATACAATGGTATATGGTATCGCTAAAATGCTGAACTTCGCTCATGGTGATGTCATCATGGTCGGTGCATATGTGATCCTTACCGCTGTTACCAGAGGAGGCATGTCTCCGGTGCTGGCTGTTGCACTTTCTGTAATCTTCTGTACCGTTCTTGGTATGGTGATCGAGAAAGTAGCGTACAGCCCGCTTCGTAAGGCGTCATCCAACCTGGCTGTACTGATCACAGCGATTGGTGTCAGCTATTTGCTTCAGAACCTGGCACTTTTGATCTTCGGTGCAGATGCCAAGAGTTTTGTAACTGTTATTGATGTACCGTCGGTGTCTTTATTTGACGGACAGCTTGTTATTAAGGGAATTACGATCGTAACAATCCTGAGTTGTATTGTGATTATGGCCGGTCTGATGCTTTTTGTACAGAAGACAAAACCGGGACGTGCCATGCAGGCCGTTTCTGAAGACCGTGACGCAGCACAGCTCATGGGTGTCAATGTCAATGCGACAATTTCGATGACATTTGCAATCGGTTCCGGACTTGCAGCAATCGCAGGACTTCTTCTCTGTCAGACCTATCCGACACTGACTCCGTATACAGGCGCCATGCCTGGTATCAAGGCATTCGTAGCAGCTGTATTTGGTGGTATCGGATCCATTCCGGGAGCCATGGTCGGCGGTATTCTTCTCGGCGTGATCGAAATCTTCGGTAAAGCCTATATTTCTTCTCAGGTTGCAGATGCGATCTGTTTTGCGGTTCTGATCGTGGTACTTCTTGTAAAACCTACCGGACTGTTCGGAAAGAACATCCAGGAGAAAGTATAAGGGGTGGTCAGAATGAAAAAAACAATGAACAAAACAACAAAAAACAATTTTATCAACTATGGAATTGTAATCGCAATTTTTGTGATTGTAGAGATCCTTTCCGGAACAGGAAACCTCTCAAGACTTCTTACAGGTCTGCTGGTTCCGCTTTGCGTTTATACGATTGCGGCAATCTCTCTGAACCTGGTTGTAGGTTTTTCCGGTGAGCTGAGCCTTGGCCATGCAGGATTCATGTGCGTTGGTGCATATTCCAGTGCATTATTTTCTCACATTGCAAGTGATATCCCGCAGGTGCCGAGATTTATCCTTGCAATTCTGATCGGTGCAGCAGTAGCAGCAGTGTTTGGTGTGATCATCGGTATCCCGGTACTTCGCCTTCGTGGTGACTACCTCGCAATCGTAACGCTGGCATTCGGCGAGATTATCAAAAACCTGATCAATATCCTGTATGTCGGTTTTGATGAAAACGGACTTCATGTTGCAACAAGTTCTGCAAATCTCAAGCTTGCAGCAGGCGGCAAACAGATCCTCAAAGGTGCACTTGGTATTTCAGGAACAGGTGCTCTTTATAAAGACGTAAAGCATTATTTCTTCCCGATCGGAATCATTCTGGTATTGCTTACACTGTTTATCGTACAGAACCTGGTAAACTCCAGAAGCGGACGTGCGATCATGGCAACCAGAGATAACCGTATTGCGGCAGAATCTGTAGGTATTGATGTGACGAAGTTCAAACTTCTTGCATTTACTATTTCAGCAGCTCTTGCAGGTGTTGCAGGCGTACTGTATGCACATAACCTTTCTATGTTAAAGGTATCCGGATTTGACTACAATATGTCTATCCTGATTCTGGTATATGTCGTGCTTGGTGGAATCGGAAACTTAAGAGGTTCTATGATCGCAACGATCATCCTCTATGCACTTCCGGAACTCCTCCGTGGATTTGCAAACTACCGTATGCTGATCTATGCGATTGTCCTGATCGTTATGATGCTCTTTAACTGGGCACCGGCAGCAAGAAACTGGAGAGCACGTGTCATGGAAAAAATCAGAGGCACTAAGAATAAAAAGGAGGCAGCTTAACTATGGCAATGTTAGAGGTAAATCATCTGGCTATCCAGTTCGGCGGTCTTCGTGCAGTTGACGGATTTAATGTATCCATCGAAAAAGGTCAGCTGTATGGTCTGATCGGACCGAACGGTGCCGGTAAAACAACAATTTTCAACCTTCTTACAGGTGTATACAAACCGACAGAAGGTATCATCAAGCTTGACGGACAGGATATCACAGGAAAGAGTACGATCGAGATCAACAAAGCCGGTATCGCGCGTACTTTCCAGAACATTCGCCTGTTTAAGGATATGCCGGTTCTTGACAATGTTAAGGTCGGACTTCATAACCATCATTCGTACTCTACACTGACCGGAATCTTAAGACTTCCGAAATACCACAAAGTAGAAAAAGAAATGAACGAAAAAGCAATGGAGATCCTTAAGGTATTTGATCTCGACAAAGAAGCGGATACACTTGCAGGAAACCTTCCATATGGTAAGCAGCGTAAGCTCGAAATCGCCAGGGCGCTGGCTACCAATCCGAAGCTTCTTCTGCTGGATGAGCCGGCAGCAGGTATGAACCCGAATGAAACACAGGAACTGATGGATACTATCCGTTTTGTACAGAAACATTTTGGTATGACCATTCTTCTGATCGAGCATGATATGAAACTGGTTGGAGGTATCTGTGAAGAAGTAACCGTACTGAACTTCGGACAGGTGCTTGCACAGGGCGAAACACTGAAGGTTCTGAAAGATCCGGCAGTTGTTACTGCATATCTGGGAGAATAGGAGGAAGATCAAATGTCAATGTTGGAAGTAAAAGATCTCCAGGTTTATTATGGTGTCATTCAGGCGTTGAAGGGGATTTCCTTTCATGTAGAACAGGGAGAAGTTATCGCACTGATCGGTGCAAACGGAGCAGGTAAAACAACGACACTGCAGACACTGACCGGAATCATTCCGGCAAAAGCAGGAAGCATCAGCTTTGGAGGCAAAGATCTTACAAAGACACCTGCACATAAGATTGTTGAGATGGGTATGGCGCATGTTCCGGAAGGAAGACGTGTCTTTGCAGATATGTCTGTATACGAAAACCTTCTGATGGGAGCCTACACAAGAAAAGATAAAAATGAGATTGCACAGAGTCTTGAAATGGTATACAAGAGATTCCCACGTCTGAAAGAACGTACAGGACAGCGTGCCGGTACACTTTCCGGTGGTGAGCAGCAGATGCTGGCTATGGGACGTGCTCTGATGAGCAAACCAAAGATCATTCTGATGGATGAGCCATCCATGGGTCTGTCCCCGATCTTTGTAAATGAGATCTTTGATATTATCAAAGAAGTAAGTGAAAGTGGCACAACCGTTCTTCTGGTTGAGCAGAACGCAAAGAAAGCCCTTTCTATTGCTGACAGAGCGTATGTTCTTGAGACAGGAAGTATCACTCTGGAAGGAAAAGCAGATGATCTGCTTCATGATGAATCTGTCCAGAAAGCATATCTGGGAGAATAAGGAGGAATCGATATGGATCAGGTTGTAATCACAATTGCAAGACAGTATGGAAGCGGTGGACGTACCGTTGGTAAAATGCTGGCAGAACGTCTGGGAATATCTTTTTATGACAAACAGATCATTCAGATGGCATCTGATGAGAGCGGAATAGATGTGAAGCTTTTTGGAAAAGTTGAGGCCGGCGACAAAGTCAAAAGTTCTCTTTTCGGAAGTAAAGACAGCATTTACAAAGGTGGGCTGCATCAGCCGGGCAGCAAGGATTTCATCTCTGATGAAAACCTGTTTAATTATCAGGCGAAGGTAGTGAATGATCTTGCGGAAAAAGAATCCTACGTTATCGTAGGACGCTGCGTAAACTATGTATTTAAAGATCGTCCGAATACATTACGCGTATTCATCCATGCGCCTTGGGAATTTCGTGTGGAGAAGGCTTCTGAGAAGATTTCCGGATCAAGAGAAGATGTCGAGAAATTCCTTCTCAAAGACGACAAACGCAAACAGGATTATTACCGTAAGTTTGCGGGCGGTATCTGGAACGATGCGACAAACTACGATCTCTGTCTGAACAGCGGAAAGCTTGGATTTGAGAAATGTGTGGATGCGATCGAGGCACAGCTTAAGATTATGTTGAATAAATAGTAACTATTCAGAAGGTAGTATCCCGCGAGGCGTTTTGGCATGTTTTTTGCCAAAATCCCGAGACCTATAAGGCAAAATGCCATCACCGAAGGTGATTTGGAATGCATTTTGGCTCGTAACTGTGAGGGTACTGAACAGTTACAATAAATAAAGAAAATGGCACTGGAGGCTTTTTATCTTCCGGTGCTTTTTTTGTGCATTCTTTCATATACTGAACAGAGCCTGAATCTGAAAATCAAAGAAAGCCCGGGAACCTTAATGAAAAAAAGAAAAGTATGTGTTTTACTGATTTTGATAGTGGTATTTGTGCTTGCTGTCGGCTGGAAGCGTACAGATCCGGAAGTTCGGCGTACTTCCGGAAAAGCGATCGCAGCAAATATAGCAGGTCAGGGGATGCTCAGGCTGGTAGAACAGTCCGTGGAACATCCAAAAGCTGCACTGACTTTTGATGACGGACCGGATGCACGGTATACCAGCGTGCTGCTTGACGGACTGCGCGCAAGAAATATAAAAGTCTCATTTTTTCTTCTGGGTGAAAAGGTAGAGCAGAATCCGGATCTGGTCAGACGTATGCAGGAGGAGGGACATCTGGTCGGAAATCATACTTATCATCACGTTCAGCTTGATAAACTGAGTGATGCAAAAGCGAGAGAAGAAATCTTAAAGACGAACAACCTGATCTATGAAACAACGGGAAGATATCCGCAGTATATGCGTCCTCCGTTCGGGGCGTGGAAAAAGAATCTGGAACTGCGTGTGGAGATGATGCCGGTATTCTGGACGATTGACACGCTGGACTGGAAGGTACAGAATACTGAACAGATCATAAAGACTGTAGAGGAAAAGATAAAAGATGGTTCTATCATTCTGATGCATGATGAATATAAGACGACAGTAGAAGCAGCACTCAGACTTGCGGACAGTCTGAAAGAAAAAGGGTATGAGCTTGTCAAGGTAGATGAGCTGATTATGCCGTAGCTTCCTGAGAATATTATAGACAGAAAACAACTGTTTGGGTTTTGATTGCTTTTTGTGGAGATTTTCGTTATACTATTTATCAGAGACCGGTGTTATCCGGAGAAGAAAAAAGGAGCGATACACATGGGACGTATTTTTGATATGGACAATAAATTTTTCAGGTTTATGAGTAAGGTGGCGGATCTGTGTATTCTGAATATTATCTGTGTGGTCTGTTGTATTCCGGTCATTACCGCAGGTGCATCGATTACAGCCATGTACTATGTGACACTGAAAATGGTACGTAATGAAGAAGCGTACATTTTAAGAAGCTTTTTTAAATCTTTTAAGCAGAATTTCAAACAGGCAACGATCATTAATCTGATCATGCTGCTGATCGGTGTGGTCCTTTATGTAGACCTGAATGTGTCAAAAGCAATGCAGGGAGGAGCCGGACAGATCTTTCAAATTATCTTTATGGCATTTGTGCTGATTTATTTTATCCTGTTTTTGTATGTATATCCGGTGCTTGCCAGATTCTATAACACGATCAAAAATACGATCAAAAATGCTTTGTTTATGGCAATCCGACATTTTCCGTATACGGTTGTCATGGTAATTATTGCTGTATGCCCGCTGTTGCTTCTGCTTGTGAAAAGTTATCAGATACAGTCGACACTGTTTGTGCTGTTTCTGCTTATGGGATTTGCACTGATCGCATATTGTAATTCCTATTTCCTTGCGAAGATTTTTGACAACTATATGCCAAAAGAAGAAGCCGGGCAGGAAAGTGCAGGCGAGTCTGTATGAGTGAAAAGACGGTTGCAGGGCAGAGTATAAGAAACTGGAACGGCAAGCCGTATCATTCTCTGGACTATATGCTTAAGCAGACGTTTGGCGAAAAAGTCTACAAAGTTACTCTGAATGGCGGCATGTCCTGTCCGAACCGGGACGGTAAGCTGGGAAGCCGGGGCTGTATTTTCTGCAGTGCCGGAGGAAGCGGCGATTTTGCAGCAGATCCGACGTTTTCCATAACCGATCAGATTGACAGCCAGATCGAGATGCTTCGTGCGAAACGTCCGATTCACAAATATATTGCTTATTTTCAGGCATACACGAATACGTATGCACCGGTCGTATACCTTCGGAAGATTTTTTCGGAGGCAATCCGGCATCCTTCCGTAGTAGCATTGTCCATCGGGACAAGACCGGACTGCATCGGAGATGAGGTTCTTGCACTTCTGGATGAGCTTAATCAGATCAAGCCGGTGTGGATCGAACTGGGACTTCAGACGATACATGAGCGGACTGCCGCTTATATCCGAAGAGGATACCCGCTTTCCTGTTTTGAGGAGACAGTACATCGGCTCAGATCACATGGAATACAGGTTATCGTTCATACGATACTGGGACTTCCGGGAGAATCTGATGCAGATATCCTCGGGACGATGGACTATCTGAACGGAAGGGATATACAGGGTATCAAGCTGCAGCTGCTGCATGTACTTCGTGGGACGGATCTGGCGGATGATTATCTCGCCGGGAAGTTTCATGTTTACGAAAGAGAAGAGTATCTGAATCTGCTGATTGAGTGTCTGGAACATCTGGATCCTTCAATCGTGATTCACAGGATGACGGGAGACGGACCGGCGGATCTTCTGATTGCGCCTCTGTGGGCAAGCCGTAAGAGAGAAGTTTTGAATCTTCTGCATCATGAGATGAAGATACGGGGAAACTGGCAGGGCAGACAGTTCAGACATCAGACAGTATGAGAAGTATGAGAAAGAGGTGACTGAAATGGCAGAACCATTCACAACGTACAAGCTGATCGTCTTATATATGGCGAAACATGCAAAGGAAACACTGACAAATTCTCAGATTTCAGAATTTATACTTGACCGTGAATACACGGATTATTTTCAACTGCAAAAGGTGCTTTCGGAGCTGACCGAAACAGAATTACTCCGGAAACGTACAATCTCCAACAGCTCCTATTACGAACTGACGGAAGAAGGAGCGAAGACACTTTCTTATTTTGAGAAGGAGCTGTCCGGAGAAATCAAAAATGAAATAAAAGAATATCTGCAAAGTCATGGCGGACAGAGGCAGGAACGCATCCTGACACCGGCAGATTATTATACGACACCACAGGGCGCACATGCAGTGCGCTGTCAGATCATTGAGAAAGAATCGACGGTTCTGGATCTGACACTGGTAGCTCCGGGAAAAGAAGCGGCACAGGCCATCTGCAGTAACTGGCCGAAAAAGAGTCAGGAGATTTATGAGAACCTGATGGGCGAGCTGATCTGAGCTTCTCAGGCAATGAGAAAGGTAAATAATGATAAGCAAAAGGCGGGGAATTCATTCCCTGCCTTTAATTCTGTGCATATAAGCCTTGATCTCTTTCTCATAGCCAAGGTCTCCCGGTTCATAGAAACGCTCTCCCTGGATTTCGTCCGGGAGATACTGCTGTTCGACATAGTGGTTCGGATAGCTGTGGGCATATTTATAACCGATACCTTTGCCGAGTTTTTCGTGCCCGCCGTAATGTGCATCCTGCAAGTGAACCGGTACAGTGGTGCGTGTGCGTTTTACGGAATCCATTGCGGCAAAGATCGCATTGACTGCGGAATTACTCTTCGGGGCGCATGCCATATAGGTGACTGCCTGAGAGAGAATGATCTGTGATTCCGGCATACCGACACGCTCAACGGCCTGTGCTGCGGCAACTGCGACAGAAAGCGCCTGCGGGTCTGCGTTTCCGATATCTTCGGAGGCAAGGATCATGATACGCCGTGCAATAAACTTGATATCTTCGCCGGCGTAGAGCATTTTGGCAAGATAGTAAACTGCAGCATCCGGATCGGAACCACGCATACTCTTGATAAAGGCGGAAATGATGTCGTAGTGGTTATCACCTTTTTTATCATACTGGACAACGCGCTTCTGGATACATTCCGAAGCAACTTCCAGCGTCAGGTGGATATGTCCGTCAGTACTCTTCGGGGTGGTGAGGATGCCAAGCTCAACAGCGTTTAATGCGCTTCTTGCATCACCACCTGCCATATCGGCGAGAAAATCAAGAGCATCATTGTCGATCACAGCACCGTAATTGCCCATGCCCCTGTCACAGTCGTTGACTGCACGGAGAAGCAGCGTACGGATATTTTCGGTACTCAGGGCTTTCAGTTCAAAGATGATGGAACGGGAAAGAAGAGCCCCGTTGACCTCAAAGTATGGATTTTCGGTCGTAGCCCCGATGAGAATGATTGTTCCGTCCTCTACAAAAGGAAGAAGATAATCCTGCTGTCCCTTATTGAAGCGGTGGATCTCATCGATAAAAAGGATGGTCTTGCGTCCGTACATCCCAAGATTATTCTGCGCTTCCTGTACAACCTGCTCCATGTCTTTCTTGCCGGCAACGGTGGCATTGATCTGGGTAAAATTGGCACTGGTCGTATTGGCAATGACTTTGGCGAGAGTTGTCTTGCCTGTGCCGGGCGGACCGTAAAAGATGACAGAAGTCAGCTTATCGGCTTTGATAGCACGGTATAATAATTTGTCTTTGCCGACGATATGTTCCTGGCCGACCACTTCATCCAGCGTCGTCGGACGAAGACGGGAAGCCAGAGGTGATTCACGGTCAAGGGTTTTTGATTTGGCATATTCAAACAGATCCATAAGAGATCCTCCATTCTATTACATAAATGCGTACATTTGTTCTTATTATACTTTAGACTGATAAAAAATTCAACAGAGTATCTACAAAATGAAAAAAAGGTAGTATACTGGTTATTGTTTACAGACAGCATACAAGAAAGACGAGGACAGATGAAATGAGATACGAAACCGTGATGGATCTGCATACACATACAATTGCAAGCGGTCACGCATATAATACGCTGCGCGAAATGGCAAAAGCAGCAGCAGACAGGGGACTTGAGATTCTGGGAATTACAGAACATGCGCCGATGATGCCGGGAACCTGCTATAATTATTATTTTCATAATCTGAAGACAGTTCCGAGGGAACTTTACGGAATACGACTTTTGCTGGGAGCGGAGCTTAATATCCTGAATCCACAAGGTGAGGTTGATCTGAAGGAAGAGGAACTTCGGGGAATAGACATCGGAATCGCCAGTCTTCATCTGCCGTGTATGAAACCGGGCTCACGTGAAGAGAATACAAGTGCCTATCTGAATGTGATGAAGAATCCATATGTCAATATTATTGGACATCCGGATGACGGGCGCTATGAAGTGGATTATGAAGCTCTCGTACAGGGGGCAAAGGAATATGGTAAGATTCTGGAAGTAAACAATCATTCACTTGTACCGACTTCATTTCGGCAGAATGCAAGGGAAAATGATGTAAAGATGCTTAAATTCTGTATGAAATATCAGGTCCCGGTCGTGATGGACAGTGATGCACATTTTGACACACACATTGCGGAATTTGATGCGGCAAGGGGACTTTTGGAAGAACTGGATTTTCCGGAGGAGCTGGTTGTGAATCGTTCTGTGAATGCATTGAGGGGATATATTAATGCGTTAAAATAGTCCTTGCTTTTCGTATGTTAAAGTGTTAAAATACGATGTATATGAATAAGACACAAAACAGAAAACAAGACTAAAACAAAATGGAACTAAAGGAGAAGGGATCATGGGTAAAAAAATCAGAACAGAAGAGGTTGACCATTTATTTGAAGCAATCCTTTGTCTGAAGAATAAAGAAGAGTGTTATACATTTTTTGAGGATGTATGTACGATTAACGAGCTTCTTTCTCTGTCACAGCGTTTTGAAGTTGCAAAGATGCTGACAGACAAGCGCACATATCTGGATATTTCTGAAAAGACCGGTGCTTCTACCGCGACGATCAGCCGTGTAAACCGTTCTTTGAATTACGGAAACGACGGTTATGAGATGGTATTTGCCAGAATGAAAGAAAAAGAAGCAGAAGGCAAGACAGAAGAATAAACGACATAATCAAAGAAAGATCACATAAGAAAAAGAGGAACAGATTATGGAGCAATGTAAACTCCGATAACCTGTTCCTTTTCTATTGTCTGTCTGAACTGTTCAGAAGTTGTTTTATTTCCGGGAGGTCATATACTGATAGACATCCGCGGAAATCTTTTGGATGGTTTCCTGTGCGCTTGAATTGTTCCGGATGTTGTTTGAGAGTACACAGATGACATAGGGATGCTCCTTGTCAAAAACAATCGCAATGTCGTTTTCGACTACACCGAGACCGTCACCTGCAGAAAGTTCACCGGTTTTGTTGGCGGTTTCCACACCGGACGGAATGCCGGATGGGATTTTGCCGGTGCGTGTCTGAGCTTTCAGAAGTGTCAGCATGTCGGAGGAAGCATCTGCGTTTACCATGCTTCCGCTGTAAATGTCAGACAGGAGACGGCAGCAGTCGGAGGCACTTGTATAATTGTCATCGGTCGGGTTGGAAGCCAGAAATTCCCGCCCGAGATGTGTAGATGCATATCCGTGTTCCTGACAGAATTCATTTAAGACAGATGCGCCTTTCTGGAAATCCCCGCCGCCAAGTCTGCGTGCAAGCTCATTTGCGGCGTCGTTGTCACTGACCGTGATCATCTGGGTCAGGAGAGATTTCAGACTGTTTTCATAATCAGAAGAAGGTTCCGTCGCTCCGCCAGTGTAAACAAGTTTATCGAAGACAGCAGCCATGATGAAAGCTTTGATCACACTGGCAGACTGCATGGATACTTCCGCATTTACAGTACTGTAAGCATGGTCGCTCAGATCCATGGCAGCAATTGCCCAGGTTTCATTAGCTGCTTCAAGTGGATCGACATAAGTCTTTTCAAGTGTATCGGTCAGATCGGAAAGATGTTTTCCTGATCCGGTGAGATCAGATGCAACGATGTTGAAGTACTCATCAATTCCGTCGGCGATTCCTTTTGCCATTGTTTCGTGGTGGGAAGTATCGGTGATGTACATGTCATCACTTTCATTGCTCATAAATCCCATTTCCAGGATCGCAACAGGTACAGTACTCCAGTTGGTACCGGTCATATTGTCAGCAGAGATCACGCCTTTGTTGGCAAGTCCGGTGGCAGAACAGTAGCTGTTTATGACACATTCGGCCAGAGTATTACTTTTTTCGATAAGGTCTGTATCAAGATACTGGTTGGCGCTGGTCGGTGCCATAGTAAGTGCTCCGGCAGCGGATGCGCTGTTGTCGCTGTTTGCATGGATGCGGACGGTAATATCTGCACCCTCAGAGGTGGCAAATTCCGCACGTTCTTTGTTGCTGATCGCTTTATCGTTGTCTTCTCGTGTCATGACGACTTTATATCCGCGGGAAGTCAGTTCCTTTTCAAGAATCAGAGATACCTGTAGATTTACTTCGTATTCCGGAACTTTGGAATAGTTGCCGGTGGTGCCGGTCGTCGCTTTGTTTTTGGTCTGGGAAGAGCCGGGAGCCATCGGTTCCTGTGCGCTCATGTCGACCCAGCTGCCCTGATGTCCCGGATCGATACATACGGTAAAGCCTGAGTTATCGGAAGTGGCGCGGGAGGCTGTATTTGCGGCTGACCAGTCAATTCCGGAAGAAACAGTATCTTCGTCGCCTTCTGAACTGTCAGAATCCGAACTGTCCGCATCATCGGCTGAATCAGTGGAATCTCCGCTGCCAAACACAGATGAAGAGGGAGCTTTGATCATAGCCTGTCCCTGCTCACTTTCATAAGTAGTTTCTGCTGAAGCCCAGATCGTAGCCGGAAGCAGAAAAATCAGGCATCCGGCGAGAAAAAGGGATAAAAATTTTCGCATTTTTGTATCCTCCTGATGAATTAATTTTACAGAAAGTAGTTTCATATATGATATAATATAATAAAAAATTTGACAAGAACAGTTAAGCGTTTGTCGAAAGAAAAAAGGGGGCTATACTATGAGGAAGAATCGTAAATGGATGAAACAGGCAGTGAGATCTCTGCTGGTGCTGATGCTTACATTTGTTCTGGCAGTACCGGTTATGGCAGAGGCAAAAGCAGTTGACTATTGTGCAGAAGATATGAATACGTATTCGGTTGCTGTTGCGAGCGGTTATCTGGCACTTCGTAATGCACAGGCATATAACGATGCCAATGAGATCGGGAAACTGTACAGCGGAGACACGGTAGATGTGATGAATGCAAGTGACAGTACTTACTGGTATGTTTATTCTCCGAAGCTTGATAAGTATGGTTATACGAACTGTAATTATCTTGCAAATTCTGCATACGAATGCAATGTCCGTGTACAGAGCGGTTATCTGGCACTTCGTACAGAAAAAGCGTTCAAATCTTCTAACGAGATCGGGAAGCTGTATACCGGAGATACTGTACAGATTGCGGATTCCAGCGACAGTTCCTACTGGTTGGTATATGCACCCGGACTTGGCAAGGGTGGATATGTGAATAAGGATTATCTTGTTGACGCAGTCAGTGTGATCCGTAAGACCGTTAAGGTAACGAGCGGATATCTTGCTCTTCGAAGTGAGATGGCATATGATGACGAGAATGAAATCGGCAGACTGAACACCGGTGATATCGTACAGATTGCAGATTCCAGTGACAGTACTTACTGGAGAGTGTACTCTGAACGACTTGGAAAATTTGGTTACGTAAATAAAAATTACCTGCAGTGATGCAGGTAATTTTTTGCAGAAAGCAGGAAAGTTAAGTTCTGCATATTATTTCTTGGATTTGTGTTTCGGATCATGATCCGTCGAAGCACGAAGATCGTCGATCATCTGTTCAATGAGCATCTTTTTGACATAAACGTCAAAGCTTAAGAGACAGATAAAGGAAAATAACTTAAGAAAATCTTTGTCTTCTTCCGGCGCATCCTCAAAAGTCTCCTGTGCAATCTCATAACGTTCCAGCAGTTCTTTTTGGAGGGCCTCAATCTGGCCTTTTTCCATACTGAATACTTCTGTGTAAATAGAAGTAAGATCCATGTTTCCTTCTGATTTAAAGTATTTGTCGGTCAGCGGTCCGAGCAGTGTCTGGATATCGTTGATCGACAGAATGTTTTTAAAGTAGTAGATAAAGATCAGGACCAGCAGATGCTCTTTGGAATAACGCTTCTTCTCGGGGGAAGGGAGCAGATTATTCTTTGCGTAGTTGTTGATCATGGTCTTGGTGAGGATTTTGTCGTCTTTATAACGCTTTGAATGTGCAAGCTGTGCTTCCATAAAGGTGGTTACCTGATCCATATAAAGATCTATATTCGGAATGTCCTCTGGCTTCACATAGCCGATTCCGGAAACGCGTTCCAGAATATTGCGAATCATAGATTCTGTAGTTACTGACATATATTCATCTCCTTTGCCTGGATGAGCAGGCAGAATGTTGATTCATCACCTATAGGCTTTATTATATAGTTTTAAATACTACTTGTAAATGGTTTTTTTAAAATTCCTTTACCCCGTGAGGGCTTTCATGTATAATAACAAAAGACATGAAAACATCAGTTCGACATACTGAACTGACCAATGAGAGACAGGAGAAATCTGATGAGCATATATGATACATTAAATGACCGCCAGAGGGAGGCGGTTTTCTATACAGAAGGACCGCTTCTGATTCTTGCAGGAGCAGGGTCAGGAAAGACCAGAGTACTGACACACAGGATCGCATATCTGATTGTGGAGAAAGGAATCAATCCGTGGAATATACTTGCGATCACATTTACAAATAAGGCTGCGCACGAAATGCGTGAGCGTGTCGACCGGATCGCAGGCAACGTCGGTGGAGGCAGTGTGTGGGTATCCACTTTCCATTCTACATGTGTGCGCATTCTGAGACGTCATATCGATCGCCTTGGTTATGATAATAATTTTACGATCTATGATGCAGATGACCAGAAAACCCTGATGAAAGAAATCTGCCGCAAGATGAACATCGACACAAAGAAAGTTAAGGAACGCGCACTTCTGGCGCAGATTTCCCATGCGAAGGATGAGCTTCTGAATCCGGATGAGATGGAGATGAATGCCGGAGCAGATTTTAATCAGAAAAGAGCTGCGCAGGTTTATCGTGAATATCAGGCGGCGCTTCGAAGAAATAATGCGCTCGATTTTGATGATCTGATCGTAAAAACTGTTGAGCTGTTTCAGAACTGCGATGATGTACTGCAGACTTATCAGGAGCGGTTCCGATATATCATGGTTGATGAGTATCAGGACACGAATACTGCACAGTTTAAGTTTGTAAGCCTTCTTGCATCCAGATATGAAAATCTTTGTGTAGTAGGTGATGATGACCAGTCTATTTACAAGTTCCGCGGAGCCAATATCGGCAACATTCTGGGATTCGAGAAAGTATTTCCGAATGCAAAAGTCATCCGCCTTGAGCAGAATTATCGTTCCACACAGAATATTCTTAATGCGGCAAACGGTGTGATCTCCAATAATACCGAACGTAAAGAAAAGACTCTCTGGACGGAGAATCCGGAAGGAGAGAAGATACATTTCCGTCAGTTTATGAACGGCTATGAAGAAGCAGAATATGTTGTGGGTGATATTGCGAAGCGCCACCGTGACGGCACGGCAGATTACCATGACTGCGCAGTACTTTACCGTACAAATGCCCAGTCACGACTTTTTGAAGAAAAATGTCTGCTTGCCAATATTCCGTACAAGATCGTCGGTGGTGTAAATTTCTATGCACGAAAAGAAATCAAAGATCTTCTGTGTTATTTAAAGACTGTAGACAATGCAGCGGATGATCTTGCCGTACGGCGTATCTTAAATGTACCGAAGCGTGGCATTGGTGCAACGACTGTCGGCAGGGTGCAGGATTATGCGGATATGATGAATATCAGTTTTTATGATGCCCTTCGTGTGGCGGAGGAGGTTCCGTCAATCGGAAGAAGTCTGTCAAAGATCGAGGGCTTTGTGACTTTTATTCAGTCATTAAAGAGCAAAGCACAGGCATATTCTGTGTCAGAACTTCTTGAAGAGATCATTGACCTGACCGGTTATGTGGATGAACTCAAAGCCGAGGATACTGATGAGGCAAGAGCAAGAATCGAAAATATTGATGAACTGATTTCCAAGACGGTTTCTTATGAAGAAGCCATGAAGGATGAAGAACGCGAAGCGACTCTGTCCGGCTTCCTTGAGGAAATTGCCCTGATAGCGGAGATTGATTCAGTTGATGAAAATCAGGATTATGTGATTCTGATGACCCTTCACAGTGCAAAGGGACTGGAGTTTCCGTATGTTTATCTTGCCGGTATGGAAGACGGGATGTTTCCGGGCAGCATGAGTATCTTTTCGGGAGATCCTTCCGACATGGAAGAAGAGCGTCGCTTGTGTTATGTAGGTATTACCCGTGCAATGAAAGAACTGACACTGACCAGTGCGCAGCAGCGTATGGTACGTGGGGAGACGCAGTATAACCGTGTATCCAGGTTTGTGAGGGAGATTCCGCGTGAACTGGTAGAACTCGGAAATACTGTGCAGGAGCGCAAACCGAAGATGCCGGAGACGAAATCTTCACTGAACAGTTATCTTCAGATGAAGAAGAATTTCCATACGAAGGCATTTCAGCCACAGAACTTCAAAGTGACCAAAGCGGATTCCCTTGATTACGGAGTCGGTGATACCGTGCGCCATGTCAAATTCGGTGTTGGCATCGTTAAAGATATCGTAGAAGGCGGCAGAGATTATGAGGTTACCGTAGATTTTGACCGCTTTGGTACAAAAAAAATGTTTGCAGCATTTGCAAAGCTGAAAAGAATATAACTTTTTTCTTAAGAATTCTTAATGTTTTCGTACTTTAGTTGCCTCACCTGTCAGGGAATGCTATACTGTTTTATATGAAAAACGAAGGGAGTACATTATGCAAAAGCTTTTAAAAGGTCTTACGAGAATACTCCCTGCTTATGGAGTTTTTCCGGTTATATTTTCTTTTGTATTTAATTGTCTTGTCTATTCAGGTTCAAGGATGATCGCAGGCGGATGGTATCATCACAATATCGAGACAGGCGTGGACAGAAGATTCCCTTTTGTCCCGGAGTTTCTGGTGATCTATTTTGGCTGTTATGTCTTCTGGGCTGTCAATTACATTCTTATTGCAAGGCAGGATCGGCGCAGTGTCTATCAGTTTTTTACAGGAGATTTTATATCGAGATGTATCTGCCTTGTGTTTTTTCTTGCATTTCCAACGACAAATACAAGACCGGTGATCACAGGGGGCGGTTTGTGGAATCAGGCAGCTCTGTGGCTGTATTCGATTGACGCGGCAGACAATCTATTTCCATCCATCCACTGTCTGGTAAGTTGGTTCTGTTATCTGGGAATCCGTGGCAGGAAAGAAATTCCGCGCTGGTATCAGAGAGTGTCCATGGTAATTGCGATTCTGGTATTTGTATCCACACTTCTTACGAAACAGCATGTGATCGTAGACGTGGCAGGAGGAATCCTTCTTGCTGAATCCTGTTTCTTCATCGGAAGAAAGACAGATCTCTACAGGATATACGAAAGATTCGGCAGCAGGATCGAACAGAAAATTCGCAGGCTGACAGAAGGGTGAGCTACTTATGAAAAAAAATAAAAAAGTGATCTTCAACGGGGTCTTTCTGGTGACTGTATTTGCACTTACCATCTACGGAGTATTTCATGGAGAAGATCTTGAATCTATGATGGATGCCATACGCAGTGCAGATAAGCGCTGGCTTGCACCCGGGCTTGCGCTGGTCGCATTTTTTATCTGGGGTGAATCGATCATTATATGGTATATGATGCGTTCGTATGGAATCAAAGTAAAAAAGAAAACATGCTTTCTTTTTTCATCGGTGGGTTTTTTCTTCAGTTGTATCACACCGTCTGCAAGTGGCGGACAGCCGATGCAGGCATACTACATGAAAAAGAAAAATATACCCATACCGGTATCCGCCGTGATTCTTATGATAATTACGATTACATACAAACTGGTGCTTGTTGTGATCGGAATCGGCGTGGCGGTATTTGGAAGAGGATTTTTACATCAGTATCTTGAAGGGATACTTCCGGTATTTTATCTTGGACTTGCGCTGAATATTTTCTGTGTGACTTTTATGACAATACTGGTATTTCATCCGCTCCTTGCAAGAAGCTTTATGGTATGGGGACTTAAGATACTGGAGAAGCTTCACATTCTCCGCAGGAAAGACGGAAGACTTAAGAAGCTGGAAGACTCTATGGATGCATACAGAGATACGGCGGCGTATCTCAAAACTCATTCAAAAGTGATCGCAAATGTAATTGGGATTACCTTTGTACAGAGAATGGCAATGTTTGCGGTGACCTGGTTTGTATACAGATCCTTTTCGCTGTCGGGAACAGGATTCTGGACGGTGCTGTTTCTGCAGGCGGTGATTTCTGTTTCTGTTGATATGCTTCCTCTTCCGGGTGGCATGGGAATCAGTGAAACACTGTTTCTGACGATTTTTACACCGGTTTTTGGAACACTGCTTTTACCGGGAATGGTTCTCAGCAGAGGACTTGGATATTATGGGGAGCTTTTGATCAGTGCTCTTTTTACCATCGTGGCACAGCTTACGATCGGACAGGAGCATGACAGCAAAGAGAAGGAGAGTTACGAATGATAGGATTTTATGATTATACGGTAGTGGTTACATATATCAGTCTTGTTTCTTCGATAGTGGGTATGTTCTGTGCAATCGATGGGAAACTTACGGTGGCAGTTTTCTGTCTGGCATTCTCCGGACTGTGTGATATGTTTGACGGAAAAATAGCGAGAACAAAGAAAGACAGGACAGACGACGAGAAATCCTTTGGCATTCAGATAGATTCTCTGTGTGATATTGTCTGTTTCGGAATTTTTCCGATCATCCTTGGATACAAACTTGGCATGTGCAAGCTTTACAGTGTTGTTATACTTGCGTTCTATGGTCTGGCAGGCGTGATCCGTCTGGCATATTTTAATGTAATGGAAGCAAAGAGACAGAGTGAGACAAGCGAAAACCGTAAATATTATCAGGGACTTCCGATCACCTCGATGGCTGTGATCATGCCGTTTCTGTTTGTGGCATCTATGTTTTTTCCGGGATTCCGTTATTTTGTAGGATTGCTCCATGCTGCAATGCTGATCGTTGGATTTTTGTTTATACTTAATTTCCGTTTCCGTAAACCGACAAATAAAGAACTGGTTGTTCTGGTTTCGGTTGTGGCAGTAGCAGTCTTCTTTATTCTTTTCTATAAGGAAGCATGGTGGGCTCGTCATGGTGTTGTGACAAAACTGAAAGGAGTGGCTCCGTGAGCAGCTATACAGCAGACAGACAGGGACATATCTGTAAAAATGATTCCGGGCAGGACCGCCTTCTTGAGAAGATGTACGGCTGTGCACCTGGCAGGGCAGTATTAAAGCCACTGGTAAATCCGGTTTTATCTGAGCTTGGCGGCAGGATCCTTGATTCGCGTCTTTCGGCTCTGGCAGTACCGGCATTTATCCGTCATGCCGGAATCGACATGCGGGATTATGAAAAGAGAAAGTTCCGGTCGTACAATGACTTCTTTACAAGAAGGATCCGCGAGGGTGCGAGGCCGGTCAGTATGGTACCGGAGCATTTTGTAAGTCCGTGTGACAGCCGGGTGAGCGTCTATCCGATTGATGAAAATTGCCGGGTGAAAATTAAACACACCCCGTATACGGTTGCGGAACTTCTGAAGAATCCGGTACTTGCGAAGCGTTACGAGGGCGGTTATCTCTGGGTATTTCGACTCTGTGTAGATGATTACCATCGATATATTTATATTGATGATGGTTTTGAATCAAGGAGAGTGCACATTGATGGTGCGTTGCACACCGTTAATCCGGTGGCAAACGATGTTTATCCGATCTATAAAGAAAATACAAGAGAATATGCGCTGCTTAAAACTGTCAATTTCGGCACGGTCCTTATGATGGAAGTGGGTGCCCTGATGGTTGGCAGAATCGAGAATGTTCCGCTTCGGGGCAGAGTGAAGCGTGGTAAAGAAAAAGGCAATTTTGCTTTCGGAGGTTCTACGATCGTACTGATGACGCAGAAGGATCGTGTATTGCCGGATCCGGATATTTTCCTGAATTCCGAAAAAGGAATCGAAACAAGAGTACATCTGGGAGAAAAAATCGGTGTATCAGAAGTAAAAGATGATGGTGGTTACATCGGCGAAAATTTATGAGAAGATATGGTAAAATGAAGGAATTCGTGGTATACTATGACCTATAAATGAGTTTGAACGAGAGGAAGGTGCCCATCATGAATCTGAATCATTTATTACAGAACGAAAAAATTGAAGATTTACTTGCTGCCTTAAAGAAAAAAGAGGACGAAAAAGACAAAAATACAGTCCTTTGGGTACTGGCGATCATCGGTGCTGTTGCAGCAGTAGCAGGTATTGCGTTTGCAGTATATCGTTTCTTCGCTCCGGATTATCTGGAAGATTTTGAAGAGGATTTCGATGATGATTTTGATGATTATTTCGAAGACGAGGAAAAGTAAGAGTAGCATGAATCAGCAGCTCCGGCAGATAACCGGGGCTGTTTTACTGCTCTGTCAAAGACAGAGCAGCACGCTCCGCGAGGATGCGACTAGATGCAAGTGGAATATGTCTGCTAAAGCAGACTGCATCTAGCGCGCAAAGCATAACAAGTCACTCAAAGATTGAAGTAGTTGTGTAGTTTGAGGAGACTTTTCTGCTTTGATTTAAAATAGATGAGGAATAATTGAAATGAAAAAAGGTGAAATTTACGAAGGTGTAATAGAAAAGGTGGACTTTCCGAATAAAGGTTATGTCTGTATCGACGATCAGAAAGTGCTGATCAAAAACGGAATTCCGGGACAGAAGGTATGCTTTATGATCCAGAAAAAACGTTCCGGCAGAGCGCAGGGACGAATCCTTGAAGTCCTGGAAAAATCTCCTCTTGAGACAAGAGAGGCGGAGTGCAGCAATTTTCCGGCATGTGGTGGCTGCATGTATCAGACGATGTCTTATGAGAATCAGCTGGCAATGAAAGAAACACAGATAAAAGAACTGCTGGAGGATGCACTGGTACAGGGTGGTCAGGTAGATGAGAACGGTCTGGCGGATTTCGAATGGGAAGGCATCCATGGAAGTCCGATTGAGTTTGGCTATCGTAACAAGATGGAATTCTCTTTTGGAGATGAGTACAAAGACGGTCCACTTTCTCTGGGACTGCACAAGAAGGGTAGCACTTATGACATCTTAAATACGGATGACTGTAAATTGGTGCATAAGGATATGACTGATATTCTGACCTGTGTACGTGAGTTTTTCAGAGAAAAAGGAGCTTCTTATTACAGAAAACTGCAGCACACAGGCTATCTCCGACATCTGATGCTGCGCCGTGGTGTAACATCAGGTGAGATTCTTGTACATCTTGTTACGACCACGCAGGAGGAATATGATCTGGAACCACTGAAAGAACAGCTTCTGGCCCTTCCGCTGGAAGGAAAAATCGTCGGGATCATGCACATTCTCAATGATTCTCTATCAGATGTCGTGCAGAGCGATGAGACAAGAATTCTTTATGGACAGGACTATTTCTACGAGACGCTGCTCGGACTGAAATTCCGAATCAGTACCTTTTCTTTCTTCCAGCCGAATTCCCTGGCGGCGGAAGTACTTTATAATATTGTAAGAGAATACATTCAGAATACCAGCGGTATGGAGGTATTTGACCTTTACAGTGGTACTGGTACGATCGCACAGCTTCTTGCGCCGGTGGCAAAAGAGGTGATCGGAGTAGAAATCGTAGAGGATGCAGTGGAAGCTGCAAGAGAAAATGCAAAGCTGAACGGGCTGGATAATTGCCGTTTCATTGCAGGCGATGTTCTGAAAGTTCTGGATGACCTGACGGAAAAGCCGGATGTGATCGTGCTGGATCCGCCGCGTGATGGTATTCATCCGAAAGCACTGCCGAAGATCCTTTCCTACGGTGTGAACCGTATCGTATATGTTTCCTGTAAGGCAACCAGTCTCGCACGTGACCTGGAGGCATTTCTTGCAGCAGGCTATCGTCTGGAAAAGGCATGCTGCGTAGATCAGTTCTGTGAAACAGTATGGACCGAAGCAGTGGCCCTGCTTGTAAAAGAATAGAAAATTCCCGGAGTATCTGGATGGTATTCCGGGATTTTTTACGTTATAGGAAATTATTACGTAACCAAATATCTGATAAAATTCTTGAAAATTTATCGGAAATATATTGACATATGTGACCGGAATGTTATAATACAATCAAACATATGAATGATTGTTCATATGAAAGAGCGAGAGAAAAGAATAAGCATATAAAAGGAGAATCCCACTATGAAGAAATCTTACAAAATCGAAGTTGACTGTGCAAACTGTGCAAACAAAATGGAAGAAGCAGCAAAGAACACTGCAGGTGTTAAGGATGCAGCCGTAAACTTTATGATGCTGAAAATGAACGTAGAATTCGAAGAAGGACAGGATCCGAAGAGTGTTATGAAAGAAGTCCTCAAGAATTGCAAGAAGGTTGAAGACGACTGCGAAATTTATTTATAAGAATGAACCTGATTGCTCTGCTGCGGCTGCGGCAGAGCGATTTTCAAAAAGGAGAGAAAAGAGATGAATAAAAAGCAGAAAAAAATGATGACACGTATTATCATAGCAGCGGTACTACTGGTCGTTCTGCATTTCATTCCGATTACAGGAATTCCGAGATTCATCTGTTATCTGGCGATTTATCTGGAAATCGGATATGATATTTTGAAAAAAGCTTTCAAAGGAATCAAAAACGGGCAGGTGTTTGACGAAAACTTCCTGATGGCGATTGCCACAGTCGGCGCTTTCGGACTGGCAGTTTATGAGAAGAGTGGAGATTATAATGAGGCAATCGCCGTTATGCTCTTTTACCAGATAGGTGAACTTTTCCAGAGCTATGCAGTAGGCAAAAGCCGTCGCAACATCAGTGAACTGATGGATATCCGTCCGGATTATGCAAATATCGAAAAAGACGGCAAACTGGAACAGGTTGATCCGGATGAAGTCGAGATCGGTTCCATGATCGTAGTACAGCCGGGTGAAAAAGTTCCGATCGACGGTGTGATCATTGAAGGAAGTACAACTCTGAATACAAGTGCCCTGACCGGTGAGAGTCTTCCGAGAAATGCAAAACCGGGAGATGAGATCATCAGCGGATGTATCAATATGACAGGTGTGCTGAGAATTCGTACTACAAAAGAGTTTGGTGAATCTACTGTATCCAGGATTCTGGAACTTGTCGAGAATTCCAGTTCCCGTAAATCCAGATCCGAAAACTTTATTTCAAAATTTGCACGATATTATACGCCGGCAGTCTGCTATGGTGCGCTGGCCCTTGCGTTACTGCCGCCGATTGTAAATCTTCTTTTCCTCCACAATCCTGCGCAGTGGGGACAGTGGGTCTACCGTGCGCTGACCTTCCTGGTAATCAGTTGCCCGTGTGCACTTGTTATCAGTATTCCGCTCAGTTTCTTTGCGGGAATCGGTGGTGCAAGCAATGCCGGTGTCCTGGTCAAAGGATCAAACTATCTGGAAACACTGGCGCAGACGAAATATGTTGTATTTGACAAGACAGGTACTCTGACAAAAGGTGTGTTTGAAGTTGCCGGTGTGCATCACAATACTATGGAAGAAGCAAAAATCCTTGAATATGCCGCACTTGCAGAAAGCTTTTCCACACATCCGATCAGCCGCAGCCTGAAAACTGCTTATGGCAAAGAAATTGATCAGAATCGTGTAACAGATGTAGAAGAAATCAGTGGAAATGGTGTTACCGCAAAAGTAGACGGAGTTTCTGTGGCAGTCGGCAATGCAAAACTGATGAAACGTATCGGAGTAGAAGCAGTCGAATGTCATCAGGTAGGAACGGTCATTCATGTGGCAATCAACGGTGCTTATGCAGGACATATCCTGATCGCTGATGTGCCGAAACCGACATCAAAAGAGGCAATCGCAAATCTTAAGAAACACGGCATCAAAGAGACAGTCATGCTGACCGGAGACATCGATAAAGTTGCTCAGCAGGTAGCAGGTGAACTGGGCGTGGACCGTGTATACAGTGAACTTCTGCCGGCTGATAAAGTAACAAAGGTAGAAGAACTCCTTGCAAAAAAGACAGCGAAAGAAAAACTTGCCTTTGTTGGTGACGGTATCAACGATGCACCGGTACTTTCCAGAGCCGATATCGGTATTGCAATGGGAGCGCTTGGCTCAGATGCTGCGATCGAAGCCGCTGATGTCGTCCTGATGGATGATGATCCGCAAAAAATCGTCAAAGCAATCCGCATTGCGAAGAAATGCATGCGTATTGTTTATGAAAATATTTATTTTGCAATCGGTATCAAGGTTATCTGCCTGATTCTCGGCGCAGTTGGTATTGCCAACATGTGGGTTGCAATCTTTGCTGATGTCGGAGTTATGGTAATTGCTGTCCTGAACGCGATAAGAACCCTTTTTGTAAAGAAATTGTAACTACAGGTTACAAAGATGGGTTGAAAGAAAGAGAGATATATATGACAGAAGAAAGAGAAGAATTAAGCTGTGAATGTCAGGAAATCCATGAAGACCTTCTGAAGATCGTAAATGAGACCATGCCGGACGAGGAAGAATTGTATGATCTGGCAGATCTGTTCAAGGTATTTGCAGACTCTACCCGTATCCGCATTCTGTTCGTGTTATTTGAATCAGAAGTGTGTGTCTGCGATCTTGCGAAAGTCCTGAATATGACACAGTCTGCAGTTTCCCATCAGCTTCGCATCCTGAAGCAGAACAAGCTGGTGAAGAACCGCAGAGAAGGAAAATCTATTTTTTATTCCCTTGCAGATGATCATGTACGAACGATCATCTCAATGGGAAGAGAACATATTCTGGAGTAAAGTATGGATTATTTGTCAAAGAATGTAGCGGCAAATTTAAAAAGAATAAGAAAGTCAAAATGCATGAGTCTGGACCAGACCGCAGAACAGACCGGAGTCAGCAAAAGCATGCTTGCACAGATAGAGAGAGGGACTGCCAATCCCTCTCTTGGCGTACTCGGAAAGGTCACAAGTGGACTTCGAATCGAATTTCAGGAGTTGATACAGCCGCCCCGGGAAGACTGTCTCCTTGTAACTCCACAGGAACTGCTGCCGACCAAAGAGCTGGAAGGGCAATACCGGGTATGGACCTGTCTGCCGTATGAAGACACAAGACTTGTAGAGGTATACCGGATCGAAGTGGAGCCGGGCGGGGTTTATGTCAGCGGAAGCCATGGCGAAAAGACACGGGAGTATCTGGCGGTCACGGAAGGAGAACTGACAGTGGAATGCCACGGGCAGAGTTATTGCATTCATAAAGACCAGATATTTAAATTTGAGACCGACCAGGAGCATGTATATAAAAATACAGGCAGCCAGAAAGCCTGTTGCACTTGCTTTTTCCTTGATTATCATGGAAAATAGAAGAAAGCACCGGAAGGTTATTTATGTCCGAAAGAAACATCAGAACAGAAAAGGGGACAGCATATGATAAAAGCAGTTATATTTGATCTGGATAATACATTATACAGCTATGATGCGAATCATATTTACGGTATGGAAGCACTGGCAGGCTACTGCAGGGAAACATTCGGCATAACAGAAGAGGAGACGCGTGAATATTACAGAAAAGCCGGATATATTATGGCGAACAGGATCGGTACAGATACCGCTGCGATCCACAGCCGTATGCTGCGTCTGCAATGTATGATGGAACTGCTGGAAAAGCCTCTTTTTCCGCATGTACAGAAGATGTACCATATTTACTGGGATGCATTTCTTCAGCATATAGAACCAAATCCGGGAGTCCTGGATTTCCTTATGGAACTCAGAAAAAGAAAGATACGCATCGGAATCGGTACAGATATGACAGCCTATATCCAGTACAAAAAACTCGAAGCGATCGGTGCGGAGGTCTATATTGATTTTATGGTTACCAGTGAAGAAGCCGGTGTGGAGAAACCACATTATCATTTATTTGAACTCTGCGTGGAAAAAGCAGGTGTCCGGGCGGAAGAGTGTGTATTCATCGGAGATAATGTGAAGAAAGACATAGAAGGTGCATGGGAGAGCGGCCTTAGAGGTATCTGGTATACGCAGGAAAAAGAACCAACGGAACGCAGATATTTCCCGACACTGCGCTCATTTACAGAAATTAATGTGGATGATTTCCTTACGCAGCAATAAGAGTGCAGAATGGTCGGGAAAAGAAAATGGAATAATATAGAAAAACGTTTTGTACAATATAATGCACAGAATGAATGGCTGTAAATATAACCTGAAAATTCAAAAAGTCTTTTAAAATCAGCAAAAATCTTTTTTATAAAAATACTATTGACAAACAATACTGTCAGTGATATTGTAATGTTGTACAAAATAATACACGAAAAATTAAGCAAAGGCGCTTACCGGAAACGGAAATCTGCCTTTGCTTTTTTTATTTTAAGGATACAGGGAGGAATCAGCCATGAAATTAAAAGACACAGGATTAACTTTTCAGGACATCAAAGACAAAGTAAACAAGTATATGATCGAGACTTATGAGCGTTTTGATTTTCTTGCTGAAACAGCAGAAGGCATGTATATCTATGATGAGAATGGAACACCATATCTTGACTTTTATGCAGGTATTGCAGTAAACAGCGCAGGAAACTGTAACCCGAAAGTAGTGGCAGCGGTAAAAGACCAGGTAGAAGACATCATGCATACATTCAACTATCCATACACGATTCCGCAGGCATTACTTGCCGAGAAAGTGTGCGAGACGATCGGCATGGACAAGATCTTTTATCAGAACTCCGGTACAGAAGCAAACGAAGCGATGATCAAAATGGCACGTAAATATGGCATAGAAAAATACGGACCGAACCGTTACCATATCGTAACTGCAAAGATGGGCTTCCATGGAAGAACCTTCGGTGCCATGTCCGCAACCGGTCAGCCGGGAAACGGATGCCAGGTTGGTTTCGGACCGATGACATACGGATTCTCCTATGCACCGTATAATGATCTGCAGGCATTTAAAGATGCATGTACCGAAAACACCATTGCAATCATGGTTGAGCCGGTACAGGGAGAAGGCGGTGTACATCCTGCAACAATGGAATTTATGCAGGGACTTCGTAAATTCTGTGATGAGAATGATATGCTTCTTCTGATCGATGAGGTACAGACCGGATGGTGCAGAACCGGTGCAGTAATGTCTTATATGAACTACAGAATCAAACCAGATATCGTTTCCATGGCGAAAGCACTTGGCGGCGGCATGCCGATCGGTGCGATCTGTGCGACAGCAGAAGTTGCAAAAGCATTTTCGGCAGGTTCCCACGGAACTACATTCGGCGGACATCCGGTAAGCTGTGCGGCAGCACTTGCAGAAGTTAACGAACTTCTTGACAGAGATCTTGCAGGAAATGCGAAAAAAGTCGGTGACTACTTTGCATCCAAACTGGAAAAACTTCCACATGTAAAAGAAGTAAGACATCAGGGACTTCTGGTTGGTGTGGAATTTGATGATACAATCGGTGGTGTAGATGTAAAACACGGCTGCCTGGATCGCAAACTTCTGATCACAGCGATCGGAGCACATATCATCCGTATGATTCCACCGCTTATCGTGACAGAAGAAGACTGCGACAAAGCAGTTGCGATCATTGAAGATACGATCAAATCCCTGGAAAAATAAATAAGAACGAAAAAGTGACAAGGGCGTCGCGGATCATTATAAGTGGTTCGCGCGCTTTTTTTGTAATAGGAAATTACTCCGTAATGTTCCTATTACAAAAAATGCTCCGCGAGGATGCGACCAGATGCATGAGGAATATGTCTGCTGAAGCAGACTGCATCTGGCGCGCAAAGCGTAACAAGTCCCTCAAAGATTGAGGGATTCAGGGAGTTTGAAGCGGACTTGTCCGCTTTGTTCCTATTAAGAGGAAATGAATAACAAAATTCGTGTGAGAGGAAATCGGTATGAGACATCTGGTAATAACGATTGGCTGTGAATACGGCGCCAAAGGTAATGCCATAGGCAGAAAAATAGCAGAAGACCTCAATATCAAATTTTATAATCGTGAACTCGTGGACGAGATCATCGAAGAGGTCGGAATACCAAAAGAAATTATGGAAAAAGTTGAAGAAGGCGGCACGATCGCAGGTAAAGGTGCAGAGGGTGATGTCAGAGGATCCTTTTCAAAATATGCGGATCTGACAGATCGTGCGATTCATGTGCAGAAGCAGATTATCCGCAAACTGGCAGAGAAAGAATCCTGTGTGATCATCGGACGTTCTGCGGATTATATTCTCAAAGATTCCGATAAGATCAATCTTCTGAGGGCATTTATCTATGCTCCGGATGATGTAAGAATTCACAACATTATGGAGAGCCATAATCTTACAGAGAAGGATGCCAGAATTCTGCTTCTGGAAAAAGATAAACGATATCACAAACGTCATCTGGCACTGACAGGAAGCAACCGTGGTGACCGTCACAATCGAAATATCCTGATTGACAGCTCTTATCTTGGGATAGAGGGAACAGCAGATTACATCGAGGAACTTGTCAGAAGAAAATTCGGAAGCGGGGAGGAATGAGTCTATGGGACAGAAAAAATCAGAATTTGATAAAGTATTCAGTGCATGGGATATTCTTGTGATCGCTTTCGGAGCTATGATTGGCTGGGGCTGGGTCGTATCTTCCGGAACATGGATCGATGCAGGCGGTGTTGTCGGTGCAGCACTTGCATTTGCGATCGGTGGTGTCATGATCTTTTTTGTCGGTCTTACATACGCAGAACTGACGGCTGCCATGCCACAGTGTGGCGGGGAACATGTATTCAGTTACAAGGCAATGGGGGCGACGGGTTCTTTTATCTGTACATGGGCAATCGTTCTCGGATATGTCGGTGTTACCTGTTTTGAGGCATGTGCATTTCCGACGATCATTACCTATCTGTGGCCGGGATTCCTCAAAGGTTATCTTTATACGGTAGCAGGATTTGATATTTATGCATCCTGGCTGATCGTGGCAATTATCGTAGCATTTTTCATTATGATGATCAATATCCTGGGGGCAAAAACAGCAGCAGTACTCCAGACTGTTCTGACCTGCATAATCGGTGGCGCAGGAATCCTTCTGATCGTAGCATCAGTGATTAACGGTAATGTAGACAATCTGCAGGGACAGATGTTTATGGGTGAAACAACGGGAACAATGGCAAAAAATGTATTGAAAGTTGCCGTTATCACACCGTTTTTCTTTATTGGTTTTGATGTTATCCCGCAGGCGGCAGAAGAAATCAATGTACCGCTTAAAAAGATAGGTAAGATGATGATCCTGTCTGTTGTACTGGCAGTTGTATTTTATTCTTTCGTAATCTTATCTGTAGGATATGTCCTGAACCCGGCGGAAATAGCACTTTCCCAGAGTACGACAGGCCTTGTTACCGCGGATGCCATGGCGAAAGCTTTTGGAACATCCGTGATGGCGAAAGTCATCATTGTAGGCGGTATGTGTGGTATCGTGACTTCATGGAACTCCTTTATGATCGGTGGTTCCCGTGCTTTATACTCCATGGCAGAATCCTACATGATTCCGAAGGTGTTTGCAAAACTTCATCCGAAGCACAAAACACCGGTAAATGCACTGATTCTGATCGGTATTCTTACCATGCTTGCTCCTTTTGCAGGACGTGTCATGATGGTGTGGATCTGTGACGCAGGAAACTTCGGCTGCTGTCTTGCATACTGTATGGTTTCGATTTCATTCCTGATTCTTCGGAAAAAAGAACCGGATATGCCAAGACCTTACCGTGTTCCGGCGTACAAATTTGTCGGAACCATGGCGGTGATCCTTTCTGGATGTATGGTACTCGTATACTGTATTCCTGGTTCCGGCGGTACTCTGATCATGCAGGAATGGATGATGGTTGGTGCGTGGAGCCTGCTCGGAATTGTGTTCTTTGCAGTCTGCAAACTGAAATATAAAGAAAAATTCGGCAGTCTTATTGAGATCATTTCTGATGAGGATGCAGCATCTCTGATGCCGGAGGCTGATGATAAAGAACTTGATCTGGTTATTGATGCAGCAATTGATCGTGTACTCTCGAGAATGCCGGCATGACGTCAGATAAAAATAGATATAAAATGAGAAAAGAGGCAGATTATGAATCCGTTTGAATTTTTTATACCACAGAATATTATCGTTGGGGCAGGTACGCTTGTGCGGCTTCCGGAATGTGCACAGAAACTGGGAGGAACCCATGCCATGCTGCTGTCAGGACCGACACTTCGTAAGATGGGAATTGTGGATAAAGCAGCAAAATATCTCGAAGATGCCGGCATGAAGGTGGATATCTTTACGGAAATAGAAGCAAACCCGTCAGTAACGACTGTAGAAAAGGCAACAACTGCATTTAAAGAAGCCGGGGCAGATTTTATTGTGGCGCTGGGCGGCGGCTCTCCAATGGATGTTGCCAAGGCTGTCGGTGTAACCGCAAAATACGGTGGCAGCATTACAGAATATGAAGGGGCACATAAAGTACCTGGAAAAATTATCCCACTCATTGCGATCCCGACGACAGCAGGCACCGGTTCAGAGGTCACTGCGTTTTCGGTTATCACAGATCACAGCAGAGATTATAAACTGACAGTATTCAGTTATGAACTTTTTCCTTCTTATGCAATACTGGATCCGGAGCTTCTGACATCTGCGCCGGCCTCTGTGGCGGCAGCATGTGGAATCGACGCATTTATTCATGCAGAAGAGGCATATGTTTCTACAGCAGCCTCTCCGTTTTCGGATGCCATGGCTGAGAAAGCGATGGAACTGATCGGTAAAAATATCCGCCGGTTTGTCGCAAGACGTACAGATCTGGAGGCAGCAGAGGCAATGCTGACCGGTTCACTTTTTGCCGGAATTGCTTTTTCCTTTGCCCGTCTTGGAAATGTACATGCAATGAGCCATCCGGTAAGTGCTTTCTTTGATGTACCACATGGAGTGGCAAACGCAGTACTGCTTCCGGTGATCGCAGAATACAATGCACTGGCAGATCATGGCAGATATCTGACCATCTATAATTATATCAGTCCGATTCCGGCATATGAGGATGAATTTGAGCCGTTGATGCTGGTAGATGCAATCCGTGAACTGAATAAAGATATCGGAATTCCGGAGGATCTGACAACAGCGATCCGTCAGGCGGCAAAAGGCAGAGAAGTTTCTGATGAAGAAATCGAAAGCAAGATCGATGCCATGGCAGATGATGCGATGAAGAGCGGAAACATTGCCGTCAATCCAAGAGCTTCACAGAAGCGGGACATCGTAAAACTTTATCATAAGGCAATATAATAAGAGGGAAGAATGCCGAGGCATTTTTGAAAAGTATTTTTGTGACATGCAGATATATTTCATGTGAGATGTATCTGCATGTTTTGTTCTTGCAGGAAAGACATGGGAGATGGTATACTTTTGTCGATAAGATAGAAAAAAGTTCACAGGGGGGAAAACATGGAGCTTTTTGAATTTTATAATAAAATAGAAGAATATCAGAATCAGAAAAACAATATTTTGGCTACGGTGCTTGAAGGGGAAAACAGCGGAAGCCGCTATTTCTTTTCAAAGGGAGACCTTATCACAGTGTACGGTGACGGTGCGATCCCGGATGAACAATTAAAAGAGATCGCACAGGCACAGCAGAGCCGGATCACAGAGGCTGATGGTCAGAAAGTATTTGTGGAAGCATTGAAACAGCCGGCGCATCTGGTGATCTGTGGGGCAGGACATGTATCGCAGCAGGTGATCCTGCTTGCAGCCAAAGTCGGTTTTCATGTGACAGTACTGGAAGACCGTCCGAGTTTTGCCGGAGAAGCAAGAAGAATGGGGGCGGATCGGGTGATCTGCGACAGTTTTGAGCATGGACTTGATCAGATTCCGGACAGAGAAGATACGTATTTCCTGGTTGTGACCAGAGGACACCGGTATGATAAGGAATGTCTGGACATTATATTGAAAAAACCACACTGCTATGTTGGTATGATGGCGAGCCGTGGACGTGCGGCACTTCTTAAGAAACAGATGGAAGAAGAAGGTATCGACAGGAAACTGCTGGATGGAATCCATACGCCGGTAGGTATGCCGATTAATGCCGAGACACCCGAAGAGATTGCGATATCTATCGTATCTGAACTCATTCATGAAAAGAACAGTCTTCGCAAAACAAGCGGATACAAAAAAGACCTGATGGAATACCTGACCGGAAGAAAGAAAGCAGAAAACGGAATGGCACTTGCAACGATCATTGAAAGACGGGGATCGGCACCGAGGGAAATCGGGACAAAGATGCTGGTCCTTGCCGATGGAACGCTCATCGGCACGATCGGCGGCGGCTGTATGGAGAGCGAAGTGCAGCATCAGTGTCTGCGCCTTATTCATGACGGAGACAGAAAAGGAAGAATCTTTAAAGTAGATATGACCGTTTCCGAGGCAGAGGAAGAGGGGCTTGTCTGCGGCGGTACCATACAGGTATTTCTGGAAGTTCTGTAGATTTCTTTGAGGCGAAACATTTGTTCGAAAATAATAAAATTTAAAATACAACTATATACAGAACTGTGCTATAATACATGTATTCAATAAAAGAGATACGTAATCGCAGGGAAAGCAGAAGATATTTTCCTGTGAAGAGAATATGGAGGATGAAGATATGAAGAAAAGAAACTTAATGGTTGCGTTACTTTGCAGCATGTGTCTGGCAGTCAGCTCTCCTGTCCCGGCAATGGCTGACGGCACGAAGGTCGTAACGCTTGGTGCAGACCTTACACAGGATCAGAAGAATACAATGATGAACTACTTTAAGGCAGATTCCAGTCAGGTACAGGTCATCACTGTTACAAATCAGGATGAGCGCGATCTTCTCGGTAATTATGTTCCGAGTGAACAGATCGGAACAAGAACTTTAAGCTGTGCTTACGTAAAACCTACCCAGTCAGGCGGTATCAAGGTTCGTACCGCGAACCTCAATTACGTAACCTGTAATATGATCGCGACAGCACTTTCTACAGCAGGTGTTAACAACTGTGAAGTTGTTGCGGCATGCCCGTACGAAGTATCTGGTACAGGTGCGCTTACCGGTGTCATGAAAGCATACGAATCTGCAAGCGGACAGGCTCTGGATTCCACAAAGAAAGACCTGGCTGCGAAAGAAGTCGTTGTTACAGGAAATGTCGGACAGCAGGTTGGCCAGGACAATGCAACCAATATCATCAATCAGGCGAAAATGCAAATCATCGGTGACAATATTCAGAATGCTGATGAGATCTACAACATTGTAAACAACATTGCTGTTCAGAACGGAATCACTTTAAGCCAGGATGAGCTTGACACGATCGTTTCCCTTCTGCAGCAGATCGCACAGCAGAACTATGACATTCAGGAAATGAAGAAAACTCTGGAAGATATCCAGCAGAATCTTGAAGACAGCAAGAACGGAACTTCTTCTGATGACAGTTCAGATGACGATGCAGTGGATGAAGGCGAGGACATTACACAGGACGTTGACAGCGGGGCGCTTGGAGATGATGTTAAACAGACTTCCACAGAGGATGCTAATCTTGCAAAAGATACAGGTGCAGATACCAACCAGACCGAGAATACAGATTCTTCCGATGACAGCGGAGATTATAATATTCCGGAAGCAACAGGTGATGGAACAGACGCAGGAACAGACGAATCCGGTGAAGGTACAGATGAAACGGCAGACAATACAGAAGATACTTTAAATACAGATGATCTTTCCGAAGAAAGCAAGGCAAAATTTGACCAGGCGAAACTCTTCTGCAAGGGTGAGTATGAAGGCGATCTTGCAGTACTTCAGTCTGTAGTAGAGAATGTGACAGAGCCGCCGGTAACACTGGATCAGGATGTTGCAGAAAAACTCAGCCAGAAGGTTCTGGAAACTTATCTGAATATTCTGAAAGATGCAGGCGCTACCTATGTACCGGATGGAACAGAAGTTTATCTGTCCACTGAGCTTAATATGATGAATAAGGAATTAAAGACGATCTTCAGCACGGAGACAGATCCGGCAGAAGATGATATTCTCTACAGCGTAGATCCGGAAGTGCGACAGAAGATGTATGACGATACACTGAATTTCTTCGTAAAACTTTATGGAGAAGATGTTCAGACAGATACTACAGAAGAGAGTACAGATACGCAGAATGTGTCTGAAGATACTGCTTCCGGGGAGAATACAGAAGAATACACTGAGGATTATACAGAATAAATCTGGCTGATCTTACAGGTCAATGCAAAAAGGATGCTTCGGCATCCTTTTTTGCTTTATAGGAAATTACTCTGTAATTTTCCAATAAAGCAAAAACGCTCCGCGAGGATGTGACCAGATGCAAGAGGAATATGTCTGCTAAAGCAGACTGCATCTGGCACGCAAAGCGTAACAAGTCCATCAAAGATTGAGGGATGCAGGGAGTTTGAAGGGGACTTGTCCGCTTTGTTCTCTTCTATGAACAGACTGTGAAAAAGTGGAAATTCCTGTCTGGTTGTGGTAAAATAGAAGAAGTTTTTATCTTAAACAGGTATAAATGGATGTAAAAGGAAGAAAAGTTCCGAAAGGAGATACGATATGAGTCTGGCAGTGGTTACACTGAAAAAAGGAGAAGGACGTTTTTTGAAGTCCGGCGGAATGTGGGTATTTGACAATGAGATCGCATCAGTCATGGGAAGCTTTGTAAACGGAGATATTGTGCTTGTACATGATTTTGACGGTTATCCGCTCGGCAGAGGGTTTATCAACAGAAATTCCAAGATTACCATTCGCCTTCTGACAAGAAATGAAAACCAGAAGATTGATGAAGACTTCTTTGAGAAACGTGTACGCGATGCGTGGGAATACCGCAAAAAAGTTACGGATACTTCAAGCTGCCGTGTAATTTTTGGCGAGGCAGACTTTTTCCCGGGACTTGTCGTTGATAAGTTTGAGGATGTGCTGGTCGTGCAGTCTCTTGCACTCGGAATAGACCGCTGGAAAGAACTGATTCTGGATCTTATTAAGAAAGTTCTCTCTGAGGACGGTATTACAATTCGCGGTGTTTATGAGCGAAGCGATGCAAAAGTCCGTAAACAGGAAGGTATGGAACTGTACAAGGGATTTATCGGAGAAGAATTTCCGACACTTGTCGAGATTCAGGAAAACGGTGTCAGATATCAGGTCGATGTCAAAGACGGACAGAAGACAGGATTTTTCCTTGATCAGAAATATAATCGTCTTGCGATCCAGAAGCTGTGTAAAGATGCGCGAGTACTGGACTGCTTCACACATACCGGTTCCTTTGCACTGAATGCAGGAATCGCCGGCGCGAAAGAAGTGACCGGAGTAGATGCATCTGAGCTTGCTGTTCACCAGGCACAGGAAAATGCGAAACTGAACGGTCTGGACAAAACCGTGAAATTTATATGCGAGGATGTCTTTGAATTGCTTCCGAAGCTTGAAGAGCAGGAAGAAAAGTATGATGTGGTCATTCTTGATCCACCGGCATTTACGAAATCCCGCAGTTCTGTCAAGAATGCAGTCAAAGGTTACCGTGAGATCAACCTTCGTGGAATGAAACTGGTAAAAGACGGTGGGTTCCTTGCGACCTGTTCCTGTTCCCATTTTATGGAATATGAGCTGTTTACAAAAACAATCGGCCAGGCGGCGAGAAGTGCACACAAGAGACTTCGTCAGGTAGAATACCGTACACAGGCACCGGATCATCCGATCTTGTGGTCTTCCGACGAATCCTATTACCTGAAATTCTATATCTTCCAGGTATGTGATGAGAAATAATCAGAGAAAATATAAAGTAGAAACAGATCACATAAAGGCAAAAGAATATAAGAAAGAAGGACTCACATGAGAGATAAGTTTAACAGATTTATGCAGGGGCGCTATGGAGTAGATGCGTTTGCACGTTTTACGATGGGTGTGGCACTTGTTGCGATCATCCTTTCGATTTTTTTCCGCAGCGGAAGCAGAATGGGGGCACTTCTTGATACGGTAGGACTTCTTGTTCTGCTGTATACATATTACCGCATGCTTTCCAGAGATATCCAGAAAAGATATCAGGAAAATGAAAAGTATCTTGCTGCAACTGCAAAAATCAGACAGCGTTTCAACAGAGAAAAGAGTATGATGAATCAGAGAAAGACACATCATATTTATTCATGTCCGGGATGCGGTCAGAAGATCCGTATACCGAGAGGTAAGGGCAAGATTGAGATCGAATGCCCGAAATGCCACACGAAATTTGTTAAAAGAAGCTAACAAAACAGGTCGGCGCGACAGAGGGAGGAGACACAGTGTTTGGATATGTGGTAATGAACAAACCGGAAATCAAATTCAAAGATTTTGATATGTACCGTTCTTTTTACTGCGGACTGTGCCGGGAGCTGAAAGAGCGTTACGGTCTCAGCGGACAGATTACTTTAACCTATGATATGACCTTTGTGATTCTTCTGCTCAGCGGACTTTATGAGCCGCCGACAAAGAAAGGATCGACGCGCTGCATTGTACATCCGGTGCGCAGACAGCCGGTCAGAAAAAATGCGATTACTGAATATGCCGCGGATATGAATATTTTTCTGACTTATTACAAATGCAAAGATGACTGGAATGACGAAAGAAGTATTCCGGGATTTGCTTTCGGCAAACTGCTGGAAGGCAAAGAAAAGAAGAGCGAAAAACTCTGGGGCAAAAAGGTGCAGACGATTGTGTCCTGTCTGGATGAACTGTCTGCGCTCGAAAAAGAAAATGCGACAGATATCGATCGTGTGTCCGGCTGTTTTGGCAGGATTATGGCAGAAATCTTTGCATACAGAGAAGATGTCTGGGAACCGACTCTTCGACGTATGGGATTTTATTTCGGTAAGTTCATTTATTTGCTGGATGCCTATGATGATGTGGAAGAGGATGTCAAAAAAGGAAATTACAATCCATTTTCAAAAGATTATATAATAAAGGGGTTCGATGACCGGGTAAAGAATATGCTTATGATGATGATGGCAGAAACCTGCCGGGAATTCGAGAAACTTCCTATTATAAAATATACCGATATTCTTCGGAATATCCTGTATTCCGGAGTGTGGTGCAGATTTGAGACCGTTTCCGGAAAGCGGAAGAAAGAACAGGAGAAAGAACATGTTTGATCCATATAGTGTGCTGGGTATTTCCAGAGATGCCTCAGATGAAGAAATAAAAAAAGCATATCGTAAACTCAGCCGCAAATACCATCCGGATGCGAATATCAACAACCCGAACAAGGCGCAGGCGGAAGAGAAATTTAAAGAAGTACAGCAGGCTTACGAGCAGATCATGAAAGAAAAGGAGTACGGGACTTCCGGAAATTACAATTCCTATGGGGGATTCGGCGGCTTTGGCGGTCAGAGCCAGAGTACGTATCAGGATGAAGAAGCCATTCGCAGACAGGCAGCGGCAAACTACATCCAGAGTCAGCATTTTCAGGAGGCAATGAACGTACTTTCTTCCCTGAGTCAGAGAAACGGGCAGTGGTATTATCTGTCGGCAATGGCGAATATGGGGCTTGGTAATAATGTAAATGCAATGAACGATGCACGTACGGCAGTCAATATGGAGCCGGATAATATGCAGTACCGGATGCTTCTTCAGAGAATGGAAGGCGGAGGAAGCTGGTATCAGGAACAGCAGAATCCATTCGGCGGAATGCCGGTGGATGGAAGTGATTACTGCATGAAGCTGTGTCTTGCAAATATGTTCTGTGGTATGTGCTGCCCGGGCAGTGGTATATTTTGCTGCTGATCAGTTACTGTTGACTTCGTTCGCGGCAACCTGGTCAAAATCCTGCCATAAAAAAATTGACATTTCATAAGAGTGATATTATTATAATGAATGTATTGCTGTACTAAAGTGCTATTGCATCAAAGGACAGTAAGGGAAGATAATTACAGGAGGAAATCATAATGAGTATTCGTATTGGTATTTTAGGATATGGCAACCTTGGCAGAGGAGTAGAATGTGCAGTCAAACACAATCCGGATCTGGAACTTGTTGCCGTATTTACACGTCGTGATCCTGCATCAGTAAAGATTCTTACAGATACAGCAAAAGTATATCATGTAGATGAAGCAGAAAAAATGAAAGATAAAATCGATGTTCTGATTCTCTGCGGGGGAAGTGCTACAGACCTTCCGGTTCAGACACCGAAATATGCACAGTGGTTCAATGTTGTTGACAGCTTTGATACCCATGCAAGAATTCCAGAGCATTTTGCAAATGTAGACAAAGCAGCTTCCGAGAGTGATCATGTCGGAATTATTTCTGTAGGCTGGGATCCGGGAATGTTCTCCCTCAACAGAATGTATGCAAATGCAATCCTGACAAACGGTAAAGATTATACATTCTGGGGCAAAGGTGTGAGCCAGGGACATTCTGATGCAATCCGTCGTATTGATGGTGTCAAAGACGGCAAACAGTACACTGTTCCGGTTGAAGCAGCACTTGAAGCAGTCAGAAGCGGAAAGAATCCGGAGCTGACTACCAGACAGAAACATACAAGAGAATGCTTCGTAGTAGCAGAGGAAGGCGCAGATCTCGCACGCATCGAGCAGGAGATTAAGACTATGCCGAACTACTTCGACGAGTATGACACAACCGTACATTTCATTTCCGAAGAAGAACTGAAACGTGATCACAGTGGTATTCCGCACGGTGGATTCGTAATCCGTACCGGCAAGACCGGCTGGAACGATGAAAATAACCATGTGATCGAGTACAGCCTGAAACTGGATTCCAACCCGGAATTTACTTCTTCCGTTATTGTTGCTTATGCAAGAGCTGCATATCGCATGAGTCAGGAAGGACAGAAGGGATGCAAGACTGTATTTGATGTTGCACCGGCATATTTAAGTGCACTTGATGGTGCAGAATTAAGAAAACATCTTCTTTAATTCTTGTCTGGAAGATACTCGCACAGATTAAAAAGTGAAATATTACAAAAGGGTGAGGCCGCTGGTTTCATCCTTTTGTTTTTATTATGTTTGAAACGTTAAAACTGGAACGATTAACAGTGCTTTACATTTTTTGTTGACGGAAAGAAAAACATGCGATATAATACCTACATAATATTGTAACAAGATTGTAAAAAGTAAGCATTTTTGTTTACAGAAAGAGGTTATGGGTATGGGAAAGGTATGCAAAAAGTCATGGATCGTGGGCATATTTTTAGGAGTAATGCTTTTTGCAGCAGGCTTTGCGTTTCAGGCGACAACTGTAGATACGCAGGCGGCAACGAACGGGTTCCGGACAATAAGTGGAAAGACATACTATTATAAGAATGGAAAGATAGTAAAGGGCTGGCTCACTCTTAATGGTAAGAAATATTATCTGAACAGAAGTACCGGCGTGCTCTATAAAGGCTGGATGAGAAGTGCAAAAGGAGTTTTACGCTATTATGATTCCAGAACCGGAGCAATGTATACCGGTTTTCAGAAAGTAGCCGGAAAGTATTATTACTTTAATAAAAAGACAGGATTTTCAGTCGGTGGATTTGTAAAATTCGGAAATAATTTTTACAGATATTTCAATACCAAAACTTATACGATGGCGACAGGCTGGATGACAAATAACAAGAACCAGAAATGGTACTTTGGAAGTGATGGTAAGATGTACAGAAGTCTTAATAAGATTGGCAGTTATTACTATTACTTCGACGGAAAGACCGGAGCAGCAAGAGATGGTTTTGTGAAATCCTCAGCGGGTAATGTCAGATTTTTCCGCAGAAAATATTACCGGATGGCGACTGGCTGGCTGACAAATGGCAAAGGCCAGAAAAGATATTTCAAAAGTAATGGTGTAATGGTGGCAGGCAAGTATAAAGTAGACGGCAGTACATATTACTTTAATAAGAGTACAGGTATTGCAACCGGAGGATGGGTGACAATCGATGGAAGCAAATACTATTTTGATACAAAAACATTCAAAATGGTTACCGGCTCCAAAACAATCAATGGTGTCAGCTACCAGTTCAGTTCTACCGGTGCAATGATTTATGACGGTTCTTCAGATTCTGAAGCAGTGGATACATCATATTTCAAAAATGACCCGAAGCCTGTTGGACAGACCGGATCGAAGACAATCAAGAATTATCTGGCAGGTGCACTGAAGCCTGTAGGCCAGGCGCTTTATATCTGGGGCGGCGGCTGGTATGATTCCACGCTGAAGGGTGTGAAGTCAAACTGGCAGAAATTTTATCTGAGTCAGAGCAGCAGCTACAATTATAACAATTATCGTGATCTGAGTACGGCTAACAGAGCAAAAGGGCTTGACTGTTCCGGATTTGTAGGATGGGCTGCATATCAGGTTATGCAGACAAGAAGCAATGTTGGATATGGATATACGGTTGTTTCCGGAGATATCGGCAACTATTATAGAAAGACACTGGGGTGGGGAACAGTTGTAAATCAGAATTACTTATCCCAGCACAATTACAAATTATATCCGGGAGATATCGGATACGATGACGGACATACATGGATCGTCCTCGGACAGTGTTCTGACAGGAGTGCAGTGATCGTACATTCTACACCGGATGCCGGTGTGCAGATCGCAGGTACCCCGACACCAGAAGGTAAATCCAGCAGCCAGGCTGCAGCGCTTGCGAAGAAGTACATGTCCAGATATGCAGGATACAAGAAATATGAGTATCATACTACTACAGGTAATTTTATCCGTCGTGGTAATTACATGAGATGGTATCCGGCTACACTTTCTGATCCGGATGGATTCAAAAGCAAGACAGCCGATCAGATTCT
Source organism: Ruminococcus sp. AF17-22AC (assembly GCF_003460065.1). NCBI lineage: Bacteria > Bacillati > Bacillota > Clostridia > Eubacteriales > Oscillospiraceae > Ruminococcus > Ruminococcus sp. AF17-22AC. The sequence continues at coordinate 206,583 of NZ_QRXT01000003.1, forward strand.
TAAAATCATGTTTGGCTTTTAAGTTTAAATAAGAAGTAAATATTACAAAGAGATTTCCTGAATATGGAAATCTCTTTCTTATGTAATAGGAAATTACTCCGTAATGTTCCTATTACATAAAAACGCTCCGCGAGGATGCGACCAGATGCATGAGGAACATGTCTGCTGAAGCAGACTGCATCTGGCGCGCAAAGCGTAACAAGTCCCTCAAAGATTGAGGGATTCAGGGAGTTTGAAGCGGACTTGTCCGCTTTGTTTTTTGCATAGTTTTTAATAAATGTTACAAAATATTAAACTTTTTAATGAATCCTACTTGCAATCGTAAGAAGTATATGTTAATATGTATAAGAACTTGAAAAAGATATTTCGTAAATGTTACAGAATATAGCAATTAAGATTATGAGGTGAGAAACATGAAGAAACGAATTGTTTGCCTGACGTTAGCGTTAATGATGACAGCAACACAGGTAGTCAGCGTAAGCGCATCACGAGAAGAGGAACTGAGAGAGGAACAGGCCGCAACAAGCGCACAGCTTGATGCAACATATGCCCAGATCGATCAGCTTTATTCTGCCAAGCAGCAGTTGCAGGATGAGATCAATACACTGGATGCAAATCTTGTAAACGTCATGGTTTCCATTCAGACATTAGAGGGAGATATCAGCAACAAGCAGGCTGATATCGAACAGACACAGGCAGATCTTCAGAAAGCACAGAATGCCAAAGACAAACAGTACGCAGCAATGAAACAGCGTATTCAGTATCTGTACGAAAAAGGTGGAAGCGATGCATGGTTCCAGATGATGATGAGTGCAGATAATCTTTCAGATCTTCTGACAAAAGCAGAATATACACAGAAGATGTATGATTACGACAGAAAGAGCCTTGAGACATATGCTAATACGATCGAACAGGTTACAAACCTCGGAAATCAGTACCAGCAGGAGAAATCCGAACTGGAAGGCATGAAACAGGAATATGAAGCTGAATCTGCAAATCTTCAGACTCAGATTGATACAAAGAAAGCCAGCTCTGCAGACTGCGATAATGAAATTGCATATGCACAGGAAATGGCAAATGAGTATGCAAACCTGATTCAGGAACAGCAGGCAGAGATTGAACAGCTTGAGGCAGAACGTATTGCAGCCGAGGAGGAAGCAAGACGTCAGGCAGAGGCAGAAGCCGCTGCAGCCGCTGCAGCAGCAGAGGAAGCTGCTGGACAGGATGATGGGGAAACTCAGGAAGATCAGACTGTATATGACGAAGATGGTAATGAAGTAGATGCTGATGAAGCAGCAGAAAACGGAGATACCGTATATGATAAAGATGGCAATGAAGTAGATCCGAGCGAAGTGACAAGCAGTGATGATGGTGTGGAGTATGATGAATACGGTAACGTAATCGACAGCGACAACACAGTTGATCCTGACAGTGTAAGCTCTTCATCAGGCAGTTCATCCAGTTCAGGCTCAGGATCTTCAATCGTAGATTATGCAACACAGTTTGTTGGTAATCCGTATGTATGGGGCGGTACAAGCCTTACAGGCGGTGCTGACTGTTCTGGTTTTACACAGAGCGTTTATGCACAGTTTGGTTACAGCCTTCCTAGAACATCTTATGAGCAGCAGAACTGGGGAACAGAGGTTTCTTATGCAGATGCTCAGCCGGGCGACCTGATCTGCTATGGTGGACACGTTGCAATTTACATGGGTAACGGACAGATTGTACATGCATCTAACTCCAGAGATGGTATCAAGATCAGCAATGATGCTACTTACAGAACAATCCTTTCTGTAAGAAGACCTTCATAAATAAAGAGCAAAGGCAGTTCCTTCGGGAACTGCTTTTTTTCTTGACTTTCGATAAATTAAGTATTAAAATGAGACAAAGCGCAACGGAGCACTTAATAGTTCCGTGCGCTCTTTTTTTGTTTCAGATAAATTCTGGAACGATTCACTTATGGTGATATGTTCCGAAAGGACATATGGATGAAAAATATACATTTCAGGAGGAAACGAAAATGAGAAAGAGCAAAATGTGGAGAATGATGACAGTTGCTGCAGTGGCAGCGTCCATGACATGTGGACTATTTGGAGTACAGAGCGTCAGCGCAGATGACAAGAAAACTCTGAAAGTTGCAATGGAATGCGGATATGCACCATATAATTGGACACAGCCGGATGATTCCAACGGTGCTGTCCAGATTTCCGGAAGTTCCGATTACGCATATGGATATGACGTTATGATGGCAAAGAAGATTGCCGATGAACTCGGATATGATCTTGAGATCGTAAAACTTGACTGGGATTCTCTTGTACCGGCTGTACAGTCAGGACAGGTTGACTGTGTAATTGCAGGACAGTCTATCACAAAAGAGCGTCAGCAGATGGTTGATTTTACAGATCCATACTATTATGCATCCATCATCACTCTTGTTAAAAATGACGGTGATTATAAAGATGCAGCAAGCGTAGAAGATCTCAAAGGAGCAACAGTGACATCTCAGCAGAATACGATCTGGTATGATTCCTGCCTGCCGCAGATCCCGGATGGCAACATCCTTCCGGCACAGGAAAGTGCACCGGCTATGCTGGTAGCGCTTGAAGCCGGCAAATGTGATGCGGTTGTAACAGATATGCCTACAGGAAAAGCAGCATGCGTAGCTTATCCTGATTTCAAACTTCTTGATTTCACAGGAACAGACGGAGAATTCGAAGTATCTGATGAAGACATCAACATCGGTATTTCCCTGAAAAAAGGAAACGATGAACTCAAAGATGCGATCAACGGTGTCTTAAGTGAGATGACAGAGGATGATTTCAATAAAATGATGGATGAGGCTATTTCTGTACAGCCACTTTCCGAATCATAAAGGAGGAGCAAAATGCTGCCTGAGAGTTTTGGGGGAAGAATCATCTATCTTCTTCAGCAATATGGTTCTTCTTTTGCGAAGGGAGCCGGAGTCAGCATGTGGCTGGCGCTGGTGGGAACGCTTTTTGGATGCATCATTGGTTTTCTGGTTGGTATCGTGCAGACGATCCCGGTTGATAAGAATGATTCAACAGCCAAAAAGATCCTGATTAAAATTGTGAAATTTATTCTTGCCTGCTATGTGGAGTTCTTCCGTGGAACTCCGATGATGGCACAGGCGATGTTTATTTACTTCGGTAGTGCGGCTGTGTTTAATATCAATATGTCCATGTGGTTTGCGGCAATCTTTATCGTGTCGATCAACACAGGTGCATATATGGCAGAGACTGTCCGTGGAGGAATCCTTTCAATCGATCCGGGACAGACAGAAGGTGCAAAAGCAATCGGTATGACACATGTACAGACTATGATCAATGTCATTCTTCCGCAGGCACTTCGAAATATTATGCCACAGATCGGCAACAACCTGATCATCAACATCAAAGATACCTGCGTACTTTCCATTATCGGTACAGTTGAACTGTTCTATACGACCAAAGGTGTGGCAGGTGCACTTTATACATACTTTGAATCATTCACGATTGCGATGATCATTTACTTCATCATGACCTTTACCTGTTCCCGTATCCTGCGTGTGCTGGAACACAAGATGGACGGACCGGATAACTACGATCTGGCCACAGCGGATACACTGACACATACCAGCGGTATGTATTCTTACAGAGAAAGGAAGGATGACAGAGAATGAGTGAGACAATCCTTGAAGTACAGCATCTGGGAAAATCCTTCGGAAACAACGAAATCTTAAAAGATATTGATTTCTCTGTAAAACCAAAGGACGTTACCTGCATCATCGGACCGTCAGGTTCCGGAAAATCCACTTTGCTTCGCTGCATGAATCTTCTGGAGACACCATCCTGCGGTGAGATCCGTTATCACGGAACAAATATCATGGACAAGCATGTAAACGTTCCTGAATACCGTTCAAAGGTCGGCATGGTATTTCAGAACTTTAACCTCTTTAATAATATGACTGTTCTTAAGAACTGCACGGTCGGACAGGAAAAAGTCCTGAAAAAGAGCAAAGAAGAAGCGCACAGAAATGCGATGATGTATCTGGAAAAAGTTGGTATGGCACCGTATATCAATGCGAAACCGAAACAGCTTTCCGGCGGACAGAAGCAGAGAGTTGCGATCGCGAGAGCACTTGCGATGGAACCGGAGATCCTGCTCTTTGATGAGCCCACTTCCGCATTGGATCCGCAGATGGTCGGAGAGGTGCTGGAAGTTATGCGGACACTTGCAAAAGACGGTCTGACGATGATCATTGTCACACATGAGATGGCATTTGCCAGAGATGTGGCGAAGCACGTAATCTTCATGGGTGATGGAGTCATCGTAGAAGAAGGTACGTCTCAGCAGATCTTTGAAAATCCGCAGAAAGAACTGACAAAAGAATTTTTAAGCCGTTTCAGAAACGCATAAAGTTAAGATGTTTAGATAAAACAACCCTTCCTGTTGTTCAGCGTTCAACAGGAAGGGTTGTTTTTCGGTTAATAAGAATTGGCGGTATGATTTTATGCGTTGGTTCGACAGACAGAGTTGGTTTTCTTTTATGCCGTTCTTCAATCTGGTTATTCAGAATGTCCATGGCAGATAAAGCGATTTTGTCAATCTGCTGTCCGACAGTACTGATCGGGATGATTGCTTCTCTTGAAACGGGAGAGTCATCGAAACCAATAATCTTGTAATCATCAGGCAGGCAGCCATACTTCTGAATCAGATGGTTGAGCATAATGTTGGCGAAGGTATCGTTCGGAAGAAAAATCCCTTTTGTTTTCCCTTTATATTTGGTATCGATTGTTTCAAGAAGGTCTTTAAGGATCCGGGATGTTTCATCATAAGTATGTCCGGTATCTGTAAGAATCATTTCATGAGGAATGTTGTATTCCTTGCAGATATCAGAAAATCCCTGAATACGTTCATAGGATGGTGTCTGCCTGGAAATATCTGCATTGATATGGACCAGGATATCAGCACCTGTTTTGGCAAGAAGACTGGTTGCCTGCACACCACCCATATAGTTGTCTGTGTTGACACTGCTCACATACTGATCTTCACGCTCAATCGTTACGATTGGAATATTATAAGAAGCAAGTTCTATGGAAGGAATTGTATGACTCAGAATGATCATTCCTTCGATTTTGTATGCAAGAAGTTCCTGTATATATTTTCGTTCGGTTGATTCGTGATCATCTCCGGTGAATACGAGAAACTTATATCCGAAAGAGTCGTAGGTCTTCAGTATCTGATTCAAGATTTCTGAATAGTAGTGCATATAAAGGTTCGGAATAATGATTCCTATAAACTCTGTTTTTCCGTTCGCGAGTATTCTCGCGACTTTGTTTTCCTTATAGTTTAATTTTTCAAGAGCAGTTGCAATGATCTGCTGGTTTTCCAGGGTAAGAGAGTCCGGATTATTAAAATATCTGGAAATGGTTGTTTTGGAAAAACCGGTATATTTGGCGATGTCACTGAAAGTTATATTTTTTTTACCCATATCAGGTTCCTTTCGATAAAATAAAATTTTACCATGTTATAGTGAGAAGTCAATTACTTTTATGATAACAGTATAGCAGAAATTTCAAAACAGAACAATGAAAATAATCAACAGAAACGGTTAAGTAACCGGTTTTGTAAAAACTTTACAAAGTCGAGATATGAAATTTGTATAAAGCAATGAAATTGCGTATGATGGTTGACTTGATAGCATTGCTGTGATATTATCAAACCATAAAGTAACCGGTAACTTTACCGGTAACGTAGAACGAGCACAGGGAAAAGGAGGAGCACATGAAGAAAGCGAAACTGATTTTTCTTGCCGGTCTGGCTATGGCAGTCAGTCTTACAGGATGTCAGAAAAAAGAAGTAAAGCCCGGCGATGTGGCAGGATATGATGAGGGCGAACAGTATCTTTCAATCTGGGTCCACAGTATTGAGGATACTCTGGAAGGACAGGTTTACAGGGAATCTGTAGACAGCTTTAATGAGAAATATAATGGTAAATATTTCGCAGATATTGAATTTATTCCGAGAAATGACAGTGGAGGCGGTTATTCAGATAAGGTAAATTCTTCTGTACTGTCAGGAGGGCTTCCGGATGTGCTTACCCTGGACGGACCGAATGTGGCAGCTTATGCAGCGAACGGGATCATACAGCCACTTGCAGAGCTGACAGAGGAAGAAAGAGGAGAATATCTGGAATCCATTCTGGAACAGGGTACTTATAATGATAAGCTTTATGCACTTGGAGTTATGGAATCCAGTGTAGGGCTTTATTATAACAAAGATATTCTTGAAGAGGCCGGAATTGAGGTTCCGGATGCAGATCATCCGTGGACGACATCAGAATTTATGGATATTCTGGCTAAGCTGAAACCGCTGATGGATGAGAAGAATGGTTATCCGATCGACATGACATTCCCGGTAGGTGAAGCAAGTATTTATTATTATGCCCCATTTATCTGGGCAAATGGTGGAAACCTGGTAAGTGAAGACGGATTGACAGTGGATGGATACTTTAATTCGGAGAAGAATGTTGAGGTCATGAATTATTTCCACCAGATTGTAGAGAACAAATACATGTCTGAAGCTCCAATAGAGAATCTGTTTGAAAGTGGAAGAGCGGCTTTCAAATTTGACGGGGCGTGGGAAGTCAACACAATCTACGAGAACTATCCGGATGTGAATCTTGGCGTTGCACCATATGTAGTTGGTGATGACTGGGATGGTGAAAGATATACACCGACAGGATCCTGGGCATTTGCAGCATCCTCAGAGACGGACAATATTGAAGGTGCAACAGAACTGGTCAAATGGATGAGTGGTGTGGAAAGTGGTGTAAGAATCTGGAATGAAGCAAAATCACTTCCGTCTACATACAAAGCGTTTGAACAGATTGATATATTCCAGACAGATGAAAACTACAATGCTCTGTATCAACAGTTAAGTAAATACGGACACCCGAGACCAAAAACTCCTGTATATCCACAGGTAAGTACATCTTTCCAGCAGGCACTTGAAAGTGTTGGACTGGGCGGTAAAGATGCGCAGGCAGAACTGGATAAATCTGTAGAAAGGATTAACGCGAAACTGGAACGTTATACGAGAGAATAATGAAGAAAAAAGAATCAATTTTAGGAATGGCTTTCTTTGGGCCGGCACTGGTACTTCTTACGCTGTTTTTATTTCTGCCGATGGTGCTGACACTGGTGTTCAGTTTTACCGATTACTTTGCACTGAATCCGGATATGACACACTTTGTAGGCCTGGAAAACTATATAAACATTTTTAAAGACGAATTATTTGTAAAATCATTTTTTAACACGGTAAAATTTGTACTTATTATCGTACCGTGTCAGTGCATCGGAGCACTTGTTCTGGCACTTGCGATCAACAAAGTCACACATTGTAAGAAATATTTCAAAGTAGCCTTTTTTATTCCGGTTGTAATGTCTCTGGCAGTTGTATCTACACTCTGGATGGACATCTACAGTCCGGAAGGAATCCTGAATACACTGCTTGCTCATCTGGGAATCAGTGCACAGCCATTTATTCACAGTGCGAAACAGGCACTTCCATCCATCGCAGTTATGAGTGTATGGCAGGGTGTCGGATATCAGATGATCATCTTCCTTGGTGGACTCCAGAATATTAATCCGGCACTTTATGAAGCAGCAGAAATGGATCATGCAAGTGGATGGCAGAAATTTAAAGACATTACACTTCCGGAACTGAAACCTCTCTGCGTTTTCGTTTTTATCACCGTTACAATCGGTGCGTTCCGTATGCTGGTACAGCCGATGGTCATGACAGGTGGAGGACCGGATCACTCAACATACACACTTGTATATGATATTTATGAAACCGGTACAATGAACTGGGAGATGGGACTTGCATCAACAATGGCAATTGTATTTACAATATTTGTTGTTATCCTGACGATCATACAGAATGTACTGACCAAAGGAAAGGAGGAGAAAAAACATGTTAACAAAAAAGCAAAAAACATTTAACTGGATTCTGGCAGTTGTTTTGCTGCTACTCTCTGTATTCTTTCTGTTTCCGGTTATCTGGATGCTTGCAAACTCCTTTAAACCAGATGCAGCGATCACAGCAGATATGAATTCCATAGCAGCATTTATTCCTCCTGCTTTAAATGGAAATTATTTTGAAAACTATATTACGATTCTGACAGATACCAATTTCCTTCGTTACATGATTAATACTCTGGGATATGCGGCACTGCTGATCGTACTTGGGGTTATTGTCAACGGACTTGCAGGCTATGCACTTGCAAAGATTAACTTTCCATTCCGCGACCAGTGGCTTTTGATCATCATGATGCTTCTGATCGTACCGACAGAAACCGTTATCACGATACACTTTCTGATCATTGCAAAAGCAGGACTACTGAATACCGTGCTTGGATATGTACTTCCAATGATCGTGAATCCGTTTAATATCTTTCTGTTCCGACAGGTTTTCGTAAGTCTGCCGGATGATGTTTATGAGGCGGCACAGCTTGACTTCTGCAGTCCGGTAAAATATTTCTTTACCATGGTATTGCCAATGTCAAAGACAGTCGTTGCAACTGTCAGTGTGTTTACATTCCTTGGAGTATGGAATGACTATCTCTGGCCGTCACTTGTATTTACATCCAGTGATCTTCTGACCGCGCAGATTGGTCTGAACTCCATAACATCCAATGACAATACAACAATGGGACAGACACTTGCAGTGATCACACTGATCACAATCCCTGTTATTATTATTTATGCACTGTTCTCCAAACAGATTGTAGAAGGTGTAACATCAACTGGTTCCAAGGAGGGTTAATGAATTATGAGTTTTATAGAATTTAAACATATCGGAAAAAAATATGCAGGAGCAGAACACAAATCAGTAGATGATTTTAATCTTAATATAGAAGAAAAAGAATTTATCGCATTTGTAGGACCGTCTGGATGTGGAAAATCCACAACACTTCGTATGATTGCCGGATTCGAAGAGATTACAGAAGGAGATCTGTATATTGACGGCAAAAGAGTGAACGAGACAGCACCGAGAGACCGTGGTATTGCGATGGTATTCCAGAACTATGCCCTGTATCCGCATATGACAGTAGAAAAAAATATCGGATACGGGCTGAAGAACATGAAGATGCCAGCAGACCAGATCAAGAAAAAAGTAGACTGGGCAATTGATATCCTGGGACTGCAGGAATTCCGTTACAGAAAACCGAAGAATCTTTCTGGAGGTCAGAGACAGAGGGTTGCACTGGGACGTGCAATAGTAAAAAATCAGAAGGTATTTCTGATGGATGAGCCACTGTCCAATCTGGATGCAAAACTTCGTGTCAGCATGAGAACAGAGATCAGCAAGCTGCATCGTGAAATGGGTGCAACGACGATCTATGTTACACATGACCAGGTTGAAGCCATGACTATGGCTGATCGTATCGTTATCATGAAAGAGGGCGTGATCCAGCAGGTTGGAAAACCAATGGAATTATATGATCATCCGGTAAATAAATTTGTTGCGGGATTTATAGGATCCCCGCAGATGAACTTCTTTGATGTTACCTTAAAAGGAAACGAAGTAACATTTGAAGACGGAAATAAACTGATGCTTCCGGAAGCTATTCTTAAGAAACTGAATGGTAAAGAAGGCGAGATGACACTTGGTATCCGTGGAGAGGATCTTAAAATGGATGCGCAGAACCTGGAACTTTATAAAGAAAATAAAATGAAAGCTGTGATCACAGATACAGAAGTCATGGGAAATGAGAATAACCTGTACTTCCAGTTCGGAGGCTGCCAGGCAGTTGCACGAGTTTCTAAATATGAGATCAGCCAGGTTGGAGATGAAATTGAATTTGTATTTATGCCATCCAAGATTCATTTCTTTGATAAAGAAACTGAGATGAATTATTTATAGGAGTGATGTTGATAATGAAAGAAGCAAAGATTTTTTTAGGGACAATAGAAAGAGTAAAAGATTTTGTCAATGCTGTGACGCGTCTGGACTGTGATGTAGACATCGTGTCCGGAAGATATGTGATCGATGCAAAGTCAATCATGGGAATTTTCAGTGTAGATCTGTCCAAAGCTGTTGATCTGAGAATTCATGCAGAAGGTGCAGAAGCAGAAAAAGCAATGGAAGTAATCAGTCCATTCATAGAAAAATAGAAAGTGAGCAGAATATGCAGAAAATATATGTAAAACCGAAAGACTACTGGATGAATGACCCGAATGGATTTATATATTACAAAGGTATGTATCATCTTTTTTACCAGTGTTTCCCGTATGCGCCGCGCTGGGGACGGATGCACTGGGGACATGTTGTCAGCAAAGATCTGGTGAACTGGGAAGAACAGGGGATTGCACTGTTTCCAAGCAAAACAGATGACCGGAGTGGATGTTTTTCCGGAAGCGCCATTGAAGAAGACGGCAAAATGCAGCTGTATTATACCGGTGTGAATTATCTTACAGAAAATCCAGAGGATATCAATTTGTGTGTGGATGAACATTTTGTTTCCGCACAGCTTAAGATAACCTCAGAAGATGGCTTTCATTTTGATAATATTAAAGAAAAAAAGACGGTGATTCCAGTCATTTATGATGAGGGGATCGGAGATGCACGCCACACAAGAGACCCGAAAGTCTGGAAAGACGGTGAGAGATGGTACATGGTACTTGGAAGCACCATTGAAGACAAACAGGGAAAACTTTTGTTCTTTACAAGTACAGATGGAGAAGAATGGAAATTTGCGAATTCTGTAACCAGAGAAAACTTCGGCTGGATGTGGGAATGTCCGGATTATTTTGAAGTAGATAACAGGCAGGTAGTAATCTTTTCACCGATGCAGTTATTTAAAGACGGAAAAGCAGATGATGCACAGACCGTCTGTATGCAGGTGCAATTTGATAAAGATACCTGTGCGATGGAACTGCCGGAAGAATATCAGTTTCTGGATTATGGAACAGACCTTTATGCACCACAGAGCACCCTCGATGAGGAGGGAAGAAGAATCCTGACTGCGTGGCTTCGCATGCCGGAGCCGGTGGATGGGAAATGGCAGGGAATGATGTGTATTCCACGTGTTGTAGAAGTAAAAGACAATCATATCTATTTCCGCGTTCATCCGAATGTTCAGGCGGCATATACAAAAGAAATCTCTACACCATCTGAGGCGGACGAAAGTGGATATCGTCTGAGATTTTCCCTGGAGGATGGGGATAAAGTAGATGTCGGAGGATATGTGATTTCCAGAAAAGGGGATAAAATCTGTACTGACAGAAGCTGCCTTTTTGGAAAATATCCGAATCACAGAGTGAAATTTGAGACACCGGAGATGAAAGGATTTGAAATCGAAGTGTATGTGAATCCGAACCAGATCAGTGTTTTTGTGAACGATGGTGAAGCGGTGATTACCAATGCCGTGTATGATCTTGAAGAAAAGATTGAAGCAGATGTAGCGATAACAATAGAAACAATAGAGTGAATTTTTTAAATACAATAAACGTTGCAGGAAGTGAGCGCTTTCATTTTCTACAACGTTTTTTATTGAAAAATATTTCACCGGTACTTACTTTTGTTGAAATTTTCTGTGGAAATCAGCTATAATGATGGTAGCTGATTTCTACAGAAAATTAGCAGAAAACTACCAGGAAAATCAGGAGGAATCAGAAATGAAAGTTGGATTTATCGGACTTGGAATCATGGGGAAACCGATGTGTAAAAACCTGATCAAGGCAGGTTATGAAATGGTAGTCACCACACATAATAAAGAAACTCTGAAAGAGATGGAAGCGTTTGGTGCGAAGACCGTAACATGCGGACGTGAAGTGGCAGAAGAGGCGAATGTGATTATTACAATGCTTCCGAATTCTCCGCAGGTGCGTGAAGTGGCACTTGGTAAAGACGGAATTATCGAAGGTGCTAAAGAAGGAAGTGTTCTGATCGACATGAGTTCGATCGATCCTACGGAAAGCAGGGCAATTGCAGCAGAACTTGCAAAAAATGGGATTGAGATGCTGGATGCACCGGTTTCCGGTGGCGAGCCAAAAGCAATCGATGGAACGATTTCTGTAATGGCAGGTGGTAAGAAAGAAATTTTTGATAAATATTATGATCTGATGATGACCATGGCAGGATCTGTTGTATATGTTGGACCAATTGGCTCAGGCAACGTTGCAAAACTGGCAAATCAGATCATCGTAGCTGTCAATATTGCGGCGGTATCCGAAGCGCTGACACTTGCCAAAAAAGCCGGAACAGATCCGGAGCTTGTGTATCAGGCGATCCGTGGCGGTCTTGCGGGTTCCACGGTTCTGGATGCAAAGGCACCGATGATGATGGATCGAAATTTCAAACCGGGATTTCGCATTGAACTGCATATTAAGGATCTGAATAACGCTTTGAATGCCGGACATGCAGTGAACGCGCCGCTTCCGCTTACGAGTGAACTGATGGAGATCATGCAGGCACTCAAAGCGGACGGACACGAGAAAGAAGACCACTCCAGTATTGTGAAATTCTACGAAAAAATTTCAAATACAACGGTTACAAGAGAATGACCGTCAGAGACCAGAAGCCGGATGTGAATTTTCCCGTCCGGCTTTACGATTTTTTTTGTCGGTGTACATTTTTTCATCGGCAAGATTGATGTAGTCATTGAGTGAGAAGACAGAATCATCTGCAACCACAAATCCGATGCTTGCCTCGATTGGGAATGCCATACGGCTGTTTCTGGAAAGCGTGGCGAGTGAATCCAGAAGATTTTGTTTAAGGTTTTGCAGCTGTGTCTGATCATAGTCCGGTATCACACATACAAATTCATCTCCGCCATAGCGCATGGAGACAGAATTGTCAGGGCAGTGCTGCCGGATGACAGATGCGATACTGCTGATTGCAAGATTTCCCATATCATGTCCGAAAGTGTCGTTGATATATTTCAGATGATCGGCATCAATAAACATGATTCCGGCAGAACGGGATTCACCCATGCATTTCTGAAATGATGGAAGAGCTAATTTTTCGTAAGCCATACGGTTATAAAGTCCGGTAAGCGAATCGTGAATATAGAGCTGTGACAGCTGCTTCGTCTTTTTTCTCAGAATTAGCTTTCCGTAGAGCGCCTCTATGGCAGTTACAAAAGTGCGCAGTGTCTCAAAAAGAAACTGATGCTCTGTCAGATAATCACAGTTTTCGAGAATCAGATAACCTATTTCACGTTCACGGAAATGCACAGCGGCAAAAAGGTAAATATGTGCAGTTTCTGAATTGTCCGCATCGGGAAGAAGCTCTCCTTTTGACAAATCTATCTGAACAGATTTGTCGGCAGATGTATGGGGATAAACGACAGCCATGCGGTCGGGGTAGCCGATACTTTTATAGATGTCATCCGGAACTTCGGGGAGACTGTCCACATTTTCGAGCATAAAGATATCCGGATTCATGAGCAGATACAGGCTTCCGCATTCATGTCTGGTGAGCCAGGTATGCAGATGGTCTGCCAGTTCAGTGAAACTGTTGCAGTCAAGAAGAAAACGATCCAGTTCCATCATCCAGTTGAGCATATTTCCCTGACGGACTTCTGCCATGATCTGACTGGAAACATATTTTCCGGGATCAGCAGGAAAGAGGGAGGTGCACCCACTGCTTTCGCGGTATATACAACGGGTAGGCGAAAACACCTGTGAAGATTTAGCGGTGCCATTCCAGACATCAGCAAGAAGCCCCAGTGCATTATACATAATATGCGCTTTGGAAAATTCAACAGTCGTGATAGGCGGATAAAAGTTTATGGCCCTTGTGGCATTGTCGAATCCGGTTACAAGAAAGTTGTCCGGAACAGAAAATCCTGCTTCCTGTGCTGCAAGACAGACGCCGGCAGCAATGTTATCGTTGGCACACACAAAAGCATCAGGAAGAAGCTCTTTGTCCTGAAATGCAGCAAAAGCTCTGAGGCCTGTCTCGACTTCATAATTATGTTCATATATGCGGTTCGGATCGAAAGGGATGCCATGTTTGTTGAGTGTATCCCTGTAGGCAAGAAAACGTTGCTGATTTTCATAATTTCCGATGATTCCGCCGACATAATTGAGCTTTGTGCAGCCATGTTCAGCGATCAGATGTTCCACCAGAGAGCAGGTTGCATGGTAGTCGTCAATTCCGGAGAAGTAAAGATCCGGTACTTTATCCAGAAGAGAAATGACAGGAACCGAGGCTCTTCGGGCGCGGATTATGATTTCTTCCTTAAGTTCATGATCGGAAATAAGAGCAAGATCCAGAAGAATTCCATCGAAGTCTGACAGGCGGGGAAGTCGAAAAATGTTATATTCTCCGATATTATAGCTTTGATCCTGACTGAAATTTCCAAAACAGTGAAAAATATATAAATCTATATCAGAATGATGGTCAGAGATATAGCGGCGATATCCATGAAGCCATTCATGAGTAAGATATCGGGCCTGGCCATTTGTGATAAATGCGATTTTTTTCATGCTAATACTCCCGCAGAATGATAATTGTATTTATTATACCAAAATTTGACGAAAAAACCAGATTTTTGTGCAATTATATACAAAAAAGAGCGGCCTGTGAAAGCCGCCGGATTTTGTTTTATTTTGGCTCTTTGCCGGCGGCGAAGACCATCATCATTTCATTGGTAAGGCTGCTGTCGTTATCCTGACCGATGATTTTGTCGCGGTCAAACCATTGTGCTACGGAAAGTTCTTCGTGATCTACGGTCAGCGTGTCATCGCCGTCTACATCGCAGAAAAATCCAAAGAGCAGAGTGCCGGAGAAGGACCATGGCTGACTTTTATAGTAACGGAGATTTTTGACTTTCAGACCGACTTCTTCCATAACTTCCCTGTGAACGGTTTGTTCGATTGTTTCGCCGATTTCTGCGAAGCCGGCGATCAGAGCGTATTGTTTGAAGCTTCTGCCTTCATATTTGGAACAGATGATCTTGTCACCGTTGGTGATACCGACGATCACAGCCGGCATCAGAACCGGATATTCCTGGCGTCCACAGGAAGGACAGTACATCATACGTTCCCCCTTGTCATGTATCATCGGCTGACCACAGCATCCACAGAAACGGCGGTTACGATACCAGAACCAGAGCTGATATCCGGTGATCACTGCGAAAGAGATATACTGTGGCTGTACATAACGGAGTTCACGGTTTTCATAAAAACCATAGCCTGGCAGCAGAGCAGTGTTCAGATCCGGAATCAGGTAAAAACGTTCCTCGTCAATAGAGAAAAGATAAATATAATTTTCATATAGATCGGCTACTTTGTCTTCCAGCTCGCGAAAGCGTGGAAGTGTGATAACATCGGAACTGTCCTCTTTGCGGAAAAAACTCTTTCCATTTTCGTAGGCAAGAATGATACTGTTTTCATCCGGTGCGACCGGTTTATATTCATTGTGATAAGTGTGCGGGGCAATATCCTGAATCATAAAAAATCCTCCTTTGGTTGCCTGGCCTGTATCTGTCGGAACACAGGACGGAAAATATAATTCAGTATAGGACATATGCAGAAAAAAAGCAATGCTGCTGTGAACGGAGTGAACAGTAACAAATCTGGTGTATTGACTCGACAAAATTACCAATGTGAAAGGCAGAAAAACAATAGCAGAACAGAGCGTTTTCCTGAATACATAAAATGATAAAAATTTGACAAAATGTTATGCGGGTTATTGACAGCAAACTGGCATCGTGTTATTATGATGTCAGTATAATTCCATATTGAACATATGAAGTGCAGATTGTTGTCCGCGTAGCAATCTGAAGAGGGAATCAGGTGCAAGTCCTGAGCGATCCGGTCACTGTAACAGAGGAGCGACTTTTCATTATCCCATTGTACATAGTATGAGAAGGGGAAAGGAAGCGATGATGCTGAAGTCAGGAAACCTGCTTTGTATGGCGAGGTTAAACTTCCGTGTAAAGTGTAACAACCAACTTAGGGTATCCGCAACCCAAAGCGTTGTCTGCTGATTGGAAGCAGGCATTTTTTTATGGAATTCGCCTGTTCGTATGAATTATACCTATGCGTTTGTGGTTTTGCCACCACAGACCAGAACCCTTTAGGGGTATGATTAAATGGCAGGCGGTACTACTCCGGATGCATTCGTTCCCTCCGCATATTTGAACGGATTCATTGTCTACCCCGGAGCAGTATCGCAAATCCTCTAAAATAAGTTTCGAAGATGACCAGTTCGGCAGTGCCGTGACTGGATTTTTTTATATAACGAGGTGAAAGTAAATGGAAAAACCATATTGGGAAGGGAAACACTATGCTTTTTTCAGCAATAAGGAATGTGAATATTTTCCGTGCCATGCAGGCGCAGATCCGGAGAACTTTAACTGTCTGTTCTGCTACTGTCCGCTGTATGCACTGGGAGATAAATGTGGCGGGAATTTCAGAATGACCGAGAAGGGAATTAAAGACTGCACGAACTGTCAGCTGCCGCACAAAGCACAGAACTACGGGTACGTAACAGGGAAATATAGCGAGCTGGCGGAACTGATGAAGAAGATACGAGAAAACGAAATAGAGTAAGAAGAATGACGATAAAGTCATACTGCCTACTTGTAAAGGAATATGCGTTCTGTTTACTGAACACGCTGCGTTTCCGAATTTCATACATGCGCTTATTAGCGATTGCTCCGCATAACTCGCTGTCGCTCAGACAGATGCTCTGCAACCGCAGCTAGCATGTACGAAATTTACGGAAGCCTTGCTGAGTTCCGTAAATAGAACGCATATTCTTTCAAGATAGCAGTATACTTTATCTGTTTTTTGACGAGTTCTATTTCTTTACTAAACACGTAATGTATTTTCACGTCCAGCTCCTTTTCCCCACAACCGGGAAGGCCTCGCCGGCCAGCAGCCGAAGGCTGCGGTCCACCCACGGGGCGTGGTGGTATCACAAAGATGATACAGAAAATAAGAGAAGAGGAATGAATGGTATAAAATTATAATAGTCTATAGGTGAAAAGGATATTTGCTTAAAATTATTAAATATTCCTATACACAGAAAAAGGAACAGTCTCCTGACATTTAATCCGGAAATGCAGCGTGTCAACAAGTCAGGAGACTGTTCGCTTTTTCGTTATATATATATATTATATATCTATTCCTACCTCTCACTCAGTATCATCTTCAACCGGGGGATATCATTATTCAATATCATTTTTTCGGGAAACATCATCTCATGTACAAACTCTGCCCCATAAGTAAAATCCCCGATATGTTCTGCTCCATGGCTGTCGCTCGACAGCACGATCGGAATCTCATACTTCATACAATACTTCAGGATCTCACGGTTATTTTCTTTCGTATCCCCACGATATCCGTCGGGCATCAGCGAAGCTTCGTTAATCTCAAAAATCACCCCATATTCCTTTGCACCGAAAGCCAGCGTTTCATAATCTACCGGAAAGGCAGGATTATCACAATGGCCAAGCACCTTTACACAGGGATGCCTCATTGCATTCAGATAAGCACTCGTATTTTCCTCGACAGAACCACTCTTATAATTCTGCGCATGCATACTTGCGATTGCATAATCCAGTTCGCTGAGCAGTTCGTCATTCAGATCCAGATGCCCCTCCGTATCCAGAATATTTAATTCTGCTCCAAATAAAAGCTCAATCCCAAATCTTTTTTTCGGCGCGTAGGTAAGACTCCTGAAATAAGAAGAAGTTCCTGCGGCAAGTGTTCCCGGACCGTGATCCGTGATGCCGAGCAGTTTCAGTCCTTTTTTAGAAGCAGCTTTTGCCATGTCTGAGATGGTACAGGACGTTCCGTGTCCGCTTGCAATCGAATGCGTATGTATATCAGAAAGATACATCAAAAATCCCCCTTTCAAGGAATTAATTTTTTATATAATTCGAACTGTCAATACAATATAAAATCTTCTAAAACCAGTATGGCAGTATGTTCTTGAAAAGTCAACCCGAAAATCAGACTTCAAACAAAAACCAACATAAAACCAACAAAAACCACAACAAAAACCTCGTAAAAAACAAATAAATAATGTTGGATTTTGTTGACATATAAAAGCTTGTAAGGTATAATGACTTTATATGAATCGTGGCGTCCCAGCGCCTTCTGATACATATGAGATATGGCGTTTTTTAGACACCATGAGAAAGGAGAAGTGTGGAGATGTTTAATACCACAGACATTCCAAAATCATCCAGAATCCCGAAGCTGATCGAAGCACTTTATGCAAAGATGCCGGTGATCGAATCTGCCAGAGCAAAACTGATTACGGAATCCTATAAGGCTACCGAAGGGCAGCCGGTGATTACCAGACGCGCGGAAGCTTTTGCTCACATTCTCCGGAATATTCCGATTATCATTCGTGATAATGAGCTGATCGTAGGAAGCAGCACGATCGCACCGAGAGGATGCCAGACATTCCCGGAATTTTCTTACCAGTGGCTGGAGGATGAACTGGATACTGTTGCAACAAGAACAGCGGATCCGTTTTACATTGCTGAAGAGACCAAAGCAGAGCTGAGAGAAGTACATAAATACTGGAAGGGCAAAACCTCCAGCGAACTTGCTACATCCTATATGGCTCCTGAGGCAATTAAAGCAATTGAGCACAACATTTTTACGCCGGGTAACTATTTCTACAACGGTGTAGGGCATGTAACTGTTAAATATGAAGAAGTTCTTGCAATCGGTTATAAAGGCATCATTGATAAAGCCCGTGCAGAGCTGGAGAAATGTCAGGTTGGCGATGGTAATTATGCAAAGAAGAGCCATTTCCTTAATGCTGTGATCGTTTCCTGCCAGGCAGTTATCGAGTATGCAGAGCGTTATGCTGAACTGGCATCTCAGATGGCCGCAGAATGTACAGACCCGGTACGTAAACAGGAACTTTTACAGATCTCAGAGAACTGCAGCCGTGTACCGGCAAACGGAGCGACCAGCTTCTACGAGGCATGTCAGTCTTTCTGGTTCGTACAGCAGCTTCTGCAGGTTGAATCCAGCGGACATTCTATTTCACCGGGACGTTTTGACCAGTATATGTATCCTTATTACAAAGCAGACATTGATAAGGGTGTTATTACCAGAGAAGCAGCGCAGGAACTCCTTGACTGTATCTGGGTCAAACTCAACGACCTTAACAAAGTACGTGATGCTGCATCTGCAGAGGGGTTTGCAGGCTACAGCCTTTTCCAGAACCTGATCGTAGGCGGACAGGACAAATACGGAAACGACGTGACAAACGATCTTTCTGTTATGTGTATCCTTGCATCCATGCATGTACATCTGCCGATGCCGTCTCTGTCCATCCGAGTATGGAACGGTTCACCGCATGAACTGCTGATCAAGGCAGCTGAGCTTACCAGAACCGGCATCGGACTTCCGGCATATTACAATGATGAAGTTATTATTCCGGCATTACAGAACAGAGGACTTACTCTGGAAGATGCGAGAGAATACAATATCATCGGATGTGTAGAACCACAGAAAGCAGGTAAGACAGACGGATGGCACGATGCAGCGTTCTTCAACATGTGCCGCCCGCTTGAACTCGTATTTTCCAATGGTATGGACAAGGGCGAACTGGTTGGTATCCAGACCGGTGATGTTACAAAAATGACAACATTCGAAGAATTCTTTGATGCATACAAGAAACAAATGGAATACTGCATTTCCCTGATGGTCAATGCCGACAATGCGATTGACGTGGCACATTCGGAGAGGGTACCGCTTCCATATGAATCCTGTATGGTAGATGATTGTCTCAGCAGAGGCCTTTCCGTACAGGAAGGCGGAGCTGTTTATAACTTTACCGGTCCGCAGGGATTCGGTATTGCGAATATGGCTGACTCTTTATATGCGATCCGTAAACTTGTATACGAAGATAAGAAAGTCTCCATGGAAGAGTACAAACAGGCTCTGGCATGGAACTATGACAAAGGTCTGGATCAGCAGTCCGTTTCTGATATGTCGGAAATGATTCTTAAGGGAATGCAGGACGCAGGCATGGCAGTAAATACGGACACTGCAAAGGCAGTTCTTCAGACTGTTATGAGACTGAAACCTACCGAAGATCAGCTTCGCAGATTTACAGAGATCCATCATATGATCGATGAAGTTCCGAAGTTTGGTAATGCAATCGACGATGTGGATTATTTTGCAAGAGATGTTGCTTATACATACAGCCGCCCGCTGCAGAAATACATGAATCCACGTGGCGGTCATTATCAGGCAGGACTTTACCCGGTATCTGCAAACGTACCGCTTGGCGGACAGACAGGAGCTACACCGGATGGACGTTATGCACATACACCGGTAGCTGATGGCGTTTCACCATCCGCAGGAAAGGATGTCAAGGGACCAACTGCAGCAGCAACTTCTGTTTCCCGACTGGATCACTTCATTGTATCCAACGGAACACTGTTTAACCAGAAGTTCCATCCGTCTGCACTTGCAGGCAGAGAGGGACTGGAAAAATTTGTTGCACTGATCCGTACCTTCTTTGATCAGAAGGGTATGCATATGCAGTTCAACGTAGTTGACAGAGAGACATTACTTGATGCTCAGAAGCATCCGGAAAATTACGCACACCTGGTTGTACGCGTTGCCGGATACAGCGCATTGTTTACAACTCTGTCACGTTCCCTTCAGGACGATATCATCAGACGTACAGAACAGGGATTTTGATTGCAAACTCAGATGTGCGGCAGGTAAAGAAAGAATCTGCGATGTGCTTGCACAAAAGCAGATGAATTCTTTATCTGACATAGGAATGGTTCCCTCAACCGAGATGAAGCATAGCGTAATCGAGGCTGCACATCTGAAAAGAGGTAAACTATGAACTATTTAAAGACAAAAGGTCGTATTTTCGATATCCAGCGTTATTCTGTTCATGATGGTCCGGGAATCCGTACGATCGTTTTTCTGAAAGGCTGTGTACTTCGGTGCCGCTGGTGCTGTAATCCGGAATCACAGGAATACAAAATCCAGACGATGAAAGTACTTGGTGAGGATAAAGTGATCGGCAGGGATGTGACTGTAGAAGAAATGATCAAGGTTGTTGAGGAGGACAGGCCATATTACCGGCGCTCCGGAGGAGGACTTACTCTTTCCGGAGGCGAGAGCCTCTGCCAGCCTGAATTTGCGAGGGATCTTCTCCGCGCAGCCAAGGAACATGGGCTCAATACTGCGCTCGAGAGTATGGCATGTGCTCCGTTTGAGACGATCGAGACGATTTTGCCGTATCTTGATCTTTATCTGATGGACATCAAACATACCAATCCGGCGAAACACAAGGAGTTTACCGGCAGACCGAATGATCTGATGATGGAAAATGCCCGCAAGGTTGCACTTTCGGGTAAATGCAAACTTATCATCCGCGTTCCGGTTATTCCGACGTTTAATGATACGATCGAGGAAATCCAGGGAATTGCACGTTTTGCCGATACCCTTCCGGGTGTGGAACAGCTTCACCTGCTTCCGTATCACCGCCTTGGACAGGATAAGTACATCGGTCTTGGCAGACCATATTTAATGGAAGGAATCCTGCCACCGACGAAAGAACATATGGAGACATTGAAGAAAGCGGCAGAATCCGTAAGTTCTTTACACGTTCAGATTGGTGGATGATCGAAAAACAACAAAAACAACATTTTTTTCACAACAAAAACAACAAGAAACAACGATAAATTCTTGACAATCTCGTTTATAGGGAGTAAAATCTCCTTAGAAATAAAATAAAACACCTGCGGCTGTCTTTTGCTGTATATATAGCAGAAGGACAGCAGCAAAACCAAATTGCTTTAGGAGGAAAATAAGCATGGTAAACGAATTTGAAATCAAAAAACAGATCTGTGACATCGGAAGACGTATCTACAACCGTAACATGGTTGCAGCAAACGACGGAAACATCTCCGTTAAACTGAATGACAACGAATTCCTCTGCACACCAACAGGTGTATCCAAAGGATTTATGACACCAGAGTTCATCTGTAAAGTAGATGCTCAGGGTAACGTAATCCAGGCTAACCCGGGATTCAAACCATCTTCTGAGATCAAAATGCATATGAGAGTATATCAGAAGAGACCAGACGTAGGATCTGTAGTACATGCTCATCCAATCTATGCTACATCCTTCGCTATCGCTGGTATCCCGCTTACACAGCCGATCATGCCGGAAGCAGTTATCGCTCTTGGATGCGTTCCGATCGCTGAGTACGGTACACCTTCCACAATGGAAATTCCGGACAACCTTGAAAAATATCTTCCATACTTCGATGCAGTTCTTCTTGAGAACCACGGAGCTCTTACATGGAGCACAGACCTGAACGCTGCATACATGAAGATGGAATCTGTAGAATTCTACGCACAGCTTCTGTATCAGAGCAAGCTGCTCGGCGGCCCGAAGGAATTCGATAAAGAAAACATCAAGAAACTGTATGAAATCCGTCGTAAATTTGGTATGCCAGGAAAACATCCTGCAAGCCTTTGCCAGAACAAAGACGGTGTTAACTGTCATAACTGCGGCGGTGCTTGCCACAATGAAGATTACAAACAGTTCCCGGGATATCAGTATGATTTTGTTGGTGGTGACTGTTCAAAAGAAGCAGCTCCGGCAGCTGGAAACGCTGATGCAGAACTGGTTGCAAACATCACAAAACAGGTTATGGCACAGCTTGGACTGAAATAATCTAAAAACCAGATAAGGTAGACATTAAAGGAGGACAATCTCATGCCAATCAGTGAGAGCATGGTACAGGATATTGTACAGGAAGTAATGGCAAAAATGCAGATTGCAGATGCTCCGACAGGAAAACATGGCGTTTTCAAAGAAATGAATG
The DNA here is from genome assembly GCF_003460065.1 of Ruminococcus sp. AF17-22AC. Taxonomy (NCBI): domain Bacteria; kingdom Bacillati; phylum Bacillota; class Clostridia; order Eubacteriales; family Oscillospiraceae; genus Ruminococcus; species Ruminococcus sp. AF17-22AC. Next base: position 229,438 of record NZ_QRXT01000003.1, read on the forward strand.
ATGCGATCGAAGCTGCTAAAAAAGCAGAACTGATCGTTAAGAAAATGTCCATGGATCAGAGAGAAAAAATCATCACCTGCATCCGTAAAAAAATCAAAGAAAATGCAGAAGTTATGGCTCGTATGGGTGTTGATGAGACAGGAATGGGTAACGTAGGGGACAAGATCCTGAAACATCATCTGGTAGCAGACAAGACACCTGGTACTGAAGATATCACAACAACTGCATGGTCAGGAGACAGAGGACTGACTCTGATCGAGATGGGACCGTTTGGTGTAATCGGTGCGATCACACCATGTACCAACCCGAGTGAAACAGTACTCTGTAACACAATCGGTATGCTGGCAGGCGGAAATACAGTAGTATTTAACCCGCATCCGGCAGCAATCAAAACCTCTATTTTCGCAATCAATCTGGTAAACGAAGCTTCTCTTGAAGCAGGCGGCCCGGACAACATTGCCGTAACAGTAGAGAAACCTACTCTTGAAACAAGCAATATCATGATGAAACATAAAGATATTCCGCTGATCGCTGCAACAGGCGGCCCTGGTGTTGTTACAGCAGTTCTTTCCTCAGGTAAGAGAGGAATCGGAGCTGGTGCAGGTAACCCACCGGCAGTTGTTGATGAGACAGCAGATATCCGTAAAGCAGCTCAGGACATTGTAAATGGATGTACATTCGACAACAACCTTCCATGTATCGCAGAGAAGGAAGTTGTAGCTGTATCTTCTGTAGTAGATGAACTGATGCACTACATGCTGACAGAAAATGACTGTTACCTCGCTTCCAAAGAAGAGCAGGACAAACTGACAGAAGTTGTTCTGGCAGGCGGCAAACTGAACCGTAAATGTGTTGGACGTGACGCTAAGACACTTCTTTCCATGATCGGAGTAAACGCACCGGCAAATACCCGCTGCATCATCTTCGAAGGACCGAAGGAACATCCGCTGATCACAACAGAGCTTATGATGCCGATCCTTGGTATTGTAAGAGCAAGAGATTTCGATGATGCTGTAGAACAGGCTGTATGGCTTGAGCATGGCAACCGTCATTCAGCACACATCCATTCCAAAAACATTGATAATATTACCAAATATGCGAAAGCAATCGACACAGCGATCCTTGTTAAGAACGGCCCGTCCTATTCTGCACTTGGATTCGGTGGAGAAGGATACTGTACATTTACAATCGCAAGTCGTACAGGTGAAGGACTTACAAGTGCAAGCACCTTTACAAAGAGAAGACGCTGCGTAATGTCTGACAGCCTTTGCATTCGCTAATCAGGAGGAAAGTTTAAAATGGATATGAACAATGTAAATATTGAAGAAATTGTAAAACAGGTTCTCTCCGGAATGACCGGAACAGCACCTGCAGCAGCTCAGACAGCTGCACCGGCAGCTCCGGCTCAGGGTGGAATCCCGAAAACAGCAAGAGTTGCAATGATGACAGAAAAGAAACACTTCGAACTTCAGGAGTATCCGCTTCCGGAAGTCGGTGACGACGATATCCTTGTTAAAGTAGAAGGCTGTGGCGTTTGTGGTACAGATGCTCACGAATACAAAAATGACCCATTCAATCTGATCCCGGTTGTTCTCGGACACGAAGGAACAGGTGAGATCGTAGCTATGGGTAAAAACGTTAAAGTTGATACAGCTGGTAAACCGGTTAAGATCGGTGATAAAGTTGTTACATGTATGATCTTCAAAGATGATCCGGAAATCACAATGTTCGACCTCAACAAGAAAAACGTTGGCGGCGCTGATGTTTACGGACTTCTTCCGGATGATGATGTTAAATTCAACGGATGGTTCGCTGATTACATCTTCATCAGAGGCGGAAAATTCGGTTCCACATTCTTCAACGTAAGTGATCTGGATCTGGATTCCCGTATCCTTATCGAGCCATGTGCAGTACTTGTACATGCAGTAGAAAGAGCAAAAACAACAGGTATCCTCAAATTCAACAGCAGAGTTGTTGTACAGGGATGCGGACCGATCGGTCTGATCTGTATCGCAGTTCTTCACACCATGGGTGTTCAGAACATCTGCGCAGTAGACGGAAATGCAAAACGTCTTGAATTTGCCAAGAAGATGGGTGCTAACACAACAGTAGATTTCACACAGTTCCAGGGTATCGAAGCTCTTACAGAGGGCGTTAAAGCAGCTCAGGACGGACATCTTGCAGACTTTGCATTCCAGTGCACAGGTAACCCGCATGCACATGCAAACATCTACAAATTCATCCGCAACGGCGGTGGACTTTGCGAACTTGGATTCTTCATCAATGGTGGAGATGCAACAATCAACCCGCACTTCGACCTTTGCTCCAAAGAAATCAACCTTGTTGGTTCCTGGGTATACAACCTCAGAGACTATGCAACAACATTTGATTTCCTGAAGAGAGCAAAAGCAATCGGACTGCCGATGTCTGATCTGATCACACACAAATTCCCGCTTGAGCAGATCAACGAAGCACTTGAGACAAACCTGGCTATGACAGGTCTTAAGATTGCCGTAGTAAATAAATAATCCGGAAATATAAAGGAGAGGCAAAATGGCAGAAGCTGTAGGAATTTTGGAAGTGTTCGGGCTGGCGACAGCCTTTGTAGCGGCAGATGCCGGTTGTAAGGCGGCAAATGTCCGCCTGGAGGTGTTCGACAAGAACAAGCCTGCAAACGCAGACAGCCTGCCAGTACCGCTTCTGGTATGCATCAAATTCCGCGGAAGCGTCGAGGACGTTACCGCCGCTGTGGAAGCAGGAATGGCAGAAGCAAACCGGAGAACTGGTGTAGTGCAGCACTACGTAATACCAAATCCGACAGAGGATACGGTAAAGATGCTGAAAATCAGCGCCCTGGATAAAAGCTGATGGCTGATATCCCGGTATGAATATTTGAACAAGTATAAACAATGATTCAGGAGGAAGAAACAATGGCACAGGAAGCTTTAGGAATGGTAGAGACCAGAGGACTGACAGCAGCAATCGAAGCAGCAGATGCAATGACAAAAGCAGCAGAAGTAGCACTGGTAGGAACAGAGAAAATCGGATCCGGACTGGTAACAGTTATGGTTCGCGGTGATGTCGGAGCAGTTAAAGCAGCAGTAGAGAGCGGCAGCGCAGCAGCATCCAGACTTGGTGAGCTTGTTGCAACACACGTAATTCCGAGACCACACAATGATGTAGAAAAAATTCTTCCTACAATAAAATAATGCATCCAGCATTAAAGGAGTTCGCTCATGAGTAAAGCATATGGTTTTATAGAGATCACTGGTGTCGTAGCGGCGATCAATGCGCTCGATATCATGTGCAAAACTGCAGACGTTGAGCTGGCGTCATGGGAACGTAAGCTGGGCGGACGACTTGTCACTCTTATTGTAGAAGGCGATGTATCAGCAGTCAACGAAGCCGTTGAAGCTGCTGTTGCAAACGCTATTAAGAAACCGGCGAGTTATGCAGTGATTGCACGACCACACGAGGAAATTGTCAAACTCGTGGAGTTAAGTGCAAGCCGTTGGAAGAAAAAAACAGACGAAACAAAACCAGACAATAAATAATCAATTTTCATTTTATCCACAAGGAGGAAAAAATCATGACACAGGAAGCTTTAGGAATGGTAGAAACCAGAGGACTTACAGCAGCAATCGAAGCAGCAGACCAGATGTGCAAAGCAGCTAACGTAGCACTTGTTGGAACAGAAAAAATCGGATCCGGACTGGTAACAGTTATGGTTCGTGGAGATGTAGGAGCTGTTAAATCTGCAGTAGAAAGCGGAAGCGCAGCAGCATCCAGACTTGGTGAGCTCGTAGCTACACACGTAATCCCGAGACCACACACAGACGTAGAAAAAATTCTTCCGGTTCTGAAATAATTTTAGTACATAAATTTATTCCGGTAAATGGAAGAAAGCAGGTGTATTCTTGGAATCAAAAAACATTGAACTGATTACAAAAATGGTTATCGATGCCATTAATCAGAATGAAGAAAAAGGAAACGGCTTCATGGTTCCAATCGGAGTATCTGCAAGACATGTTCATCTGACACAGGAACACGTAGAAACATTATTTGGACCAGGTTATCAGCTTACAAAGAAAAAAGACCTGATGGGCGGACAGTTTGCATCAAACGAAACTGTTACCATCATCGGCCTGAAACTTCGTGCGATCGAGAATGTTCGCGTTCTCGGACCTGTCCGCAGTGCCACACAGGTTGAGGTATCTGCTACAGATGCCATCAAACTCGGCATGAATGTTCCGGTTCGTATGTCCGGTGATATTGCAGGAAGTGCACCGATCGCAATCGTCGGACCGAAAGGCGCCATCTATCTGAAAGAGGGATGTATCGTGGCTATGCGTCACATTCATATGTCTCCGGCAGATGCGCAGGCAGCCGGTGTCAAAAACGGCGATATCGTTTCTGTTAAGGCAGATAACGAGCGTGGAACTATCTTTAATCAGGTTGCTATCCGTGTAGACGACAGCTTTACACTGGAAATGCACATTGATACAGATGAAGCAAATGCAGCAAAGATTGCCACAGGCAATACAGTTACCATCATAAAATAATATCCCTCTGAATCAGCCGGTGGCGAAAGTCACCGGCATTAGGGGTTAAATGATAATGCGGAGGCACACACATGATAGTAGGTAAAGTAGTTGGAAGTATTGTTTCCACTCGTAAAAGTGACAAGTTGATAGGACAGAAATTCATGATCGTGGAGCCGGTGCATCATATGAAAACTGACTTATCCCAGATAGTTGCAATCGATATCATCGGTGCAGGTATCGGGGAATATGTGTTGGTGGCACAAGGAAGCGCGGCCAGAATCGGCTGCGGCGAAGAAACAGCACCGATCGATGCGGCAATAGTCGGTATCGTCGATGATGGTGCAGGATTGGAGTAACGCCATGGAAATCAAAGATTTACAGAAAATTATGCAGGACAATGGTGTTGTAGGTGCAGGTGGTGCCGGATTCCCGTCATATGCCAAGCTTACAGACAAGGCTGACACAATTCTTCTGAACTGTGCAGAATGTGAACCATTGCTGAAACTTCACAGACAGTTACTTGAGAAGCATGCATATGAGATCATGAAGACATTCCACATGGTTATGGAGACCGTTGGTGCTTCACAGGCAATCATCGGAATCAAGAAATCATATGTACAGACGATTAAAGCACTGCAGCAGAACATTGAAGAATTCCCTGGTCTGAAGATTCATCTTCTTGATGAAGTGTACCCGATGGGTGACGAAGTTGTGCTGATCTATGAAGCTACCGGACGTGTCTGCAGACCTGGCGGACTGCCGATTGAGCAGGGCGTCATTGTATTCAACGTAGAGACTATTTATAACGTATATCAGGCAATGGAAGCACAGAAGCCTGTTACAGAAAAATATGTTTCTGTTGTAGCAGAAGTTGAAAATCCGGTAACAGTAAAAGTTCCGCTGGGCTGTACTTTGGATGAAGTAGTAGCACAGGCCGGTAACATTACAACCAAAGATCCTGTTTACTTTGTAGGCGGCCCGATGATGGGACGCATCGGTAACGGTTCAGATCCGGTTACCAAAACAACAAACGCAGTTCTGGTTCTTCCAAGAGATCATCAGATCGTTATGAAGAAACAGAGAACATCTGCAATCGATTTAAAACGTGCAGCATCTATCTGCTGCCAGTGTAACACCTGTACGGACCTCTGCCCGAGACATAACCTCGGACATCCGATCGATCCGGCCCGCTTTATGAGAGCAGCATCTGCTGGTGATTTCAGAGATGTGAATCCATATATCGATTCCGCATTCTGCAGTTCCTGCGGTGTATGTGAGATGTATGCATGCCCACAGAGTCTTGCTCCGAGAACACTTCTCGCAGATATGAAGGGCGGACTTCGTAAAGCAGGTATCAGACCTCCTCAGGGAGTACAGCCGGTTCCGGTACAGCCTTCAAGAGAATATCGTAAGGTTCCGGAAGAACGACTGATGGCACGTTTGGGACTGACCAAATATGATAAGGACGCACCGATGGACGAGAACGTTGTTCCTGCATCCAAGGTTAAGATCCTTTTAAGCCAGCATATCGGCGCACCGGCACAGGCAATTGTGAAGACAGGCGATATGGTAACAAAAGGCCAGATGATCGCGCAGCATGCTGACGGATTAAGCGTAAGCATCCATGCAAGTATCTCCGGTAAAGTAACAGAAGTAACAGACCGCCACATCATAATTGCAGCAAAGTAGAAAGGACGTGCAGAAAATGAGTAAAGCAATCGGAATGATTGAATTTAAAACGACTGCCACAGGTATCACAGCAGCAGATGCCATGGTAAAGACATCTGAGGTCGAGATTGTCGAGGCACAGACCGTATGTCCGGGCAAATATATTGCAATTATCACAGGCGATTTAAGTGCAGTAAAAGCCGCTGTTGACGCAGCAGTAACTACTTACGAGGACAAATGTATCGACAGCTTTGTACTTGGTAATCCTCATGAGTCCCTGTTCCCGGCTATGTACGGAACAACTCAGATTGAAGGAATCAGTGCTCTGGGTATCCTTGAGACATATGATGCTGCATCTATCATCGAAGCAGCAGACCAGGCAGCAAAAACAGCAATCGTAGACGTTATCGAATTACGTATTGCAAAAGGTATGTGTGGAAAATCCTACATGCTTCTTACCGGTGAGGTTTCTGCAGTAGAAGCTTCTATTGAGAAAGCTAAGAATCTCGTTGCATCCAAGGGAATGTATCTGGATTCCTCAGTAATCGCTCATCCAGATCAGAGAATGATCGATTCTATTCTTTAATTAAAATAAATGTTCTCAAAAGGGGGCAAAGTAAATGCTGGCATTAGAAAGACGGAATTTAATTCTTGAGAAATTACAGACAGAAAAAAGAGTCGTTGTAAGTGAACTCAGCCAACTGTATGAAGTTTCTGAAGAAACAATCCGCCGTGATCTGGACAAGCTCGAAAAAGAAGGACTTGCAACCAAAAGTTACGGTGGTGCTGTCATAAAAGAGGATGTAAGTATTGACTTGCCCTTTAATATTCGAAAGAACCAGAATGTAAGCGGTAAACAGAAGATGGCTGAACTTGCAGCCTCCCTTGTAAAAGAAGGCGACCATATTTTCCTTGATGCGAGTACGACGGCAGTTTTTGTTGCCAAAGCGCTCAAAGAAAAAGAACGCCTGACCGTGATCACAAATTCCATGGAGATCCTTCTTGAATTATCAGATGTTTCCGGCTGGAATATTATTTCCACCGGTGGTGTTATGAAAGAAGGATATCTTGCTTTCCTCGGTTCCAGAACTGAGGAAGCAATCCGATCCTATTTTGTAGATAAGGTAATTATCTCCTGCAAAGCGCTGGATCATGAATGGGGAATCATGGAGTCGCAGGAAGCATTTGGAACAACCAAGAAGGCAATGATCGCATCCGGCCGTGAGAAGATTCTGGTAGTAGACAGTACAAAATTTGATCAGACCGCATTTTCCGTTGCGGGAAAACTGCGGGATATAGATGTGATTGTGACCGATCGGAAGCCATCAGATAAATGGCTGGCACATTTTGCCGATGAAGGCGTGGAGTGCCGTTATCCGGGTATGCAGTCATAGAAAAGGAGCAACAGATATGAAGACCTTTGGAATGAAAACTGTCATTCATTTTGGAGACAACGCTCTGGATCGTCTGAGAGAGATACCATACAAGAGAGTACTCATCATTACGGATCCTTTTGTAGTGCAGAGCAAAATGATTGACCTGATTACAGAGCCTTTGGCAAAGGGTGGCATTGAGTACGACATTTTCAGTAATGTAGTTCCGGATGCGCCAGTAGATAAGGTGGCAGACGGTGTTAAGAAATTTTTAAGCTATCAGCCGGAAGCAGTTATTGCAGTAGGCGGTGGATCTGCTATCGATTCCTCCAAGGCAATTCGTGAGTTTGCACTGAAGATCAACCATTACAGCGACGTTGGTCTGATTGCCGTTCCTACAACAAGCGGAACAGGTTCAGAGGTTACATCCTTTGCAGTCGTAAACGACACCGAAGCCAAGGTAAAATATCCACTTATTTCACCAAGTCTGACAGCAGATGAGGCAATTCTCGATGCAGAATTAGTAAAAAGCGTACCTCCGGCTATCACAGCTGACACAGGTATGGACGTATTTACACATGCACTGGAATCTTATGTAAGTACCGATCATAATGAATTTTCAGCAGCACTTGCTGAAAAAGCAATGGAAATCTGTGGCGTATTCCTCCTGAGAGCTTATCTTGACGGAAGTGATATGCACGCAAGACAGAAAATGCATGTAGCATCCTGTCTGGCAGGTCTTTCTTTCAATACAGCAGGCCTCGGAATCACACACAGTATGGCGCATCAGCTCGGTGCACAGTTCCATATTCCTCATGGACGTGCAAATGCAATGCTTCTGCCGCACATTGTAGAATTTAATGCGAATATCAACAAACGAAGCAGAAGTCAGAAGACATATCTTCCTTCCGTAGAAAGATATGCATCCGTCGCACATATCCTGGGACTGAGCAATTATAATCAGGTGATGAGCGTACGTTCTCTCGTAAACTGGATTCAGTTTATGCAGAAAGAAATGAATATCCCGATGACGATTCAGGAAATCGGAACGATCAGCCCGGATGAATATTTCGGAGCAATCGACAAGATGGCAGATGCAGCGCTTGCGGATGCATGCACAACAAACAATCCGAGAATCCCGACAAAAGAGGATATTATGAAGATTTACAAAAAACTCTGGTCTTTCTAAGGACCGGGTGAGCAGGAGATGCCGGAATGAACATTTACAGCAAAAATGGAGATAAGGGGACAACAAATCTTGTCCACACAAAAAATGTCTCAAAGTCTGATGACCGCGTTCGGCTGTTTGGGGACCTTGATGAATTGAATAGCTATCTGGGTCTTGTCAAGACGATGATCGATGAAACGGACACGATCCGTATGCTCGAGAAGGTGCAGATGACCTTGCTTATGATCATGGATGGAGTGGCAGATCCTTTTAACAGAGAATATAAGGTAGACGATGACAAAACAGAGCTTCTGGAAGAAGAAATCTCCCGTCTTGAGGAACTTTTTCCCCACAGTATGGAGATGCGTCTTCCGGGGCAGTGCCGTCTGTCGGCGGAGATAGATGTGGCAAGAACTGTGGCACGACGCGCGGAGAGAGCACTGGCTGCAGTTAGTGTCAAATTTGGTGCAGATAACGGGGCCAAAAAATATATGAACCGTCTGGCAGATTATCTTTATACACTTGCCAGATATGCCGATGCAAAAAACAGTGGAAAAGCATCTGCTGTTGTGGAAAAATCAGCAGAAATTGCTGTGCACGGTGGAAAAGATGAGGTCAGAACCATGGAAACAAATCAGACAGGTACAGTAAATGAGACTGTCATTCAGGAAGTACTCAGAAAAATGGGGATTCAGGGAAGAATTTCTCTGGACAGCGCGAAACGCCTGATCGAGAAGATTGAACAGGAAGCAGAGCGCCGCGGCAAAAAGGCCGTAATCGCAGTCTGTGGACCGGATGGAAATCCGATTGCTGTACACGTGATGGATGGAGCTTTTCTGGTAAGCTTTGATGTGGCAACCAAGAAAGCATATACTTCTGTTGCAGTCAAGATGTCCACGCAGGAGCTAAGTGTACTTGCACAGCCGGGTGGAACATTCTATGGTGTAGACAAGATGGATAACGGTAAGATCGTAATCTTTGGAGGCGGTGTTCCGCTCAAAGTTGGAGATACGATTATCGGGGGCCTGGGTATCAGCGGTGGAACCGGTGAAGAAGACCACAGCCTTGCCGAATATGGATTATCTGTACTGAATGAAGTACTTTAAAAGGACCCCTTCGGGGGTCCCTTTTTTGCATTGCATATCGAGGAGGCACCGGTGGCGCGTCCGCTGATTATGCTTTCTTATATTTTCCGGGAGTGATTCCCTTATATTTCTTAAAAGTCCGGATAAAATAACTGAGATCGTTAAAACCGTTGCGGTAGGCAATTTCTGTGATCGAATCATCTGTAGTGGAGAGCTGGTAACATGCATGTTCGATTCGCTGGTGATTCAGATAATCCATTGGTGTCTGATGTGTCATTTCCGAAAAGAATCTGCAGAAATACTTCGGCGACATCGACACAGAAGCAGAAAGCTGCTGCAAAGTAAGCGGAGAAGCATAGTTGTGTTCGATGAAATCCAGGACCTGTTTGAGCTGCAGGATTCTCTTGTAATCCCGCCTTGTACGTGTGACACTTTCAAGATAGTAATGATTACCAAAAACAAGGCCGAAAAAGTGGTAAAATTGTCCAATCACGGTCATTTCGTAGCCGACAGGCTTTTTCCAGAGCGCATCAAAAAGACTGTTTACAACATCACAGATATCTGGATGCTTCGGTGAAAAGTGATGATAGATCATGATTTCCTGGTGCAGGATTTTCTGTATATATCCGGCACAGGCCGAGTTGTTTTTCAAAAAGAAGTTACCGTCAAAGACAATACACTGGTAGACACAATCATCAGGAATCCCGCTGTGCAGGATGCCGCTGTGCACAAAAATGATATCCCCCGGCATCGCGATGAAGCTTTTTTCGTTTAAAGTGACGGTGAGTGAACCTTTCAGGATTCGGATGATTTCATATTCGACATGCCAGTGGTAAGACATGACATAGCGAGGATGGTTCGATTCAATATGGTGAAATTCAAAAGGAAAGTCATAAGTTCCTCTGAGACGGGCTTCGTTACGGTCAAGATCGTGCAAAATAAGTTCCTCCCTGTGCTGAGTTTATAGATTTTTTACAAAATAATTAAAAAAAGTGAATATTGTACTGTTTTTTGCTATTATATCACAAGTAATTCTGCTTTGGCAATTGTATACTATGAAATATAGGAAACAATGAAGTTTTTTAGTGAAAACTTCTTGAAAACAATCTATTTCATAAATTAAATGGAGGTAATCAATCATGGCAAAGAGCAGATTAGTAGGCAGCTATCCGGTTATCGGTATCAGACCAACCATCGATGGTCGTAGAGGAGCCCTTGACGTAAGAGGATCTCTTGAAGAACAGACAATGAACATGGCTAAGTCCGCTGCAAAGCTTTTCGAAGAAAATTTAAAATATTCTAACGGAGAACCGGTTCAGGTTGTTATTGCTGATACCACAATCGGACGTGTTGGTGAAAGCGCAGCATGTGCTGATAAATTCCGTAAAGCAGGCGTAGACATCACACTTACAGTTACACCTTGCTGGTGCTACGGTGCAGAGACAATGGACATGGATCCGCAGACAATCAAAGCTGTATGGGGATTCAATGGAACAGAAAGACCAGGAGCAGTTTACCTTGCATCCGTTCTTGCTACACATGCACAGAAAGGTCTTCCGGCATTCGGTATCTATGGACATGATGTTCAGGAAGCTGATGACACATCTATCCCGGATGACGTTAAAGAAAAATTACTGAGATTTGGCCGCGCAGCAGTTGCAGCAGCATCCATGAGAGGTAAATCTTACCTGCAGATCGGTTCTGTTACAATGGGTATCGGCGGATCTATCATTGATTCCGATTTCATCGAATCCTATCTTGGAATGCGTGTTGAATCCGTTGACGAGGTAGAAATCATCCGTCGTATGACAGAAGGTATCTACGATCACGCAGAATTCGAAAAAGCTCTCAAATGGGCAAAAGAAACATGTAAGATCGGTTGGGATAAAAACCCAGAAGAACTGCAGTTCTCTCCAGAAAAGAAAGAAGAGCAGTTTGAATTCGTAGTTAAGATGGCAGTTATCATCAAAGAGCTGATGAACGGCTGCGATAATCTTGACCCGGCATTCTCCGAAGAAGCAATCGGACACAACGCTCTGGCAGCTGGTTTCCAGGGACAGAGACAGTGGACAGACTTCTATCCAAACGGTGACTTCGCAGAAGCTATGCTGAACACATCCTTCGACTGGAACGGAGCTCGTGAGCCATACATCCTCGCTACAGAGAATGACGTTCTTAATGGTCTTGGAATGATGTTCATGAAACTTCTTACAAACAGAGCTCAGATCTTCGCTGACGTTCGTACATACTGGAGCCCGGAGGCTGTTAAGAAAGCTACAGGATATGACCTTGAAGGCGTAGCTAAAGAAGCTGGCGGATTCCTTCACCTGATCAACTCCGGTGCTGCATGCCTCGACGCTAACGGCGAAGCAAAAGATGAAAACGGCAATGCTGTTATGAAACAGTGGTGGGATATCACAGAAGAAGACCAGAAAGCAATCATGGATAACACAGAATGGTGTATGGCCGACAACGGATACTTCCGTGGAGGCGGATACTCCAGCCGTTATGAAACAAAAGCTCAGATGCCTGCAACAATGATCCGTCTGAACCTTGTAAAAGGACTTGGACCGGTTCTGCAGATCGCTGAAGGATGGACAGTAGCTCTTCCGGCAGAAGTATCTGACAAACTCTGGAAACGTACAGACTACACATGGCCGTGTACATGGTTCGCTCCAAGATGCGATGGCAAAGAGGGACCGTTCAAAACAGCTTATGATGTAATGAACAACTGGGGAGCTAACCACGGTGCTATCTCCTACGGACATATCGGAGCTGACCTGATCACAATGTGCTCTATGCTTCGTATCCCGGTATCCATGCACAACGTACCGGAAAAAGATATCTATCGTCCGGCAGCATGGAATGCATTCGGAATGGATAAAGAAGGTGCAGACTTCCGTGCATGCAAGAACTACGGACCACTGTACAAATAATAAAACAGGCTTTATTTGAAACGCCATGATAAACGCAATGACCTCGGAGAATCCTCCGGGGTCGTTGTATTTCAGGGAGAGATTTGTTTAAATTATAAATAGAAATATGCTATAGTAAACATAGAACAAAATGAACTGCTACAAGTATAAGGTATAGAATAAATGCTTACAGTTTCAAAACTGAATAAAGAAATATTTACAAAAGATATAAAATGTGTCTCTCTGGGAAAACTAAGTTCTGAAGTTGCTGAATTTATATTAAAGAAAAGACCAGACTTGACGGATATCATTTCAGCAAAGCAGGAAATAATTTTCTGGGCTAATCGTGTTGCGCATACAGAACGTCATAAGAATGATTTTATGTCTGATGTAGAATATCAAGAATGTTTTGAAAAGATTCCAGAGATTATTCAAAAACCGGATTATATAAGTATTCATCCCAAAGACGATAGTATTTCGTTCATTAAAGAGTTTTCGGCACATATCTCAGTCGCAGTGAGAATTTCGGGAGATGGGAAGCTCTCATATAGAACAATGTATCCTTTAATGGATGCACAATTATCTCATTACATCGATAAAGGACGTGCATGGAAATATTTACCAGATAAAAATATTTGACTTTCAGGGAGAATAGAATATAATAAACATATAAGAATATAAACAAATAAAATCTGAGGACGGAACAGGCAGCCGTCGCGCCATATGGGTCTTAAAAGAGATGTAGGATTGTCACCCTACCTATTTTATTTGTTTATTAAGAGCTGTTGCCATACGGATGTAAAGAATCTGAGTGGTGGCAGCTCTTTTTTTGTGTCGAAAAACATCAGTTTTTTATTTCTTTTTTATGACAAAAAAGGATTATCATTGTGCTGTGTCTGTGATATGATAAGTTCAGGATTTCAAAAAGATATAACTTTAAGAAAAATACGGAAGATGTATGGAGTGAAGGGGAGAAAACAAAATGAAGAAACTGGCAAAAAGTCTTCTGGTCATTTTGGTGGGACTGTTTATGAGCGTCAATGTCATGGCAGACGTGCAGACAGGTAAGACAGAACCGGATTACAGCACAGACTATTATATGATCGTGGAATCAAAGGCAGGAGGAATTGATTTTTATTCACAGCCGGATTTTGATTCGACGAAGCTGAATGATGAGCAGATACCAAATGGTACAGCACTTCATATTACAGGAGAGGTTGAAGATAAAGAGAATAACCGGACATGGGGATATACAGAATATCACAAGATGAAAGGTTATGCACCGCTGGATGAATGCCGTCCGGCGCAGTCCCGGAAGGAAGCCATTGACTCAGAACTGTATATTGCAGGAAAGGATCATGTAAATTATAGTGCGGATTATGATGTAAAAGCTTATGCAGAAGAAGGCACGCAGAAGCTTTATCAGGGACCGGGAGAGAAATACGGCGAAGTTCCGGGTGTGCGTGATATCGAGAATGGCGAAATACTTCATATTACTGAAGATGCCGAAATGGTTGATGGTAGTTACTGGGGTGTGACAACGGTAGATGGAACTGAGGGTTGGATGGATCTGGAGAAAACAGAAGAATGGCTGAAAGAACATCCGGAAGCGCAGAAAGAAAGCGTTGATGCTGAACCGGTGACAGAAGAGGCAGTTGATGCAGGAGCGGCAACAGAAAATGCAGTCGGCGCAGAGCCGGTCGAGGATTCAGGAGTGGCAGCAGCTTCGAAAACAACGGAAAAATCAGCGACGGCAACCACACCGAAAGCGACCGCGACACCGAAAGTGATCGCAACTCCGAAACCGACCGAGACACCGGCACCGACCGCAACAACTGAGCCGACAGAGACCCCGGCGCCGACCGTAACAACTGAGCCGACAGAGAACCCAGTGTCGACCGCAGCTACCGGGCCGACTGAGACACCGGAAGTAACAGCGACAGTTGAACCGGAAAAAGAAAATACAGAAGCTGCACAGGATGCGACAGATGCCGAGAGCCGTCAGGCTTCCGGACAGGATGTCAGAAGCACATCCAGCCACTGGTACCAGAATCCGTTTATCTGGATTATTGCGGCAGCAGTTCTGGCAGTAGCAGGATTATTGATCTATCATTATAAGAAACGATAAGAAGTCATGATGATTCATAAGTTTACAGAGGAGAGGCCTGAAAAGGCTTCTCTTTTTGCATTAAAAATGAATTTTCGGTGAGAGTTGTTGACATGCGTTGCACTTACTAAAACTGGAATCAACGGATTCTGGGACTTCCGTTGACTCTGATGGAAGTTGCTTATGCTTGAAGCATCCAATTTTAGTGTTTGCAATGCCTCGGAATAGACTTACTACAATATAAGTCATCCAATTTTAGTGTTTGCAATGCCTCGGAATAGACTTACTACAATATAAATCATCCGATTTCAGTGTTTGCGATGACTTGAAATACACTTGCTACGATATAAGTCATCCGATTTATTGAGATTTTGTGGACTCAATTTCAACTTACTATGGCTTAGGGTATTTGTTTAGCATAATTTTGCGGACCAAGATAGTACTTGCTATTATCAGAGTCATTCACGGCCGGAAATTTGGTTACCTCGTATTGTACTTACTATTATCAGAGTCATTCACAGCCTGAGATTTGGTTACCTTGTATAGTAGATACTATTATAAGAGTCAACGACAGGCCTGAGATGTGGTTACCTTGTATTATACTTGCCATCATATAGACTATCCAGATGGCCTGATTTGGGCTGCCACCTGGAACTATGGATTATCCAAAAGGTCAGTTTTAATATTAGGTAGGAAAATATTCTACATAAATGTGAAATTTCATGCAATTTTAGTTCAAATAAATACGATTTATTGACATGAAATGTAAGTCATGGTAAATTTATCATATCTATTTTCCAATAGGCTAATTGTGACATAAAGTACTTTATGTTGAATAAAAAAATGAAAGAGATGACATTGTGGCATTAAGACGAGAGAGAATGAGGCTTGGTGATCTGCTCATCAGGCAGGACGTTCTTACCGAAGAAAAACTGAAAAAAGCACTGGAACTGCAGAAAGGAACCGGCAAAAAGATCGGTGAAGTTCTTGTAGAGAATGGCTTTATCACTGAAGAAATGATTGCCAGGGCGCTTCAGACGCAGCTCGGACTTAAGATGATCGAACTTACCGGTGTGACGATTCCGAAGGAAGTCCGTAGCCTGGTCAGTGTCAACCTTCTTAAAAAATACCAGTGTATTCCTTTTGAACTTGACCCGTACAATGCGAATATTCTGCATCTTGCGATGGCTGATCCGATGGACATGGCAGCAATCGATGATATTTCAATCGTCACGAACCTGCAGGTGGAACCATATATTGCGACACCGCGTGACATACTGGCGGCAATCGACCGCTGCTATGGTGCGTCCGAAAACATGGATGCTGCGAGACGATTTACACGTGAACGAGAGCAGCTTCGTGGAAATGTGGAAGAGGCAACAGAGACCGATGTCAGTGATGCCCCGATCGTACAGTTGGTACGTTCCCTGATCGAGCAGGCGGTACGACAGAGAGCCAGCGATATTCATATCGAAGCGTTGGAGACAAAAGTTCGTGTGCGTTACCGTATTGACGGTGCTCTCTATGAAAAAATGGTCTACGACAACAGTCTCCTTCCGGCAATCTCCACCCGTATCAAGATTATGGGCGGGATGGACATTTCGGAAAAAAGAAAGCCGCAGGACGGACGTATGTCCGTTATGGTTGACCGCCGGGAATACGATATCCGTATTTCTTCGATTCCGACTGTTCACGGCGAGAAGATTGTTATGCGTATCTCTTCGAAACTGAATCTGACCAGAGATATTAAAGAACTCGGTCTGGATCAGAAAGAGATGGCAACTCTGCAACACATGCTTGCAAAGCCGTATGGAATCATGTTTGTTACCGGACCTACTGGAAGTGGTAAATCTACGACATTGTATACAGCACTCAGTGCCTTAAATAAAGAAGCTGTCAATATTGTAACAGTTGAAGATCCTGTCGAGGCAGATCTTGAGGGCATCAACCAGATTCAGGTAAACAACAAAGTTGATCTGACTTTTGCATCAGCGCTTCGTTCCATCCTGCGTCAGGATCCGGATATCATTATGATAGGTGAAATCCGAGATCAGGAGACTGCTTCGATTGCAGTACAGGCTTCCATCACCGGTCACCTAGTTGTTTCGACCATGCATACCAACAATGCAGTCGGTACGCTGAACCGTATGGCTGATATGGGAGTTGCCCGTTATCTGATCTCCGATGCGATCATCGGTGTTATTGCACAGAGACTTGTCCGCAAGCTCTGTCCGCACTGCCGTAAAAAACACCCTGCAACAGATAAAGAAAAACTTATTCTGAAACGTTCTCTTGCAGAAGAAGTTGAGATTTATGAGCCGGGTGGCTGCAAACTCTGTAATAATACAGGCTATTTCGGAAGAACCGGTGTATTTGAGATCATGGAGGTCAATGAAGAGATGCGTAAGCTGATCGCAGACGATGCAACGACTGAGGAAATGATTGCAGCAGCCAAGAAGAACGGCATGCATACACTTCGTGAGAATGGCATCCGCTATGTACTCGAGGGAGTTACTTCTATCGGCGAAATGCTGAAGGCTTCTTATGAAGAATAAGATGTATCGTTATTGTGGGCAGAATGAACAGCAATAATTCATCTGCACAGAGAAATGCAGTATGAACTGAAAAATTATAGAAATCAGGTAGTAATTCATGTATGATCTGAAAGATCTTTTACAGAGATCCATAGAAGAAAATGCGTCTGACGTCCACTTTACCGTGGGCAAACCGCCATGTTACCGTATCGATGGCGTCTTAAGTGCCATCGAGGGTGAAAGGCTGATGCCGGATACTCTGAAAGAGCTTCTTCTTCCGATTATGGAAGAGCGGCACAAAGAAGAGTTAAAGCGCGACGGTCAGACCGACTTTGCCTACGCCATAGCTGGGGTGGGCCGTTTTCGTGTCAATGTTTTTCAGCAGAGAGGCACGCTGGCATCCGTTATGCGATGCCTTCCGTTTGAGATTCCCGAGCCACAGAGTCTCGGTATCCCAAAAGAAGTAGTAGAGGTCACGAACCGTAAGAGGGGACTTGTCCTTGTTACCGGGCCTACCGGAAGCGGTAAATCCACGACATTGGCATCCCTGCTTCATGTAATTAACCAGAAATATCCTTATCATATTATTACACTGGAGGATCCGATCGAGTATCTTCACCGGCATGACAAATCCATTGTCAACCAGCGTGAGATCGGAAGTGATTCCGGAAGCTATGGAGCAGCGCTCCGTGCGGCTTTACGTGAAGACCCGGATGTCATTCTGGTCGGAGAGATGCGGGATCTTGAGACCATTTCGACTGCGATCACAGCGGCGGAGACAGGACATCTCGTATTTTCGACACTGCATACGATCGGAGCGGACAAAACCATCGACAGAATTATCGATGTATTTCCGCCGGATCAGCAGCAGCAGATCCGTATCCAGCTTGCGGCAGTCCTCGAATGCGTGGTTTCCCAGCAGCTCATCCGTAAGGAACATGGAGGCAGGGTAGCTGCACTGGAAGTATTGTTTGCAAACAATGCGGTCCGCAATCTGATCCGTGAGGGTAAGACTTTCCAGATTCCGTCTGTCATGCAGACAAGCAGGAGAGCCGGGATGATCACGATGGATGATGCCTTATATGATCTCTTTATAAGAGGTGAGATCAGTCAGGATGCGGTAGTGACTTATGCACAGGATCCGGTTGCGATGAACCGTAAGGTGAATTTTGAGATTTAACAGAAAGGACTGAGCAGATGCCCGGTTATACTTATGTTGCCGTCGATGAAAAAGGCAAAGAAAAACGTGGCAGAATGGACGCGGAAAACCGTGATGCGGTTTCACAGCAGCTAAAAAAAGACGGGCTTTTCCCTGTTGAGATCAAAGAACAGGGAGCTTTAAATAAAGACATTGATTTTTCCATCGGAAAGAAAGTCAAGCCACGAGACTTAAGTGTGTTCTGCCGGCAGTTTGTCAGCATTACGCAGGCAGGTGTGCCCATGAAAGAAGCGCTGCAGATGATGACAGAGCAGACAGAAAACAAATGGCTGAAGAAAGCGACTGCCGATGTACTGGTCAATGTAGAAAAGGGTAATACACTGGCAGATTCCATGGCATCGATTCCGGATATTTTCCCGCCGATGCTGGTCAATATGGTGGCGGCAGGTGAATCCTCCGGTAGTCTGGAAATGTCATTTAACCGAATGGCAACACATTTTGAAAAAGAAGCGAAGCTAAAGGCAACGATCCGCAAGGCGACGATCTATCCGATCATTTTGATCTGCGCGGTTATCGGTGTTATTGCGGTTATGCTTTTGTATGTTATTCCGATTTTTATTGATATGTTTGCAGATCTCGATATCGAGATGCCGGCGCTGACGATGGGCGTTATGAATGTCAGCAAATGGACGGCCAGTCACTGGTATGTGATCCTTGCGGTAGTTGCAGCGGTGGTTATTATTTACAGGCTGATCTATGGGACAGAGCAGGGAAGACTGAAAATCGACTACATCAAGATGAAGATCCCACTCTTTGGTAAGCTGACCGTCAAGTCTGCGTGTGCGCAGTTTGCGCGTACGATGAGTACTCTGATGGCGGCAGGTATTTCCACGACGGAATGCCTCGACACTGTGTCAAAGATCATCAACAACATTCATTATAAGAATGCTTTACAGAAGGCAAAAGAAGAAGTAATGAAAGGTATTCCGCTGTCTGAGCCGCTTGCGGCAAGTGAAGTGTTTCCTCCGATGGTCTGCCATATGACCGGAATCGGTGAAGAAACCGGTAATATGGAAGAAATGCTCAGCAAACTGGCGGATTACTACGACGAAGAAGTCGAGATCACGACACAGAGCGTCCTTGCGGCAATGGAACCGCTGATCATCGTATTTATGGCACTGATCGTCGGTACACTGGTCATCGCCGTGCTTATGCCGATTAGATCGATGTATGATGGTCTTGGCTCGCTGTAATGCACTTGCGATTGGGAACCGCGTTAAAAGTTTCCGCATAATTTTCAGGATGTGGCGCAGGAATTGCATGGGGGTCCTGTGTTCATCATAAATTTCCCGGTGGCTGAATGAGAGTTAGGGGAAATACAATATAAACGAAGGAGATGTATCAAAAATGTTTAAACTTCTTAACAAAAAGAAAAACAACAAAGGTTTTACATTTGTAGAACTTGTAATCGCAATCGCTATTCTTGCAATCCTGGTAGGACTTCTTGCACCTCAGTATACAAAATATGTTGAGAAATCAAGAAAAGCTGCAGATGCTTCCAATATGGATGAAATCGTAAAAGTAATCAAAGTTTTTGCAGCAGATCCGGATAATGATCTTCCGGCAGGCAAGTATACTGTTACTATTCCGTCTTCCAGTAGTGGAACAACTCAAGTTAGTAATATTACCAACGAACTGAAAACTGAACTTAATTCTGCTATTCCGAAGTGGGCATCTACTACAACTAAATCTAAAAAATGGAAAAGTGATGGTACTGCTTCCGATATCACAGCAGAAGTTGAGGTAAACAAAGACGGTGGCACATCTGTAAATTATGGACCAGATACTTCAAGCTTTAAAACTTATATGGAAAGTAAAACAGCTAACTCTTCAGCTGCCACAGCAGACGGAAAATAAAAACAGCTTAAATTACTGAAACATCAGTAGTATTTATCTGCTTACTAAACAAACACACCCCCTGAAAGGAATTCCCTATGCTTCTTTTCCTCGATTCAATTCCATACATTATAATCTTTATATTTGGAATCGTGATCGGCAGCTTCCTGAATGTCTGTATTTACAGGCTTCCGCTGCATGAGTCCATCATTACGGCGCCCTCCCACTGTATGACCTGTGGGAGGAAGCTTCGATGGTACGACATGGTTCCTGTATTCAGCTGGATCGTACTGGGTGGAAAATGTCGTAACTGTAAATCAAAGATTTCTGTGCAGTATCCGATCATAGAGGCACTGAACGGTGTTCTTTATGTACTGGTATGTGCAGTCAATGGACTGAACTGGTCAAGTCTTTTGTATTGTCTGATGACATCGGCACTTCTGACACTCAGCCTGATCGACTGGCGCACATATGAAATTCCCTTTGGGATCAATGTATTTCTGTTTTTTATCGGTATCGCAGCAACCGTATCAGACCGGGGAAATCTGATTTCCCATCTGATCGGTGCTGTCTGCGTCAGCGCTTTTCTGGAAATTTTGTTCCTGTTAAGCGGCGGCAGGGCGATCGGCGGCGGTGATATCAAGCTTATGGCAGCCTGCGGGCTGATCCTCGGATGGAAACAGATCATTCTTGCATTTTTGCTTGGATGTATCATTGGTTCAGTCGTACATACAATCCGCATTAAGGTAAGCGGTGCCGGCCATATGCTGGCAATGGGACCGTATCTTTCTGCCGGAATTTTTCTGGCGGCACTATGGGGCAATGCATGGATCGGCTGGTATCTTTCCCTTCTGGGTCTGTAACAGCTATTTATAACTGAGAGAAATACTTTCGGTTATAAAAATATACTTTCTGTGAGATACAGAAACTATATTTTTGTGACTGAATGCCAGAATAAAAAAGAATCTTCGGATTTTAATCGTATAAACGGAGGAAACCTGAAAATGGCGAAAATTTTGACGATAGAAATTGATACAGCACAGCTTCGTGTGGCAGAGGTTGACAGCCGCGGCCAGCATATTTATCACTGTTTTGTACTGCCTGTTCCGCAGGGAGCCGTAGATGACGGACAGATTCGTGATACAAAAAGCCTCGGAAAACTTCTGAAAGCAGAACTTATCAGACGGGGAATCAAAACCAAAAAGGTATTTTTTGCGGCAGGTTCTTCAAGGATAGCCAGCAGGGAGGTCCGTATTCCGTTTGTCAAGAAAGACAAGATTCAAAACATTATCCAGGAAAATGCAACGGATTATTTCCCGATTGATATTTCCGGCTACGTACTTTCCTATAGTATTATTGATATTGAATCAAAGGAACAGGAGACAGGAGGTGCTGTTCGCCAGTATCATCTGATGGTCTATGCGGCACCGACGGCGATCTCGACTGCCTTCCGTGAATTTGCAGAGGTTGCAGGCCTTAATATGACAGGTATCGGATTTACCGGTGACAGCGTTTATTCCGCAGTCAAGACGACTTTTGCGGATGGATTACATATGCTGGTCAAGATTGAGTTTGATTCAACCAGTATCAGTATCATCAAAAACGGAGAACTTACACTGCAGCGAAACATCAACTATGGTGTCGACAGTGCGGTCGAGACAGTACGTTCCTTTCCTCAGTTTGGTGAAGATCTGAGTCAGCAGGATGCTCTGGCAGTACTGCACGATGAGCACTGTATTCAGGACACGCTGAACTGGGCAGGCTACACAGGAACAGATCCGCAGGAAGAACTGCTCGAAAATGCCCGCGCAGAAGTGACTGAGAGTTTCCGTTATTTGATCGGCAACGTTTCACGAATTATGGATTATTATACTTCCCGTAATGCAGATGCGATATTTCTTTCCATTTCAATCTGCGGTCTTGGTGCGGGAATCAAGGGAATGAACCGTCTGCTTTCCAACGAACTCGGACAGAACGTGGAAATACTTTACGCGATCCGCGGCTGTACATGTCCGGATTTCCCGGAAGGAGAGGGAATCTATCTTTATACATCCGTTTTTGCGGCAACACGTTCCGGTGTAAACCTTATGGAAAAGGTAACCCGCAAAAAGAAAGAAAACAAGGATTCTTTAAGTGGTGCGATCCTGATCTGCGCAGTAGGTGTGGCAGCCGGTGTGGCACTGACGGTGGCAGGTGTGGCAAGCCGTGTATATCAGCAGCATCAGCAGGATTACCTCAATCAGCGAATCGATGAGGAAAGCTCTATTGAAGAAATTTACAATGCATACAATACTGCGCAGGAGCAGTTTAATAACTATCAGAATATGTACCAGTACACCAACACCCCGAATGAAGGGCTGAAGGAATTTCTTGAAGAAATGGAACAGAAGATGCCGTCCGACATCACACTGGAGACATTCAGTTCTGACGGTTCACAGGTCAGCTTCACTATGCGTGTTTCAAGTAAATCTGCAGCAGCGAATGCCCTGATGCAGCTTCGTACCTTCGAAAGCCTTGCGACAGTCACGACGACAGGACTTGAGGAGGATGAGGCCGGAACTGTGGCGATGAGTGTGATCTGTACCTATGCAAATCCGGCACCACTGGATAATACCGAAGAATAAGGAGGCAGACGGGACATGAACATTTCCATGCGTGACAAAAAATTATTACTGATGTTTTCCGGTGTAGCGGTATTCGGACTGGGCTGGTTTTTCGGGTATCGTCCGCAGATGGAGGAAGCAGCGAATATCGAGGCGGCAAACAAACCACTCGAAGAACGTCTGTCCAATCTTCTGGAGCTTGCGAAAAACAAAGATTTTTATATCAGCGAGACAGAGAGTGCCCAGAGCAAAATCAACGAATATGTAGCGAAATTTCCTTCCGATGTAAAAGAAGAAAACGGCATCGTACTTGCACAGAATATAGAAAATAATATCGGAATGCAGATTTCCAATGTCGGAATCGCGACCAAAGAGTTTGTAGCTTCAATCGACGGAAGTACAGAAGAAGAGATCGCAGAGCAGAACGCGACAATGTCAGAGCAGGCAAATGCACAGACGCAGGAGCAGATTGATGAGATTGAAGGTACGGACAGTCAGGCGGCCGAAGATCTTCAGAATGCTTCAGACGCGGCAGCAGCACAGGCGGACAGTACTTCACAGACACCGGTGCTTTACCGTACACAGGATACCATGCAGTTTACCGGAACATATGAGAATCTGAAAGATGTAATCGCATATCTTGCAGAGCAGACCGGAAGACTTACGGTAGATAATATGAATGCATCCTACGATACCTCTACCGGCTATCTGACAGGAAGTATTGTAGTCAACATGTTTTCCATGACGGGAACAGGAAACAGCTATACAGAACCGGATGCCGGTCAGGTGGCATACGGAACCGGCAATCTGTTCGGAACGCTTGAACAGGCGGCAGCGGCAAATGCAGATCAGGCATCTGAAGGAGATGGCAGTGACGGCCAGAGTGACAACGGTCAGGAAGGAGAAAATACAGACGAAACAGCAGCTCCTGCTGATGGTCAGGGTCAGTCATAATATGCATGTATGTTAGAGGGGAAAATATAAGCCCCTCTATCTGTCTATATATCGATACTTCATTCTGGAAAGGAGTGGCAGCAGCCCTATGAATGAGCAAAAAAGAAAAAATCCGAATGCCGGAATGACGCTTCTTGAGGTCATTATCGCAGTCAGTATTTTTTCCATAACGGCAATTGTACTCCTGCAGGGATTTGTTACTTCCAGCCGGATCAACCGCAAATCAAATCTTTATCTGGAAGCAACGACAGCAGCGCAGAACATCATGGAGGAAGTCAAGGCAAAAACTTTCGAGGAAGTTTCACTGGCATTTAACTATCCGTTTGATTTAAATGGTGATACAAGAATCAGTTTTTTGAATCCACAGAAAGATAAGATAAAAAGCGGGGAACTTGGAATACGTGAAGTCCTGAAAGCTTCCGGAAATGGCGGAACAACTTATAATTCCGTCAGTCAGTACAGGGATGGAATGGATGAATCCAAAGTGACGGCATCGGTGATCTCGACAGATGGCGGCAAGACTTATAAGTTTAATCCGCGAAAAAAAGGTTCCAATGCATCGAAATATTATTTCGAATTAACGAATGTGACAGTGAATCATGAGAGTTTTGATGCGCTGGTAGAGTTTGATGGAAGCGAAAGTTCCGGATACAAAGAAAAGACTGTCACCGGTACAGGAACCGGAAAGAACGATTATCTTGCACCGAAGATTTCTGATATGGACAGCAAGACAAATGCATTTCTGATCATGCCGCGTAACTGGGATGAAGATGCCATGCAGCAGATGGTGGCAGGACAGAAAAGTGCCGCGATCGATAAAATGAATACGGATGCCGGAAATAATGCGGCAGACAGTGATACCTATCAGCCACTGGACTGGAAGGATGTCTACAAATATACAAAGAGAACGCTGTATATCAAGATCGAGGAGAGTGGCGGAACGGTCAGGGCTGAGGCAAGATATGTCTTAAGCGCGTACGACTATAAGAAATCCGGTGGAACAAAGTATGAAACCATGAGCCTCTGCCCATGTGGCGGCAAAGGTGAAGACGAAGATGTTCCGGGATGTTTCTGTACATACAAGAGTGCATATGTACCATTTTACAGCTCTGAGACGGGGGAAGCACTGAAAAATATTTTTATTTTTTATTATCCGAACTACAATTCAACCAGTGCGACAAATCCATATGACAAGATCATACTGGATAACACGACAAACTATGAAGTCAATTTTCATGTGACGAAGCAGAGAGATGAGGCAAATAATGTACCGACTTCTGCGCAGGAAGCACAGTATCGTATGTCTCTGACTGTCAATGAGAATCCGGCTGCGAGAAACAAGAGCAACTGGAATACAAACCCGAGTCTTTATAAGGCCGTTACAAAACTTCGCACAAACCTTGATTACAACATCAGCGATATGAATGAAGTGCTGAACCGTCCGAAGATCAGCCAGATGTCCCTGACTTATCAGGCGGTCAATGATAAAGGCACCAAAGGGGCGAAGGTGACAAATGCATCAGCAAAGAAAGTACTGGACTGTAACAGTCTGGATGACCGGGAAGCGGAAGACCGCATTTATACTGCCAAGGTAAGCGTATATAAAGCGGGAGCTGCCGCAAAGAATTTTCCTGACAGCGATCTTGTTGTGACGCTGGACGGAGCAAAAGAAGACTAGACCTCCGGGGAGGAAACAATGAGAAACATCACAAAGACAAAAAGACAGCAGAATCAGGGCTTTTCACTTTTTACCGTACTGATCGCGGTTTCTTTTGTGGGAATTCTTGGGCTTTTGGTGCTTTATATTGCACTTGCAAACTTTAATATGAAAGTTACGGATCTGAAAGGCAAGGATAGTTTTTACACGGCTGAGCGCGCGTTGGAGGAAATCCGTACCGGTCTTCAGGAAGATGTGGGCAATGCCATGTCCAAAGCATATACGCAGGTGCTCGAAACTTATAATAAAGAGAACCGTTCACAGGATTCTTCCATGGACAGGCAGCGCCAGAACGATTTTCAGGATCGTTTTATCAAGGAACTTATGCGGACTCTCCGTGTGTCGAAGACAGAAGATAATATTTATAATATGGAGAGACTCCGCGGATATGTGGATCTGGAGTATGACGAATTAAAAGAATCTCTGATCATCACCAATCCGGCCGGAAGTGCCCCTTTGATGAAAGCAGTCAAAAATGTCGGCAAAAATACAGAGAATAATGGAGTCCTTCTGAAAAATCTTAAGGTAATCTATGTAGATGAAAAGGGACACGCAGCCATCATCTGTACGGACATAAGGCTTCTTGTTCCGGAAGTTCAGTTTCCGACGCCGTCTACTCTGCCGGATCTTATGAATATGATCGTTGTAGCGGATAAGGGAATTATCTGTGAGGGAAATGAGAGTACACCTACTTCCATCAACGGAAGTATTTATGCAGGCAACCTGCCTGCCGCAGCGACAACTGATCCTGATACCAGTATCCAGGTCACATCCGGGGCAAGCCTGAATGTGGAATCCGGAGACAAAGTTGTATGTAAAGGTGAGATCAGCGTAGGGTTGAATTCTACATTTACCAGTGGGGGAAGTGTCAATCTGTGGGCACGTGGACTGAATGCAGCTTCTGTAAAGAATGTCACTCTTTCCGGAACGACATATTTTGCAGATGATCTTACGATCGCAGGCAAAAATAACAATGTGAAGATCAGTGGTAATTATTATGGATATGGTTCTTATGAATCTGCAACTTCGGATGACTGTGTGGCGAAAGACCAGTATATACAGTCTGGCCTGAGCGGAGCGGCTTTGAGCAGTGCAATCGTTGTCAATGGCAAGAATACGACACTGGATCTTTCCGATACACAGAAACTGATGATTGCCGGACGAAATTATATTGCAAGTTCAAAAGTAAAAGCAAATGACCGGACCAATACCAATGACGTGGTTACGGGCGAGAGTCTGACTGTTAAGGGTACGCAGCTTGCCTACCTTGCACCGGCTGAAATTCTCGGAGCATCCGGAAATCCAATGACTTATGATGACTATCTGACACATTTAAACGGTGCCGATGAGATTTCCGTAAACTGGGATACTGCAGTTGAAGCATGGGGAGGCAGGACTCTTCGTGAAATCGGTGTTGACAGCACTGAACCGGTGCAGGCTGTTTTTTATAATGATAACAGCGCGACGGGATATGTTTATTTTTATCTGAATTTTACAGATGCACAGAAGTCAGCAGATTTTATGCAGATGTATTATCAGAACAATCCGACTATCAAGATAAATATGGACAAATATCTTTCTTTCTATTTCGGAGGGGAAGATTCCGGAATTACGGTGAAAGATGCAGATTCTTATCTGCGTTATATCACCAACGGAAATGTGCTCTCCTACAGTGGAGCGGATACACAGGGAAGCCTTGAGGAGGCGACCGGCGTCAATCCAGGCGAAAAGATCCTCCAGGAAGAGGTGGGTTATCAGAATAGCTGGTATGCGCTGAACCGTAAGATGATCACCAGTTATGACCTTCTGAATAAAGAAGTCAAAGAAGACGGCGGCGGAACGATGCATGATGAAACGGATAGTGACCGCAGTGTATATGACAATCTTGTAAATGAGAAAAAAATGGTCTCATATATTAAGGATACTGTAAAAGATGGTACAGGGAAATACGTGTTTACTGCCAGTGATGAAGACGGCGGTCTTCAGGCAATTATGTATGA
The DNA here is from genome assembly GCF_003460065.1 of Ruminococcus sp. AF17-22AC. Taxonomy (NCBI): domain Bacteria; kingdom Bacillati; phylum Bacillota; class Clostridia; order Eubacteriales; family Oscillospiraceae; genus Ruminococcus; species Ruminococcus sp. AF17-22AC. Next base: position 257,161 of record NZ_QRXT01000003.1, read on the forward strand.
CAACGGAGAAACAGGTGTAAATAAGACACTGAAAATCAGTGAAAATGATGCTGACAAACTTCGTCTTGTAGTCTGTACCGGAGATGTTGAAATTGAAGCAGGAGTGAAATTCCAGGGAATCATTATGGCGAAGGGTACGATTACTCTGAAGTCAGGGGCGCAGCTTGAATCTGCACCGCTGGAAGCTGCCAGAGTATTTCAGGCACAGATGAGCTCATATGGAGATAAAGACAGTATCAAACCGCAGGATTTCTTCTGGGAAGGTGACAAATACGTACTCGGAAATTCAGCTTCCTCAGGAAAGAAAGATACTTTGAATGGTTCGGATACATACAGCATAGCGGATTGTGTATCTTATGAGAACTGGAAGAAAGAATAAATATACAGAAAAGAAGGAGGTGAGGGCAGCATGAAGAACAAAAACAAGGGCTTTACACTGGTGGAAATGATCATTGTCATCAGTATTTTTGCCATTCTTCTTGGAATCATCGTGCCTTCTCTTAATTCGATTCTGGGCTTTCGGGTAAACCGGGCTGCCAATTCGATCGCGGCAGCTCTGGATAAGACAAAGACAGAGGCTTCCAATCGTCTGGTCGGCGAGATGAAGCTGGAAAAAAGAGAAGACGGTTATTATATCAGTTATTATCTGGACCGCGGCAAAGTGAGCGGTGAGTCAAACGTAAAGCAGGATCAGCCGGAAAAGATTGCTCCGGCAAAAACAATGATCAGTTATACAACCAGTTCCGGTACAACGCAGGAGCTTGGTGCAGGTGACAGCATTGTGATCACATATGACCGCGCAACCGGTGCATTCCTTCCGCTGCAGGAAAAAACGTGGACGCAGAAAGAAATTCTTTCTGTGCTGGCAGCAGGCGAGGATATCCCACTTACAAGAACAGGGGAGTACTGTACACAGATTACAGTCAGTGGCGGCAGCCGTTACAAGAGACTGAGTCTGATTCAGGAGACCGGCAAGTATGAGATAACTTCCGGACATAATTAATTCTGTGTGAAGCAGATACATTTTGTATGAATTGCGATTTTGTGATTTTTTGGAGGAGAAGATCCCATGAAGATAAGAAGAATAAAAAATACAGCAGAAAAATTCAGAAATCGAATCGCGAAGATGCAGACGGATAATCGTGGACTGACATTGATCGAACTGATTATTACGGTTGCGATCATTGCGATTTTTTCCGGTGTGGTACTGACCTTTATTACGACCGGAAGCAATACATACAGAAGTACATCCAGCAGTGCGAAGGTACAGATGGAGACACAGGAACTGATCGACAGAATGGAAGATATGATCATTGACACCAACAGAAGTCTTTATTATGCGAATGGTACAGGTGAGAATATCGGATCCGCAATCAAAAATGATATCAAACAGAGCGGCACAGGAAACAGTGACGGAAACAAGACTTTCATCGTCTGCAACGAATACAAAAATAACGATGGAAACACCAGCCAGTACATCTGCGATGTGATCGACTGGGATAAAGAAGATGCGACTGTTTATTACAGTCAGAGAGAATATACAGCTTCAAGCAGTTCTGACGGGGCAGGAAAAGATGATACAGAAACAGCAGCATTTTCTGCGGATGAGGGAGATGCAGCAGTATTTTCTCCGGATGAAGAAGATGACGGAGAGCAAAATGTGCGTAATGCCCGTACAAAGGTGAAGCGTTCTGTCCTTGCAACAGGTATTCTTGATTTCCGTGCCGATCTTACCAGAGTGGAATCCGACAATATCGTGCGTTTCCAGCTCAGCACAGAAAACGGAAAAAAAGAGATTGAGACACTGCACAGTGTCAGTCTTCGAAATAAAGTAAAAGTAAAGAAACCGGCAGATTCCGTTGAAGATACAGAGCCGACTGATGTGGGAATCCGTATTTCCTATGTACCGGCATCCATGGATCCGGGTACTTCCGATAACCTTGCCTATGATCTGACAGGAAACGGCAGCATTGATCCGTCAACGATTACCTGGACGGTAGTACGCGACGGACAGAACGGAAGCTTCCCGGGCGAGGATCATACCAACAGCAGGCTTACAATCAACGGAAATGCTTCAGGATCAATCACGGTCAAAGTTTCGGCGAAGACAAGTTCCGGCAAATGGATCGAGTCCGCACCGGTAACAATCCAGATTACGGCAAAAGCCGCTCCGACCCCGACCGCGGCACCGGAGCCGACCGCGACACCGGTCCCGACAAGTACACCGGTGCCGACTGCAACACCGGCACCAACAAGTACGCCGGTGCCGACACCAGTCCCGACAGATGGGGAGATTATTTTGGGTGGTGATGCTAAGTATGATACAGTTATAGCCGGTGAAACTTATCAGTGTACAATCTATCATGATCATGGTTTCCGTTTTAAACCAAAGGATAGTGGTCAGAATTATTCGGTAACATGGTCTTTGAAAGGGAAACCGGCAGGCATTTCAATGGGAGGCGGTCAGAATACGGATCAAACAGTTTCTGTAGATGTGAATGCAGTAAATGGCTTTGTTTTGTGTGCTGATTATGTAAATAAGGACAATGGAAAGACTGTGCATGTTGAAAGAGAATTTAAAGTATCATCGAAGACAAAGCTTCAGCTCTGGGATGAAGACAATCATCAGATAGTAGAGAATGATGAGGTCACTGTAACGAAATCTTATCAGCTACGTGCATTAGTTGAGGTCTATGATGCGAGTGGAAATGCATCAGATGTTCCAATTGTAGCAAATAAAGCAGAAACGACTGTACAGGCAAACAATCAGACAATGAATCTGTCAGCAGATGGCCAGGGATGGATATACGCACCAACGAAACCGGAAGATGTACGGATTACGCTTCAGTTGCGTAAATATACTGGAACTTTCTGGAGTGCAAACAACAATTTCCCAACAGATAATGCGAATTATAATGCAGCGTTTAATGTAAAAGCAGTACTTCCTGCATATCATGCGGAGATTGTTGGTCCGGATAAGATTGGATATAACGAATCAGCAGAATTTTATCTTTCATTGACAGATATGGATGGAAATCCGGTTGATGCAAAGGTCACATGGAGTGGAAATTATAATGGAACCGGTGGGAATATGACTCCAAATGAGACAAAAACAGGAATAAATAATAAAGTCAGGTTTGACCCATATAATAAGCGGCAGGCGGCTACTTATCCAGTGTTTGCTACATATAAAATTCTGGATGCAGAAGTGACAGTTACAAAAAATATTACCGTTACAAATAAATGAGAAAGTTTGTTGGCTTTTTCGTTTGAGGTGTATTTGACGAGAATTGTTTTGGCAAAATCAGGAGGGCAATTTTATACATGAAATTCAAACATAAAAAACTATTGATCTCCGGCACGGCGGTGGCTGCGGCCGGTGTACTGGGGGCGGGCGCGCTTTTGCAGTCTGTCCTTTCGGTGCAGGCGTCATCTGAGATGATGCCCGGTATTGAAACCATTGTAAGCGAAAGCACCGAGGAGGATCCTTTTCGTATACTGGAACTGGTTGATTCCAGTGATGATGCGGAAATCGGTTATTACATATCGGGGCAGGAACCAAGTCTGAAATTATATCAGTATCAATACACGGATGCGGACGGGAATACGCACACAGTACATTTTTCTACAATAAAAGATGCACTGAGTAAGCTCCCGGAGAAGCAGAGAACGGAATTTGTCATGAATGTCCGTCTGAATGACTCCGGACAGATTGATGAAAGTATAAGCACCGGAATCAAAAAGATAAAAGATGTAACAGGTGATGATTCGAGTAAGTATCCTTTGTCAGGGTCAGACTATCAGGAAAAATATTTCCTTTCAGACAGTGACGATGCATCAGACTGGACGAAGGTAGATCTGACGGATTTTGACGGCAATTCCCGTACCGATACAGTACAGGTAAAAGGTTCCTATGTCGAGAATACTTCCGGTACCGGTGATTACACAAAAGGCGATCAGGAATATTACCCGATCCGAAAAGACGTTGATGCCGATAACCAGCAGTCAGAAAAATTCCGCGAAAACATCCAGAGCTTTGAAGAATCGACAGGCAGCGATGCGCGAGGTGCTTATTATCTGGAGTTTGAAGAAGTATCGAATACCAAAATCAATAATGCACTTGCGGATGAGAATGACAAAGGACAGAAATCTCTTCTTCCGGAATACGATTATGCGAATGGCAGATACGGATATTATGAGAATGTCTACACTTCTCTGACAAAAGAAATTGCAGAGCAAATCGACAACAAAGATTATCAGTTCCCCGGAGAAAAACCGAATAAAGTAGATGAAAGCAAGGCTGTTCTTGTACGGGATATTCCGGGTGAAGCAGTGGAGACGACGAGTACCGTATCGGATAACAGAGGCTTTGAAGGGGAAAACGGTCAGGCAGCAACGGATGCAGAGAATCCCGGTACAGAAGGTTCCGGGAATAATGATTTTTCCAGCGGAGAAGATGCGTTTGGATCTGATGAAAGTGATTCTTATGGCAGCAGTGATGGGGGAACTTCTGATTCCGGTGAGGACAGCTCCGAAGATATTACGTTTGACAATTCCTATGAAAACAATGAGAACGGCAGTTTTTCAGGTGATGAAAGTGGCGTCGATGCACAGTCTTTCGGCGGACAGCCGGAATTTGTACAGCAGTCTTATGTAAGAACAGTGGAATTATCAGATACAGAAGAGGTATTTAGCGGCAGCGATGCATTCTCAGATTCTGAATCAGAAATTTCTAATGACGGATCTTCTTCTGTGGATGTTCAGCCAGAAAGCGAAGAAGAGTGGAACGAGTACAGTGAGCCGGATACTTCCGACAATATTTCTGTACAGGATACAGATGAAACAGGTATGGATGCCGATGCTTTTTTTCAGTCAATTCTCGGCGATATCAAAAATGCGCAGGAAGCCGGAACACAGGCAGATCCGTATGTATATCTCGGTGAAAATATTGACCAATATCCGAACTACAAATATACAGTTATCGGTGATCTTGCTTATGTAAAAGCAAATGCGACAGATCTTGCGAAGAACCCGGATGCGGAACTTACTGATGGCAGTATTGTGCTGGACAATGATGAGTATTGGTACTATCAGGAAGTGAACGGAAAACTTACCAGATCTGAAATCTCTATTGTAACCGGTCGAAGTGCCGTTCCTTATAATGAAATTCAGGAAATTTCAAATGAACTTTCCTATAACTATTATTACCGCGTATCAAAAGTATATTTCTGCTGTAAATCAAATGACACAGAAGGTGAGGCTGCGCTTCCGTACAGTTATTTCGGATGGTATTATCCAAACTATCCGGACAATCAGGATGTGTACCTTCCGGTTTCTGATGGAGACGTGGCAACGCATTATGTGTCAGCGGCAACTTACAGTCTGACTCTGGGCACCGGAAACTATGATTTTGCACCTGGCGGTGATACCGCTGTCTCTGTTCAGGTAAACAGCTTTTATTATCAGGGCGGCTATACAAACAATGACTGGTTCAAAAAATATGTTTTCCATCTGAATCCAAAAGTTGATGCTGACAGTGAAGATGGGGAATTTGAGAATTTTGGCATCGAAGTTGATACAAAGCTGGCTTCGGATGGTACCTCAGATATATATGCACCGGCAGTTTCCGGGGGAAGTTCAGGCGGAAATGATACTGCGGCAAATTTCGCGCAGGATGAAGAGCAGGCGATTACATTTGAACCGGAAGATACATTTGGAGATGACACAACAGAGCAGACAGATGTCAGCGAAGAAGTTCCGGAATCCGGTGATACAGAAGATGGTGCCGGTGAGGATGAAACGGACATCGATGTACAGGAGAATACAGATGAATCAGAGAACATTGATGCAGAAGACATTGATACACAGGATGATGAATCTGTTGATGTGCAGGCACAGGATGACGGAGTCAGTGTATCAGACAGTTTTGCAGATACACTTGATAAGTATGACCTGATCTATGTAAACGGTACTCTTTCGGCTGATGTGGCAGCTGCGATTGCAGCGACTTCCATTCCGTGTGTTGTCAACGCTTCCAGAGTGAATGAGAAAGCATTTACCGATGCTTTTTCGAAGTTTGTGAGGAATGAGACAGAAGATGCAGACGGACATTATATAAATACATATATGTACTTTTTCAAAAATATGTTTGCAGGAACTGACGGTGATTACAATCTTGTAAATACTTCTTTCCATACAAATTTTAATGGAAATCTGGCTTCTGAGGAAAACATTACTTATGATCCTGACGATACCATGCATGGATTTGAAGAGATTATCAAATACATCAATAGCGAAAACCAGTACCGTAAGCTGGAAAATAATAATTCAGAACAGACGAATCTGGATGATGGAAGCGATACTTCTACACAGAAAATAGAGCCTCTTGGAAGAGAAATCTCACAGGCAAGGGCAATTGAATACATCATTAATTACAAATATCAGAGAAGTACTCTGGTAAAAGAAAACCTCAAAGTACTGGAAATTATGCCATATACGGGAAATGAGATGCTGGATAAAGAAAATGTGAAGAAATGGGTGGCTGGTCCAGACCGTAAGATCAAAAGTGTAACGGCCTGCTGCAGTGAGACTGCAAAGGAAGATGATAAAGCTGAGAATATGATTGACGGAGATCCAAACACGAGATGGCATACTTTGTGGAACAATGAAGATGGTCACAGCAAAAATAATCCGCCGTATTTTACGGTAACTTTTGACGGGGCTCAGGATATTCGGGGATTCTTTTATCAGAACCGTACATATCAGGGAAATGGCAGCCAGAATGGTGTTCCTGTGGAGTACAAAGCTGAGTTATACTCAGATGTGAACGGACAGAAGCTGATTGATACGGTAACCGGATTAACGAACATTACAACAGATAATCAGGGTAAAGTGACTGCGCTACAGTTCGGAAAGACGATCAGATCAGTACAGAGTATGAAAATCACATTTCTGAGAACGCTGGATAGTAATGGAGGAAACGGAAATAATGCCAAGTATGGTTCCTGTTCAGAATTCGGAGTCATTTATGCAGACAGTGGAACAGATGTAAATATCGGAGCAACAATTACTCCTATGACAGCAGCAGAATTTGTCGGACATATTGATGATATCGGCTCGGAATACGATATGGTGTTCATCGGCAATCAGAAAAAAAATGCAAACAGCCTGATTACGGGAAGTGGAGAGTACAGATATGCTCATGTAGGTGATTCAAAAAGTATTATTGCAAATAACAATCTTGCGAAAATGCTGGGTCAGCTTGATACAGATTATGCGCAGGGTTCATGGTCCGATGGGAAACTCCGGTACGCACCGCTCAGTACATACAATGAAGATGGATCCGGATATTTCCGCGGATCCGGAAATGATATAACAAAGCAGCAGTACAATTCACTGATGGATTTTGTAAAGAGTGGTTATCCGGTGGTGCTGGCATCCGGACTTGTAGATGGTGATAAGCCGAATGCAAAGGAAGTAGATTCTGCTTCGTATTATTACCAGTTCATAAAGGACGCACTGAAATATGAAAATGTAGCTACGAATAAAGAACTGGAAAGCGGAGCAAAAGATCTCAGCTTCTTTATGAATCTGGCAAAGCCGGTAATCAAATTTGATGAGAACGGAGGCAAACCGAAGGAACCGCAGCGGCTGGGAACTGCCGGCACATTCAAGACACCTGTGGATCTCAGTGATACAGGATATATTGACGGGGAGCTGAAATATACTTTTACGGTAGAAAATGATTCTGATGCAGCCCCGGCAACGACAACTTATGACTGTAAACTTTACCTGGATCTGAACTTTGACGGTAATCTTTCAAAGAAAGAATCGCAGGACAAATATATGGTCGTGCAGGATGAAGACGGAAATGTCCTTTCACAGAAAGATTATGGTAGCGGAGATATGCGTTATGAACTGAAGCTTGGAAAGAAATATACCGTTACCAGAAAAATTCCGTCAGATTACTATAAGCTGATTACCTGGAAACTGGAACTGACAAGCAACCGTAACACCTATATCCATACTTCTGAGATTGGCTATGCAAAACAGCAGAAACCGGATGGGGTTGCGAAACAGACGATCAATGTTCTGCAGCTTGTTCCACAGGATAATTCAGTAAATCGTTCAAATCCATGTACATGGACACTTGCGGATAGCAGCACTTTTAAGAATCTGATAGCCGGAGTGCAGGACTTCAATATCAATGTAATTTCCAGAAATGTTACAGACATTAATAATGGAAATGTTCTGGATAAAAACGGACAGAAAACAACCTTTGCAAATCTGCTGGATGATCAGCAGATGCTGATCATAGGATTCCAGGATGTGTATCAGGATATTTCCATAGATGCGGTGCAGGAGATCCTGAAATTTATCCGATCCGGAAAGAGTGTTATTTTTGCACATGACACGACTTCTTATATCAATACTGATCATCAAAAAATATACGGCCAGATTGCAAGGGACGGTTACAATTCAAATGGAACAGTAAACAGCGGCGGAAGCATTGGTCTTTATGACGACAGCTGGCTGTGGAATACTGCAAGAAATGAAAACTGGGGACTGTCGCTGAATACAATTCTCCGTTCGGTAGTAGGTATGGACCGCTATGGTATTACTTCTGATGCAACGATTGGAAATCAGACGGTTTCTGAACTGCTCAAAAAAGGCAAACCATTGTCAGATGGAAGTGTGGACTTTAAGACATTGCTTACGCTGGCAGGTGATGTGGCATATAAAAACGGTGATAAATCAAAGAGCTATGCACAGACACAGGGATATACAAATGCAATGTTGGACGGTAAAACGCTCGGTACGGGAGATACACTGACAACAAGGGCAACAAAGGTAAATGATGGTGCGATCACGCAGTATCCTTATGTGATTGGCGACAGTATTACCATTGCAGAGACACACGGACAGTATTATCAGCTTGGGATGGAGCAGGATCGAGATATCAATGATCAGAGCGATGGAATGAACGATGTGGTTGCCTGGTATTGTCTGACGGATAACTATTATAATAATTCACCAAATGATGTTCGAAATAATTATTATCTGTACAGTAAGGGGAATGTTATTTATACCGGAGCAGGACATCGGCGGGTACAGAATGATGATGAAATCAAACTGTTTATCAATACGATCGTGGCAGCGGCAAACGTTACTGCGGTAAAACCGGAAGTAAACTTTGTAAAAACACTGAATCCGGCAGCAGAGACAGAGCGCACCAGATTTTATATGACAGACCAGACATCATGGGATTCTGATGAAGCAAATACACTGGAAGAAAATATGGATTTCTACATCAATGTCAGGGATTACAATATGGTAAGTGCTGATTTAAGTCAGGAAGAACTCGATAAACAGGAGATGACTGTTCAGTTTTACATTGAAGATGAAAATGGCAGTGTAGAAGACGGATGCCCGACCACGAAGAATGTATCTGATATTACAGCGCAGATCGGAAGTCTGAGCGGTTATGGAAATATCGGTACAATTGAGAGTGGCAGTGATGGCAAATTCCATCTGTCCCAGAACAGTGCCTACGCGTTGAAAGTTTCTGATATCGAACAGTATCTGCGAAACCAGAATGGCAGCAATGGATATAAAGAGTCCTGTAAGTTGTATGCGAAAGTTTCCAGTACTGTATATCTGTACGGTCAGGAACATACAAGTACCGTATGGTCATCCATCGACCTGAAACAGCGTCAGCTTTTCGAACTGGATTAAAGAATTATGGATGTTTCTCCGTAGTTTAGGGGAAACATCCATTTTTTGTCGAATGATTTTTCTTGATTTTTGAGTACAAAGCGTGCTATAATTCTTACATCTTAAATTCTAAGCCCGTCAGGGCATTCTAAAATGTTTCAATTCTGAAACAGAAACCCAATAAAGTGGAAATCTATTAAGATCTAATCAGACGAAAGGAAGCCTGCCTATGCAAACAAAACTTCAGAAATATTTTCCTATGCTCAGAAGCAGGGAGGAAATCTTGAGAGAAATTGATGAGAATGTGAAACTTACAGAACAATTTTATAGCTGGAGGGAGGCACAGAGACAGGAGTTTCTGGATTTTTGCACAGGAGTGCGTGGAATCAAAATGTTGTATGATTCTTTTTTTAAAGAAGTCATGAATCCGGAAACAGTGCCTGAGCGACTCGAAGAATTCCTTGGTATTCTTCTGAATCAAAAAGTAAAGATTATAGAAATCCTGCCGGGAGATTCCACGAGAATTGCAGATGAGCAGTCACTGCTGATCATGGACATACTGGTGCGCTTTGAAGATGGAACATATTGTAATGTGGAAGTGCAGAAGATCGGTTATGCATTTCCGGGAGAACGGAGTGCGTGTTATTCCTCAGATTTGCTGCTTCGTCAGTACAAAAAAGCTCGCAGTGTAAAGAAAGATCACTTTACATATAAGGATGTAAAGGGCGTGTATACGATTGTGCTGATGGAAAAAAGTCCTGCGGTTTTTCAGAAATATCCAGATGAGTATATACATATTTTTATGCAGAAAGCAGATACAGGACTGGAGATGGATTTGTTGCAGAAATATATTTTTATACCCCTTGACATCTTTAAGAAGAATGTAGAAAATAAAGGTATCAAGAACAAAATGGACGGATGGCTGACATTTCTGGGGATGGATGATGCGGAGAAAATCATCGAGCTGATAAATACCTATCCGGAATTCAGAGAGATGTATGAGCATGTGTATTACATATGCCGGAATGTGGAGGATGTAATGGGGATATTTTCAGAGGAATTAAGAATTATGGATCGGAACACAGTGAGGTACATGGTAGATGAAATGCAGGAGACGATAGACGAACAGAAAGAGACGATAGATGAACAGAAAGAAATGCTGGCTGAACGTGACAGGAAGTTAGAAGAAAATATCTGCGAAATGCAGGAAATGCAAGAAAGTATTGAAGAATTAAAAAAGCAGATAGAATTGCTTCAAAAATAAAAAGTCTCTAACAGAACAATTTTACAGCTGGAGAAAGGCGCAGAAAATAAAACCCCGGGGATTCGAAATAGATCCCCGGGGTTTTTGAAAAAAGATGGCCGATAATTAGTTGTTGATGACAACACCCTTCTGCAGCATAATGTTTGCATACAGAGCTTTTTCGCTTGTGGAAATGATGCAGTAAGCTGTTTTTGCTTCATCATAGAATGCGAAACGCTCGATGTTTCCTACAGTAGCGTCTCCTCTGTCATCATATTTGCGGATGATTTCTTTGTATGTATCCCAGATCGGGGTTTCTACATCATCGCCAGGCATTACTTCCATCAGGTTTACCGGATGTTCTACATAAGTATCCAGTGGGAAAACTTTCAGGATTGCTTCCAGGATTTCCGGAACACCATGTCCGTCGCAGCGGATTGTGATAGCGTTTTTACCCATGGATTCTACCGGGAAGTTACCATCAGCGATAACAAGACGATCGCTGTGTCCCATTTCACATAATACTTTTAATAATTCTGGTGATAAGATTTCAGGAATACCTTTTAACATGTCGTTTATGCCTCCGTTCAGATAATTTGATTTCTCGCCGGCGCAGTCTTTTAAAATACGCCTTTCTATATTCAATTTACCTGTAATTACTGTACAATGCAAGGGAAAATTTTCCGATAAAAGATAAATATTTTACGGTTGACAGAATGCGGGAGGCGATGTATGATTAACTCAAAACGGAAACGTTTCGGTTTTGGAATTTTCCGATCAATCACAAGTAGTAAAACAAAAAATATACATATATCATTAAGGAGGAAAAAGTTATGCCACTTGTTACATCAAAAGAAATGCTGTTAAAAGCTCAGGAAGGTGGATATGCAGTCGGAGCATTTAATGCAGAGAATATGGAAATGGTGAAAGCCATTATTCAGGCAGCAGAAGAACTGAAAGCACCGGTTATGATCCAGACAACTCCATCTACTATAAAGTACGGTACTGTGGATACCTATGCAGCAATCGTTGCAGCAGAAGCTAAAAAAGCATCTGTTCCGGTATGCCTTCATCTTGATCACGGCAGCAGTTTTGAACTGGCTATGCAGGCAATCCATGCAGGATATACTTCTGTTATGATCGACGGATCCAAACTGGACTTCGAGGCAAACATTGCAGAGACAAAACGTGTAGCAGATGTAGCAAATGCACTGGATATTCCATGTGAAGCAGAGCTTGGTAAAGTCGGCGGCAAGGAAGATGATCTTGAAGCAGAAGCTGACACCAATACAGATCCGCAGGAAGCAAAAGAATTTGTTGAGCGTACAGGTGTTACTTCTCTGGCAGTTGCAATCGGAACAGCACATGGTTTCTATGTAGGTACACCGGTTCTTGATAAAGAACGTTTAAGTGAGATCCGCGAAGTTGTTGATATTCCGCTGGTTCTTCACGGAGCATCCGGACTCAGTGACGAAGATGTAAGCGACTGCGTAAAACGTGGTATCTGCAAAGTAAACTTTGCGACAGAACTTCGTGCAGCTTACTCCAAAGCAGTCAAAGAACTTCTTGAAGAAAAACCGGATACCATTGATCCGAAAGCTTATGGCAAGACAGCAATCGCAGCAGTGAAAGAACTGGTTATGGCAAGAATGAAAGTCTGCGGATGCGACGGTAAAGCAGAATAAAAGCAGAAGGCAGTGAGGCGAAATGGCAGCGACCATGAAGGATATAGCCAGACGGACAGGACTTGGGCTGGCTACGATTTCTTCCTATTTTAACGGAGGAAATGTCCGCGAAAAAAACAGAATAAAGATTGAGGAAGCTATCGAAGAACTTCATTACGAAGTCAATGAGGTGGCAAGAGGTTTAAAGACGAACGCGACCAGAACGATTGGCGTTGTCATTCCGGAGCTGAACAATACTTTCTGTGCCGAGATCATCACCGGTATGGAGGATATCCTGCGAAGTCATGGTTATGCGACGATCGTCTGCGACTGCCGAACCGATAAGAAACTGGAACAGGAGGCAGTTGAATTCCTGACTCGCAGGCGTGTGGACGGTATCATCAACATGCCGGTTGATGAAGAGGGAAACCACCTGAAAAGGTTTCAGAAGACGGGTAAACCGATCGTTTTGATTGATCGAAAGATTCAGGGTATCAACTGTGACAGTGTGCTGGTTGATAATAAAAAAGCCGCTGAAGATGCAGTCCGGTATTTTATCGAGAGAGGACACCGAAATATTGGGATCATTGGCGGACCGGAAGAAGTTTTTACTGCACAGGAGCGTATGGCGGGATATTATAAAGCACTGGAAAGTGCCGGGATCCCGGTGAGTGAATCTCTGATCTGGCATGGAGACTATACGATTCAGGGCGGTGTCCGGGGACTTGAAGAACTTGTACAGAATAATCCGGAGATGACAGCAGTGTTTGTGACGAACTATGAAATGACTATGGGGGCCATGATCGGAGTAAACGAACTGGGCATCCGGATTCCGGAGCAGCTGTCGATGATCGGGTTTGACAACCTGCAGTTTGCGAGAGCATGTAATCCGAAGCTGACGATCGTAGCGCAGCCGACGGACGGCATTGCAAAAGAAGTTGCAAAGGTTATGCTGAATCATCTGGAAAATACCGGCGAGGCATCTGGAGAGCTTTTTAGTGAGAAACTTGAGACCGAGATCATTGCCGGAAAATCCGTAAGGGTTTTAGCATGAACATCTGATAAAGAGAAGGAACTCCGGGCAGCCGGAGAAATGGGAGCAGCAAAATGATGAAATCATATTTACTTGGAATCGACATCGGAACAAGTGCCTGTAAGGTGGCGGTGTTTGATAAAGAGGGCAAAGTCCTTGCCGCAGCCAATGGCGACTATCCGGTATACTATCCACAGGAAGGCTGGGCGGAGCAGAATCCGGAGGAATGGTGGAGTGCTGTATGCAGGGCAACGAAAGAAACCGTGCAGAAAGCAGGCATTGATCCGGCGGAGATTGCCGGAGTCGGCATTGACGGACAGAGCTGGTCGGCCATCGCGCTCGACAAAGAGGGCAAAGTACTTACCAATACACCGATCTGGATGGACACCCGTGCGCAGGAAATCTGTGAACGGCTGAATAAGGAAATCGGTGAGGATAAAATCTTTGAAGTTGCAGGAAATTCACTTCAGCCGTCTTATACGACAGCAAAGATCATCTGGTACAAAGAAAATCTTCCGGAGGTTTATGAAAAGATCGACAAGATCCTCCAGTCCAACAGTTTTATCGCCTTTAAGCTGACAGGCGCGATCACACAGGATATGTCTCAGGGATACGGCCTTCACTGTTTCGATATGAAGAAGGGATGCTGGGACGAAGAGATGTGCAGACGCCTCGGAATTCCGATGGAATTTTTGCCGGAGATCTGCGAATGTGACCATGTCGTAGGTAGCGTGACAGCAAAAGCAGCCGCAGAGTGCGGACTCGCAGAAGGAACCCCGGTTGTAGCAGGTGGTCTGGATGCAGCCTGTGGAACTCTGGGTGCCGGTGTCATTCATCCGGGAGAAACACAGGAACAGGGCGGACAGGCAGGTGGAATGAGCATCTGCATTGATGAATACAAAGCAGATCCACGACTGATCCTTGGGTATCATGTCATTCCGGGTAAATGGCTTTTGCAGGGCGGAACGACCGGTGGCGGCGGAGTGATGCGCTGGTTTGAACGTGAATTTGCCGATTATGAGCGAATGATGAAGGAACAGACAGGAGCATCTTCTTTGAATCAGCTCAATGAGATTGCAGAAAAAATCAATCCGGGCAGTGACGGGGTCGTATTCCTTCCATATATGTCCGGTGAGCGTTCCCCAATCTGGAATCCATATGCAAAAGGTGTTTTCTACGGACTTGATTTTGCAAAGACCAAAGGCCATATGGTACGTGCCTGCATGGAAGGCGTGGCACTTTCTCTGCGCCACAATCTTGAGGTGGCAGAGGCAGCCGGAGCAAATGCAGAAGTCTTAAGAGCAATGGGCGGTTCTGCGAATTCTCTTCTCTGGACACAGATCAAATCCGATATCACAGGAAAACCGATCGTTGTACCGGCGTCCGATACAGCAACAACGCTTGGAGCCGCACTCCTTGCAGGTGTCGGAGTCGGACTTTACAAAGATTATGATGAAGCCGTTTCCATCACTGTAAAAGAAACACGTCGCCATGAGCCAAACCCGGAGAATAAAGAAGTGTATGATAAGACTTATGAGACGTATCTTGAACTTTACAAGTCTCTGGCACATATGATGACAAAGTGATTTAATGATTTTGGGCAAATTGAATGTTTAATAGAAGTTTTTTCTGAAAAACCTTGATTGTTTTTATAAAAAACGCAGGGGGAGCTCGAGGGGGCGGCGCACGCACCCTCGGTATTTCCTCCTTTCACGAAAGGAGTAATATATTATGAAAGCAGCAGTAGTAGTTGCAAATGAAGATGTACAGTATCAGGAAATTGAAGAACCAAAGGTAACAAAAGGTGCCGTAAAGATCAAAGTCAGATATTCCGGTATCTGCGGATCTGACATCCCGCGTGTTCTGAATCATGGCGTTCATTTTTATCCGATCGTTCTCGGTCATGAATTTTCCGGTGATGTAGTAGAAGTCGGTGAAGGTGTAACAAAGGTAAAAGTCGGCGACCGTGTATCCGGAGCACCACTTCTTCCATGCATGAAATGTGACGACTGCCAGCAGGGCAACTTCTCCCTTTGCAAACATTACAGTTTTATCGGTTCCAGACAGCAGGGAAGCAACGCAGATTATGTTGTAGTTCCGGAGCAGAATGCAGTTCCGTTTGACAAGAGCGTTTCCTATGAGCAGGGCGCAATGTTTGAGCCTGCAACTGTGGCTATCCATGGTGTATTCCAGAACGATTATCATGGCGGAGAGTATGTAGCAATCCTCGGCGGCGGTACAGTCGGAATGTTCACCATGCAGTGGACTAAAATCTTCGGATCAAAGAAAGTTGTTGTATTCGATATCAGCGATGAGCGTCTTGATCTTGCAAAACGTCTTGGTGCAGATGAAGTCATCAATACAAAAGAAGAAGGTTACATGGAAAAAGCAATGGCGATCACCGGCGGCAAAGGATACGGATTTGTATTCGAGACAGCAGGACAGGTTCCGACCATGCATATGGCCTTCGAACTTGCTGCAAACAAAGCTCATGTATGCTTTATCGGTACTCCACATGAGAATTTGACCTTCACACCTGCGCAGTGGGAAAACATGAATCGTAAAGAGTTCAAACTGACCGGTTCCTGGATGTCCTACAGTGCACCATTCCCGGGACGTGAATGGGATCTGACAGCACATTATTTTGCAACAGGCCAGCTTAAATTTGATCCGGGCTTCGTTTACAAAAAGATCCCGATGAGTCAGGCACAGGAAGCATTCCAGTTATTTAAGACACCGGGACTTGTAAAAGGAAAGATTCTCTTATCAAACGAGGAAGAGTGAAAATGATACTGACAGTGACATTGAATGCCGCAATCGACAAAAGATATGTGGTAGATGATTTTAAAACAGGCGAAGTCAACCGTGTCCGGGAATGTTCTTATGTTCCCGGCGGTAAAGGTCTGAATGTATCCAAACCGGCATCCATTTACGGGGCAGAGGTTGTTGCCACCGGATTTGTGGGCGGCCATGCAGGAAACTATATCGAAGATGCGCTGAAACCATTCGGCATCAAAGGTGATTTTTATCATGTGAATGCAGAGAGCAGGTCCTGCATCAATATCTGGGATGAGGTAAATCATGTGCAGACAGAATTTCTGGAGCCGGGATTTACACTGACAGAAGAAGATTTTGCCGGATTCGAAAAGAAATTCAGAGAACTGGTAAAAGATGCAGACGTTGTATCCATGTCCGGCAGTGTGCCAAAAGGACTTGACGGAACAGCATACCAGAGACTGGTCAGGATCGTAAAAGAAGCCGGCAGACCGGTAATCCTTGATACGAGCGGTAAGCTCTTGGAGATGGGCATCGAGGCATGCCCGACACTGATCAAACCAAACATTGATGAGATCCGTATGCTGACCGGTAAACACTGCGATGACATTCAGGATATCATTGATGCGGCAAAAACGATTCACGCAAATGGCGTGGAGATCGTTGCGGTTTCACTTGGCGCAGACGGTTCGCTGGCAGTAGGGGAGGAAGGAATCTTCCGTGCAATCGTTCCGAAGATCAATGCAGTCAATACTGTAGGATGTGGTGATTCCATGATCGCCGGATTTGCACTGGGCTTAAGCGAGGGACTTTCTCTCGAAGAAACATTAAGAAGAGCAAGCGCAATCTCCGCGGCAGCAGCGATGCGTGAAGAGACTGGATTTTTTGTAATGGAAGATATGGAAAAACTGTTACCGCAGATTGTTATACAAAGCCTTTAAGAAAACGAAAACTATATAATCAAAATCAGGAGGAAATAAAAATGGCAGAATTTATCGATCCGGCAATCGTGCCGAAAGTAACACTTCCGTCAGGAGAAGAAGTACCATGTATGGGTATGGGAACATTTGGTTCTGACAGGGTAAGCGCAGAAGATGTATCTGCAGCAGTTGCAGGAGCAATCCGCAGCGGATATCGTATGTTTGACTGCGCAGCATGCTATGGAAATGAGCATCAGATCGGTGAAGTTTTTGAAGCAGCGATCAAAGAAGGCGTCGTAGAAAGAAAAGACCTCTTCATCATGACAAAAGTATGGAATGACATGCACAGAAAAGTAGAAGAAGCATGCACAAAGAGCATTCAGGATCTGAAATGTGACTATGTGGATCTGTACTTCATTCACTGGCCATTCCCGAATTACCATGCACCATTTTGTGATGTAGATTCCAGAAATCCGGATTCCAGACCGTTCAGCGTAGAAGAATTCATGGATACCTACCGTCAGTGTGAAGAGCTGGTAGAAAAAGGAAAAATCCGTTACATCGGTATTTCCAACATGACGATTCCGAAGCTTGAGGCTGTTCTTCCGTTAATGAAGATCAAACCGGCAGCATGTGAACTGGAGCTTCATCCATGCTTCCAGCAGCAGGAGCAGTATGACTATCTTGTTGCACACAACATCCAGCCGGTAGGCTATATGCCGCTTGGTTCACCGAGAAGACCGGAAAGAGATATCTGCCCGGAAGATGTTGCTGATATGCAGACACCGGAAATGCAGGAGATTGCAAAAGCACATGGTGTTCATCCGGCATTGATTGCTCTGAAATGGGCTCATCAGAGAGGAGAAATCTCCATTCCATTCTCAGTACATAACTATGTAAGCAATCTGAAATGCGTCACAGAAGATCCGCTGACCGATGAGGAAATGGCAAAGATCGGTACACTCGAAAAAGGAAACAGACTGGTTAAAGGCCAGGTATTTCTGTGGGAAGGCGCAAAAGACTGGCATGATCTGTGGGATGAAGAGGGATATATTGTAAAATAAGGGAACTGCCCTCAGACCCGTTAAATAATTTGACAATTAAAAAAAACTCGCGAGGGGAGGGCGCTCACAGTTGCGAAGGCCGCTCTCCCCTCGCGCACCCCGCCTGGCCACGCAAAGCAAGCGCCCGTGTGGGGTATTTTATTGGGAAAATAACATGGTGGAATTGTATTTTTTTTAACAAAACTCCCACATTTCCTGTACCCAAACACCCCAAATCATGTTACAATAAAATACTGGGAAATATCCAGAAGTACATGAATTGATATAGATGGGGGAGCAAAATACATGTATCGAATACTACTCGTAGATGACGAAATCCTTGTTCGTGATGCCATCAAAGAAAACATCGACTGGAAAAGTCTGGACTGCGAACTTGTGGGTGACTGCGAAAACGGCAAACAGGCATCAGAATTTGTAAAAGAACATCCCGTGGATATTGTTCTGACCGATATCCTCATGCCATATATGGACGGTATGGAACTCAGTAAATTTCTGCATGACAATTATCCGGATGTCGTGATCGTGATATTCAGCGGCTTCGGCGAATTTGAATACGCCAAAAAGGCCATCCAGTATGGTGTCAGCGAATACCTTCTGAAACCGGTGACTGCCATGGAACTTACCGGTGTGATCAATAAAATGAAAGAAAAAGTCGATCAGCTTCGCAGTGAAAAAAACAAAATGAACAAGCTGACCGAAAATTCAGAGAAATACCGCAAAAATGCACAGGTGATCCGTTCTAAAAACATGGAGGCTCTGGTCAATTGTACCACCGATGTGAGCAAAAGCATCCAGCGCCTTGCAGAGATGGGAATCGACATTTCTGCAATCAGCTATCGTGTGGCTCTTTTTGATATCGACCTTTATTCAGGAATGTATGAACTGGATACCGAAAAACAGCAGGAAAGTGCACTCATGGCATTTGTTCTCTACAATATCAGTGATGAGATCGTGACACGTGAAGAAGCAGGATTTGCATATCAGGAAGGTAACAATCGTGTCGGAATTCTGTTTCAGGAAAAATGGAGCCGCAACTTCACCGAAAAGACAAGAGAAATCTGTCGGGAAATTCAGAATAAGACCAAAGAAGTTATGGGATTTGACGTATCTATGGGAATCGGTAAATGGGTGAAGAAACCGGAAGAACTGGTACAGTCCCACAACATGGCGCAGGATACCCTGCAGTATCGCTATCTCCTGGGCGGAAATCTGCTTATTGATATGGAAGAAAAACATCCGGTACAGGAAATATCGATAGATGAACCGCTTTCTGTTTTGAAAGAAGCATTAAAAACCGGACAGGAAGACCTGGCTCTTCAGACGCTTGTATCAATTGAAGATTTGATTCGTAATGCACTTATGCAAAAAAGCCGTGCCTGTATGTATCTTCAGCAGGTTATACGAACCATGGACAATGCCTGCGAAGATGTTTCAGCAGATATGGAGCAGATCCGGGAAGGCCGAGATGAACTGATCCGCGAGATCACTGATCAGAAGTTTTTCGGAGAGGCATGCGAAGTAGTTGCCCGCCATACAAAACGTGTGATCAGTATTCTTTCTGCAATGAATACGTCAAGCAGTGAGCGTCAGGCACGTCTTGCAATCGACTATATACAGAAAAATTACATGGTTCCGGATCTCAGCCTGAACAGTATCTGTTCTTATTTAAATATCAGCACCAGTTATTTCAGTACCATATTTAAAGAAGAAACCGGTGAGACCTTTACGGAAGTTCTGATCCGTACCCGTATGGAGAAGGCAAAGGAACTTCTGGAAAATACTACGATGAAAAACTATGAGATTGCTGAAAAAGTCGGATTTTCCGATCCTCACTATTTCGGTATTTCGTTTAAAAAGATGACAGGCTATACACCGACAGAATATGCAAGGGAGAAACGCCGATGAAAAAAAAGAATCTGTCAGCAAGATTTATCGGAAGATTCAGCAGTATTCAGAGTGTTATTTTTGCGACGGTAGCCGTTCTGGTTCTGAGTGCCGTTGTAATCGTGACAGGTGTCTCGATGCGTTTTACAAATACTTCTATTTTTGAAAACTCTTCACAGTATACACAGACAATCATCCAGCAGATGAACCAGAACATTGACTCCTACATCGATTACATGGAAAATATTGCCTATCTGATTTCGAGCAACGAGGATGTCCAGGACTATCTTTTTTCGGACGAAATTGACAGCGAGGGACGTTATCGTATCCTGAAACAGTTTGAGACTATTCTGGACAGCCGAAGCGATATTCGAAATGTAGGAATCATCAGTAAAAGCGGCAGGATGCTTATTAATAATGGAAGCAAATCTGTTAATCATGATCTGAATCTCAATACACAGGAATGGTATACGCAGGCGCTGAACAGTCCGGAAGGGCCGACACTGACCTCTTCTCATGTGCAGCATATTATCAGTGGGGAACGTCCGTGGGTGATCACTTTAAGCCGTGGAATCCGTGATCGCAGCGGCAGCGGAGAAAAAGAGGGCGTCTTTTTTATTGATCTGAATTACAGTGCGATCAGTGGACTTTGCGACCAGAGTACAGTAGGAACAAAAGGATATGCATTTATCCTTGATGCAAAGGGAAATATTGTCTATCATCCACAGCAGCAGCAGCTTTATAACGAACTTCAGACGGAGAATATCAGTCTGATCATGGATACAGACGATGATACAGTACTGACCGGAACCGGGAATAATGGAAAATTATATTCCATTTCCAGATCGGATAAAACCGGATGGACCGTTGTTGACTGCACCAATGTCCGCGAACTACTCAGCAAAAGCCGTCAGGCGCAGAGTATCTATGTGCTGACAGCGGTCGTTCTGGTGATTGTGGCGCTCCTTTTTTCCAGATTTATGGCAAGAAGTATTACACTTCCAATTCAGAAACTGCGTGATTCCATGAAAAAAGTTCAGGAAGGAGATTTCAGCGTTTCTGATGTTGTTGTGGATTCCAGAAATGAAATCGGCAGTCTGACAAAATCATTTGATGTGATGACACACCGTATTCAGGAACTGATGGAGCAGAATGTACATGAGCAGGAGCAGAAGCGAAAGAGCGAGCTGAAAGCACTTCAGTCTCAGATCAACCCACATTTCCTTTACAACACGCTGGATTCTATCATCTGGATGGCAGAAGGAAAGAAAAATGAGGAGGTTGTCCTGATGACGGCTTCACTTGCAAGGCTTCTTCGCCAGAGTATAAGTAACGAGGATGAGGTTGTTCCGATTGCCAATGAAGTAGAATATGCACGTGGCTATCTGACAATCCAGAAAATGCGTTACAAAGATAAACTGGAATTCCAGATTGATGTAGATCCTTCCATATTACATATCCCACTGATCAAACTGGTGCTTCAGCCGATTATTGAGAATGCGATTTACCATGGTCTGAAGTACAAAGAGAGCAAAGGACTTCTTATTATAAAGGGATTTCCGAAAGACGGAAATGCTGTTCTTCAGGTCATTGACGATGGTGTCGGAATGGATGAAGAAACGCTGGCTCATATTTATGACCGCCACAAAGTAAATTATCATTCAAACGGAGTTGGCGTATATAATGTACAGAAGCGGCTGAAACTTTATTACGGTGAAGATTACGGCATTACTTACGAGAGTGTGGTGGGCAAAGGCACGACAGCAACGATCACGATTCCGGGCAGACAGGAGGGACAGAAATGATAAAAAAGAAAAAATGGCTGAGTATCTGCCTTGTGATCTGCCTGATTGGCGGGATTGGAGGCGCAGCCTGGTACCGCCAGAAAAAAATTGAAGAAAGAAGAATGTCCCTTGTTTATATTCCAAAAGTTGAGGACAGCACGAATGATTTCTGGAAAGCACTGATTCTCGGAACCAAAATGGCAGCCAAAGAATATAATGCCGATATTGAGATCAAAGCACCGACAGAGGAAAATGATATTGAGCGGCAGAATGAACTTCTGAAAGAAGCTATTTCTGAAGAACCGGATGCAATCCTTTTTTCACCATCCAGTTTTACAGAATCCAATGATCTTCTGAAAGAGGCAAAAGAAAAAGGTATCTGCATCAGCTTTATCGATTCTTATACCGAGGAGAAGGTACAGAATCTGACGGTAGCGACAGATAACCTCGAGGCAGGAGAAAAACTGGGGAAATTTGCGGCAACACTTCTTGATCCGGATGATCAGATCGCGATTGTTGCTCATGTCAAAGGAGTATCAACTGCAGTCGAGCGTGAAGAAGGCTTCCGCAAAGGTCTCGGAGATCTGGCAAAAAATATTGTTGAAGTAGTTTACTGCGATTCCCAGTATGAGAAATCACGTAAACTTACGCAGGAGCTTATGGAAAAATATCCAAATCTCAAGATGGTTGCCGGAATGAATGAGTATTCGTCTGTCGGAGCGGCGCGGGCAGTAAAAGCGGCCGGAGCCAAAGACAGAATCCAGGTAGTCGGCGTCGACAGTTCACAGGAGGCTGTTCAGCTTATGGAAAACGGAGTATTTAAAGGCCTTGTTGTACAGAAAGCTTTTAAGATGGGTTATATTGGTGTAAAAGAGACCATTCTGATGCTCCGCGGTAAGAGCTATGAGAAAGATGTAAATTCCGGGTGCGAACTTGTGACACCGGATAATATGTATGACAGTGAAATCGAAAAACTGCTGTTTCCGTTCAATACATTGAAGCTTTCCTAGTAAAATAGTAAAAAAAATATAAAAAGGGTTAAATATTTATGGACGAACCGTAAATATTTAACCTTTTTTTGTAAGATTTTCCATTACAATTGTGCGGTATTCACGGTATTATATAGAAAACGCAAGATGTGTGTGTAAAACTTTTAAGGAGGGCGAAAAATTGGAAAAGCTGAAACAAAATCCAATCGTGAAAAAACTCGGCCTGAACAGGATCTTACTTGTCTGCATCCTGATTCTGATGTTCGTAGTTTTCAAGGTGGTTCTCGGAAGTAAGTTCCCTGTTGGAGACAGTATCAAGTCCACACTGAACTATGTATATTTCCTTGGCTTCCTGTCACTTGGTGTCACATTCGTAATCGCAACAGGAGGAATCGATTTCTCCATCGGACCGGTAATGTTCTGTTGTGCACTCGTTTCCGGTTACTGCATGACAAGCTACAAGGTTCCATGCGCAGCAGCAATGGTAATCTGTGTACTGATCGGTCTTGCATTTGGTATCTTTAACGGATGGCTGGTATCTTACTTATCAGTTCCGCCATTCATCGTATCCATGGCTTCCATGAATATTGCAAAAGGTATCGCATCTGTATTCACAAAAACACAGTCCGTAAGCTGGCCGCTGGCAAGTGACCCGACAAACGGCTGGTTCCGTAACATTGTATCTTATAAAGGATTTCCGGTAGGTCTGGTGATCTTCCTCGGAGCAGCAATTATCTGTGGAATCATTCTTTACAATACCAAACCTGGACGTTACATCCTCTGCCTCGGATCCAACACAGAAGCCGTAAGACTTTCTGGTGTAGATACAAAGAAATGGAACATGCTTTCATATGTAATCTGCGGCGTTTTAGTTGGAATTGGAGCACTGTTTTTCGTAGCTACATATACAACCGTTCAGCCTGGTTATGGCGATCAGTACAACAACGAAGCAATTGCTGGTTGTGTAATGGGTGGTACATCCATGGTTGGTGGACTTGCTTCCATCGGCGGTACTGTAATCGGTGTATTTATTATCTCTCTTCTGCAGCAGGGAATCATGGCATTTGGTCTTGGTAAAGGACAGCAGATGATCATCACAGGTATCATCGTAATCGTAGCTGTATATGCCGACGTTTCTGCAAGACGTAGAAAGAACTGATCGAAAGGGAGGATGAAACAATGGGTGACGTTATTTTAACAATGAAGGATATTGATAAGTCCTTTCCTGGTGTTCATGCCCTGGATCACGTTAATTTCGAAGTAAGACGCGGCGAAGTACATGCACTTATGGGAGAGAACGGTGCCGGTAAATCAACACTGATGAAAGTTCTTACCGGTATTTATCAGAAGGATTCCGGTACTATTACATACAAAGGTCAGGAAGTGGCTTTCCACAATACACGTGAGGCACAGGACAATGGTATCGTAATCGTACATCAGGAATTAAACATGGTCGGTGACCTGACCGTTGCACAGAACATCTTTATCGGACGTGAGCCGAAAAAGGGTATCCGTGTAGACGATAAGAAAATGATCGAAGATTCAAAGAAATTATTCAAGGATCTGAACATCGAGATCGACCCAAGAGAAAAGATGAGCAACTTAACAGTTGGTAAACAGCAGATGTGTGAGATTGCAAAAGCTATTTCCCACAAAGCAGAAGTTATCATCTTCGATGAGCCGTCAGCAGCTCTTACAGAAAAAGAAATCGCTGACCTGTTCGTAATCATCAGAGATCTTCGTGAGAAGAACCTCGGTATCGTATATATCTCACATCGTATGGATGAGATCAAAGTCATCACAGACCGTGTAACAGTCATGCGAGATGGTGGATATGTAGGAACTCTGATTACAAAAGACAGTACAAAAGAAGACATCATCAACATGATGGTTGGTCGTGTTATTTATGAAGATCCTAAGGAACACAGCATGGTAGCACCGGATGCACCGGTGGTTCTTAGAGTAGAAAACCTGAATGCAGGTAAGATGGTTCAGGACGTAAGCTTCGAACTGAGAAAAGGTGAGATCCTTGGCTTCTCCGGTCTGATGGGTGCAGGACGTACCGAAACTGCAAGAGCACTGTTTGGAGCCGATCCGAAACAGAGCGGAAAGATTTCCATCATGGACAAACAGAGCGGCCAGCTCAAAGAAGTAACTATCAACAGCCCACAGGATGCTGTTAAATATGGTATCGGTTATCTGTCTGAGGACAGAAGAAGATATGGTGTTGTTGTTCAGAAATCTGTAAATGAAAACACAACACTGGCAACGATGGAGCAGTTCACAAGCGGAATCTTCATCAACAAAGCAAAAGAAAAAGAAGTTTCTGAGAAATACATCAAAGAACTTGCTACAAAGACACCGAACGGAGATCAGTTGGTAGTGAACCTTTCCGGTGGTAACCAGCAGAAAGTCGTTATTGCGAAGTGGCTTACCCGCGACAGTGATATCCTGATCTTCGATGAGCCGACAAGAGGTATCGATGTCGGTGCGAAGAACGAAATTTACAAGTTAATGAGTAAACTGGCAGCAGAAGGAAAATCTATTATCATGATTTCTTCTGAAATGACAGAGATTCTCCGTATGAGTGACCGTATCATTGTAATGTGTGAAGGTAAAGTGACAGGAAATATTGATATTTCTGAGGCAACACAGGAACACATCATGGATAAGGCAACAAGAAATATCGATTAAGGGGAGGACAGTCATGACTAAGAAGAAAAAAAGTATTATAAGTGATCAGAGATTTATTGTTTTACTTGTTATCATTGCACTGTCTGCAGTCTTCTCTATTATGAGTAAGGAGTTCAGACAGTATACAACACTTTTAAGTATGTTGGACTTTTCTTACTATGATCTTCTGATGGCAATCGGTGTTACATTCCCGCTTATCACTGGTGGTGTAGACCTGTCAATCGGAACCGGCATGGTGTGTTACGCACTGATCGCCGGAACAATGGTAAGAAGTCACGGATGGCCGGTAGCAGCAGCTATGGTACTTTGTCTGGTACTGGGAATTGCGATCGGAGCACTGAATGGTGTCCTGATCGGAATTATGAACCTGCCGCCATTCCTTGCAACTCTTTGTACATGTATGATCACCCGTGGTGCCGGCTCTCTCTGCAGTGCTACACCATGGCCGGGACTTACACAGGATGGTGGATGGTTCCACACAATCTTCAAGATTACAGTTGGTACAGGAAGAAGCGCTTCCCGTTACCCGATCGGTTTCCTGTGGATGATCATTCTGGTACTTCTGATGGAATTCGTTCTGAACCATACAAAATTCGGACGTTACACCATCGCAATCGGTTCCAACAAAGAAGCAGCAGCTCTTTCAGGAATCAACGTAAAATTCTACCATGTAATGGTTTATGTAGTATGTGGTCTGTTTGTAGGTCTTGCAGCTATCGCTTATGCAGCAGTTACACCTACTGTACAGCCGGGTACCGGTGCCGGACTTGAAATGGATGCGATCGGCGGTGTATTCGTCGGTGGTGTTGCAGCAACCGGTGGTTACGGTTCTGTAATCGGTACATTTGTTGGTATCTTTGTCATCATGCTTCTGAAAACAGGTCTTCCATATGTCGGCCTGCAGGCAAACTGGCAGCAGATCATCACAGGTCTTGTACTTATCATCGCAGTCCTGATCGATATCATCAAAGAAAAGAAAAAAGCTGCTATGTAAGCAGTATAAAATCAAAGCGGATATCAGTAATCCGCTTTGACAACCAAAATTCCATAAGGATGTGGGGCGTCAGAAATTTCCTACTGACGTATCATCATAATAAAAAACTATATAATTTATAAGGAGGAAGTAAATTATGAATTTCAAAAAAGTAGTAGCATTAAGCATCTGTGCAGCAATGGTAGCAGGTATGTCTGCATCAACAGTTATGGCCGCTGATCTTCCGGATCAGTTCAAAGATCTCAAAGCAAACGAAGCTTATGAGTTCCCAATGATGGTTAAATCTTTCCAGTCCACATACTGGGATGCAGCTCAGGAAGGTATGAAGAAGGCTGCTGAAGAACTTGGTGTTACTTATACAGCACAGGGACCGAACAGTGAGTCCGATATCGCTGACCAGGTTAACATGGTTAACACAGCAATCGCTTCCAACCCGGCTGGATTAGGTCTGGCAGCTTGTGATACATCTTCTGTACTTGACGCTCTTAAGGATTGCGCTGACAAAGGAATCCCGGTTGTAACATTTGATACAGGTATCGCAGATGCTCCGGAAGGATCTATCGCTTGCGAAGTTTGTACAGACAACGCACAGGCTGGTTCCGTAGCAGCAGAAAATATGTATAATGCAATCAAAGATGTTGTAGCTAACGCTGATGGACAGGTTGTTATCGGTGAAGTTAACCAGGATGCTACAGCTCAGAACATTCAGCAGCGTGGTGGCGGATTCATCGACAAAATGATCGAACTGCTTCAGGCTGATGGCAAAACAGTAGCAGTTGCAGGTAACGAATTCTATGTAAACGCAGCTAAAGGTGCTGATGCAACAGAAGCTGACGCAGATGTTGTTATCCAGGTAGCTGTTCCGGCACAGACAACTGTAGAGCTTTGCTCCAATGAAGCTCAGGCTATCCTTTCCAAAGAAAACTGCATCGCTATCTTCGGTTCCAACCAGACAGCAGCAGAAGGTGTTCTTGCAGCTAACGCAAACCTGAACGTTCTTGGTTCTGATGCAGCTAACGGCGACGTTATCGGTGTTGGTTTCGATGCTGGTTCTATCATCAAAGCAGCAGTTCAGGATGGAACATTCCTTGGTGCAGTTACACAGTCTCCTCTGATGATGGGCTACTATGCAATCTACGCTCTGACAGCAGCAGCTAACGGACAGGAACTTGAAGATGTTCCTACAGATGGTTACTGGTATGATTCCACAAACATGGACGACGAGACAATCGCTCCAAACCTGTACGACTAATACGAATGCAGGCTCGAAACAGAAAGACGATGACTGCTTGCAGTCTTAAGTAAAGGTTGTTTCCCCCCAGGGCATTGCCCTGGGGGTTTTTAAATACCAGAATGAAATGCAGCTCGATTATACGATGTTGAGCGCGGCAAATAAAGACACTTTTTTTCACAAACAAGGTTCTTAACATCTGTATTTTTTTAGGATAATATGTTATTATCAAATGTGAAAGAACCCTTTTAGATACAGCGTTTTGCACAAATAAAACAGCTGTACACATCTTACATATTCAGGAGGATTTTACAATGGCAACTTATTATGCAGCAGTAGATATGGGTGCATCCAGTGGACGTCTGATCCTTGGCCATATGGAAAACGGAAAGATCGAACTCGAAGAAATCCATCGTTTTGAAAACGGAATGGTTAAGAAAGACGGCGAGCTCTGCTGGGAATTTGACCGTATCTTCAAAGAAATCGTAACAGGTCTTAAGAAATGCAAAGAGATCGGCAAGATCCCGGTAAGCATGGGCGTAGATACCTGGGGTGTTGACTTTGTCCTTCTAGACAAAGACGAAAAAGTAATCGGAAATACAGTAGGATATCGTGACCATCGTACAGAGGGTATGGACGAAGAAGTTTACAAGACTATTTCTCTCGAAGAACTGTATGCAAGAACCGGTATCCAGAAAGCCATCTTCAATACTGTATATCAGTTAATGGCAGTTAAGAAAAAACATCCGGAATATCTTGAGCAGGCTGAAGCACTGCTTCATGTACCGGATTACTTCCACTATCTGCTGACAGGCCAGAAGACATGCGAATATACAGAAGCTACTACCGGTCAGCTTGTAAATGCAGAAACAAAAGACTGGGATTATGAAATTATCGACAGACTCGGATATCCGAGAAGAATTTTCCAGAAACTGATCATGCCTGGAACAAGCATTGGACATCTTACAGAAGAACTTCAGAAAGAAGTCGGATTTGATGTAGAAGTAGTTGCACCGGCAACTCACGACACAGGATCTGCTGTACTTGCAGTACCGGCAAATGACGATGACTTTATCTACATCAGCTCCGGTACATGGTCTCTGATGGGTATCGAAAGAAAGACTCCGGACTGCTCACCGAAGAGCTGTGAACTGAACTTCACAAACGAAGGTGGATACGC
This sequence comes from Ruminococcus sp. AF17-22AC, assembly GCF_003460065.1. Taxonomy (NCBI): domain Bacteria; kingdom Bacillati; phylum Bacillota; class Clostridia; order Eubacteriales; family Oscillospiraceae; genus Ruminococcus; species Ruminococcus sp. AF17-22AC. Next base: position 286,330 of record NZ_QRXT01000003.1, read on the forward strand.
AGGTCGTTTCCGTTACCTCAAGAACATCATGGGCCTCTGGATGATCCAGTCTGTACGTCATGAAGTAAATGATAAATACAGTTTTGCAGAGATCTGCGCAATGGCAGAAGAAGCAAAGGATTTCCCGTCCAGAGTAGATGCAAATGACGAGTGTTTCCTTTCTCCTGAGAACATGACAGAAGAAGTCAAAGACTACTGCCGCAGAACAGGACAGAAAGTTCCGGAAACAATGGGTGAGATCGCAACTGTTATCTACACCAGTCTTGCAGAATGCTATGCAAAGACAGCAAAAGAACTGGAAGAAAGCACAGGAAGAACCTATAGCCGTATTCATGTAGTAGGCGGTGGTTCAAACGCAGGATACCTCAACGAACTGACAGCAAAAGCAACAGGCAAAGAAGTTCATGCAGGTCCTGGTGAAGCAACTGCAATCGGTAACATTACCGCACAGATGCTTAAAGCCGGAGAGTTTAAATCCATCGAGGAAGCTCGTACAACAATCCACGAGTCCTTTGGAATTAAAATCTATAAATAAGCAAACCAATATTTTATTTAACAATCAATAGGAGGTTTTACTATGTTAGTAAACACAAAAGCAAAAGTCGGTGTATTCTCTATTGCTTTAGGCGCATACCTGCCTCAGTTCCCGTCACTGGTACCTGAGTTTGAAGCACAGTATGAAGCCTTCAAAAAAACAATTCCGGATACAGTAGAAATCATTGACGGAGGAATGGTTACAACAAAAGAGCAGTCAATGGAAGCCGGAGATAAATTCCGTGCAGCAGACGTTGACCTTGTATTCCTTCAGATGCTGACTTATGCGACATCTTACAATATGCTTCCTGCAATCCGCGACCTGGATGTACCGGTTGTTCTGGTAAACGTTCAGAAACTGAAAGCACTGGATTATGATCACACAGATATCGCTGCATGGCTTGGCGAAGGTTATGCTTGTGGTGCTGTTGGAGAAGCTGTTGCCGATCTTGAGAGAGCAGGCAAGAGACATGCCGTTATCACCGGTGTTGTAGAAGGCGGAGATCCGGCTGTTCAGGCAGAGATCGAAGACTGGTGTAAAGCAGCTCAGGTAAGAAGAAGATTTCGTGATACTAACATCGCTCAGATCGGAAGACCATATCCGGGTATGATGGATCTTTATATTGATGAGACAAACCTGTACAACAGAATGTTCCTGTACACCAAGCAGTTTGACTGGGAAAAAATGTGGGCAATCGCTGATGATATTACAGATGAAGAAGCAATCCGTGCAAAAGCACAGGATATTCTTGATACTTTCGACATCGAAGGCGGCGGCACAATCGAAAAAGTATGGGATATGGCAAAATACGTTGTTGCATTCGAGAAATGGGTAAAAGACGAGCATCTTAGCATGGTTGCTTCCCATTACGACGGATTTGCACAGGGTAAAGCAGGTGTCCTTGACAGTATGCTGATCCCGGCATTCTCCATGCTGATCAAACAGGGTACAGCATGCGCTGTTGAAGGTGATATGAAAGTTGCTATGGCAATGAGTATCCTCAAGACAATTTCCGGTACAGGCCAGCTTTCTGAAATGTACTCCATCGACTTCAATGATGATATCTGCATCATCGGACATTCCGGAAGTGGAGATGCTGATATTTCCGATAAGAAACCTACCATGAAAATCGTTCCGGTATTCCACGGCAAAACAGGCGGCGGATACCTGACACAGTTCTATCCATATACAGGTCCGGTTACCTATCTTGCAATCACACAGGATGGCGACGGACACTTCAAATTTGTTGTTGCAGAAGGCGTAAACGAAGAGGGACCGATCCTTTCCTTCGGTGATACCAACATGAGAACTCGTTTCACATGTGGTGCAAGAGAATTCGTAAATCGTTGGAGCGAAGCCGGCCCGACACATCATATGGCAGCTGCAACAGGAAGACATATCGACACAATTCTGAAGGTTGCCAAGATCTTCAATATACCTGTTGATATCGTTACAAGATAAGATTTGCCTACCATTGTATTACACATATTCATATTCAAAAAGGAGATCGCTTTTTAAGCGGTCTCCTTTTTTGCAGGTATTCGTATTTCGACTTCTGTGCCGCGGCCGGGCTCGCTGGAATAAGTAAGTCCGTAGTCTGGTCCGTACAGAATCTGAAGACGACGGTGCGTATTGTAAATTGCAATGTTTGTTCCTCCGGAAGTACTGTTTCCGTTTCCGGAGAGAATTGTCGGAAGAATTCCCGGAGAAATTCCCACGCCATCATCTGAAATTAGAAGAACAATGTCGTTGCCTTCCATCCAGCCGGTGAGGACAATGGTTCCTGATTTATCATCTGTTTCAAGGATTCCGTGAAGAACGGAGTTTTCGATGATCGGCTGAAGTGTCAGTTTCGGAATGCTGTATTCCAGAAGCTCATCCGGAATATCTGAAATAAAGGAAATGCTGTCATGGTAACGCATGTTCTGAATCAACAGATAGATTGAGACATGTTCCGTTTCTTTGGCAATGGTACTCATGCTTTGCTTGCGGCTGAGTGTCAGCTTATAAAAACGTGACAGGCTCTGAACCGCATTGGAAACTTCGTCGGTGCGCCCCTGCTGTGCGAGCCAGTTGATCATATCCATTGTATTGTAAAGAAAATGTGGATTGATCTGAGCCTGCAGTGAGTGAAACTCTGCAATACGAAGCTCTTCGGCAGATTTTGCCTGTTCTTCCATCAGCTGATCCATTTTTCGTGTCATATAGTTGTATGTATCAATCAGATCACCGATTTCATCATGATAGACGGGGCTTGCCATCGGACTTAACGTGCCTTTTCGTACTTTGCTCATTTGATGGATGACGGAAGAAATACGGTTTGTGATCGATCGCGCCATAAAATGGGCCAGGAACAGGGCACAGATCAGAAATACGAGATACATAAGTACATACTGAACCATAATCCCATTACTCTGTGCAATCAGCGGACCGGACGGAAGAACTGTCACCATAAACCATCCTGGCTGTTTGATATTGTAAAATCCGGCATAAACCTTTGTGTCAAGAATATCACGCTCGATAAAATTGTTGGAAGACATAAAAGAGTCTTCAATTGTCTCGTAGTTCAGCAGATAAATTCCGGAAAGGGATTCATCAGAAGAAGCAACCACCGCATTTCGTTCATTGATGATATAGGAAACACTTCCATCAATCGGGAGGTTGTCTTTCAGCATATTGCGCAGGTGGCTGGACGAAGTGTATAAGGCTATGTATGCCTGACGTGCCTGCCCCTGATAATAAAAAGTAGTAGAAGTGATATATGCCATATCCCCGTAGCTTTCCTTTTCCCGTTCACCCAGATAAAATTCCGGACAGAAGAGCGAACTCTGCTGGGTACCCTGAAAGATACCGTACCAGTAAGTGCCGCGGGCTTTGCTCATCGGAGAAAAATAATCTTTTGTCAGATCATCGTTGAAAAGTCGTACGGACTGCGGCGGAAAGTCCATATAGATCTGGATTCCGGTGATAAGATCAGAAGAAACGAGATCTTTGGCATATTCCTGAAAGTCTTTGGCGGAATCCGTTTCAAGAAACATCTGAAACGGGGAATTAACCGGCTGATGGAACAATGTCTGGAAAAATTTTTGCTCCGCAATTCCATCATGTGCATCGATAACTTTCTGTACAATCTCTTCCACATAAGGTGCGGTCTGGGCACTGGTGTCCTGTTCCTGTTGGATCGTATAAGAGACAACCATGTCGTATAGTCTGCTGTAAAAGAAACCTGCCATCATAATGACCGGGATTGTGGCGGTAATCATCAGAACCAGTGTGAATTTGGAGCTGAGCTTCATGTCACCATAAGCCAGCCGGAGTCTTTGTAAAAATTTCATTGTGTATTCCGCTCCCTGTATTCAGAAGGTGAAAATCCGCTGTATTTCTTGAAACTTTTGCCGAAATAGTTGCCGTCACTGTAGCCGACCCGGGAAGAGATATCAGAGATCTTAAACCGGGCATCTTTGAGAAGCTGCTTTGCTTTTTCCATGCGGTATTCCGTCAGGTACTGGTTCAGAGTCTGACCAGTCTCACTCTTAAAAAAGGTACACACATAAGAAGTAGACAGGAAGACGTGTTCGCTGATATCTTTGACGGAAAGCGTCTCATGCATATAATTCTGACTGATATAATCTTTGATCAGAAAGATGGTTGGATTTTCCTGTGAGGAAGATTCTGCCTTGCGGAAAAACTCAGAAGTTTTATCCACGAGTGTCTGATGCAATTCAGGGAAAGTGAAACAGTCGTCAATTGTTTCAGCAATGCTTTCCACATTACCGGAACCTGCAATTTTTTGCTGATGACGTGCATCTTCCAGACAGAGAAAAAGTTTGTAATACATGTCTTTGACCGGATTCTGCAGGAAACGGTGATTTTTAAAAAAGTTCTGATACAGCGTATCCAGAAACTTTTTGGCACCATCAGCATCCTGACGTGAAAGAATATCCGCAAAGGAACCGGCAGGAGTATCTGCAAACACATTGGTCTGTACATCCGGGATATTTTCCAGAGATTCTGATGTCAGGAGGGAATTTTCCGGGAAGAAATATCCGCTCTGCAAAAGGATAACTGCGGAAGTATAAGTCTGGTAGGCTTTTGGCAGTCCATACACGGTATCGCCGACAGCAATAGTATAGCGGCCGTATTTTTCAAAATGGCTGCACAGGTATTCTCCGGCTGCATGAATCTGGTGGGAAGACGGAGCTTCCTGCGAAAAAAGAAAATAGACCAGATACTGCATTTTCTTTTCGAGATAGATACATTTCGTACGGAATGGTGCAAGGAAGTCAAGAAAATCCTGACAGAAGTCAGCCATCGATGGTACATTGGATTCCAGAAAAAGATCAGTCTTTACAATGAATGCTGTGAAATAAGTACTGTTGTTCATTGTGATGCCAAGTTCAGAAGTCAGGCCTGCGATGGTCTGGCTGTTTGCTCCGTATGGAAGTGTGAGCTGCAGGGCAAGCCGGGAGGCTGTCTCCATGGAGTGCAGCGTTTCTCCGCGGCGGGAATGGACTTTCTGTTGATAAAGCTCCCGGGCATCTCTGATCGCGTCTTCTATTTCGGAAAGACTGAATGGTTTTTCGATGTAGTTGACTGCTTTGAGCTTAATAGCAGCTTTGAGATATTCTTTGTCAGAGTAGCCGCTCATAAAAATGGCAACACTGTCCGGAAGAAGCTTTTCCAGACGTTCCAGCATGGTGATGCCGTCCATGCGGGGCATGCGGACATCACACAGGATGATCTCCGGTTTGTAAAGTCTGGCAGTTTCCAATCCGTGTACACCATCATCGGCCTGAATCACCTCATCGATTCCGAGAGATGACCAGTCCAGAGAGGAGATCACACCGGTGCGGGTGAGCTCTTCATCATCTACGATCAGTAATTTCATGGTTTTCTCCTTGATAGTGAAAAAGCTGTTACTGTTGGATCTTTTTTAATATCTGCTCACAGATCTGTGCGGAACATGGTTCATGAATCTCATTAAAAAGCAGATTGACGCGGTCGCGTTCGGTTTTCCAGTGAGAATCCTCTGTGAGAAGGGCATCCAGAAAACTCTGGAAAGTATCTGGTTTGGGGCCGGGAGTGACTTCGTCATAATCGAAATTCATACCACGTCCGTTCAGATATTCTTTCCGGTCATATGGAAGAAAGATCATTGATTTGTCAGTCAAAAGATAATCAATATAAATGCTTGAATAATCCGTGATCAGGCAGTCAAAAATATTGAGGATTCCGGTGACATCCTCTGCCTGTTCGTTCCCGAGGAAACGGATTCTTTTTCCGAGATATGGCGCAGCAGATCCCTGTTCGGCAATGTGTGTACGGATAAAAAGAAGTATCTTATGTTCTTCGAGAAATGCCTCCATCCGGTTCAGGTCAAAATCATCGAACGGGAAAAGCCGTACCTGGCCGTAGTCGCGGAAGGTCGGTGCATAAAGAACCGTTCGTTCAAATTCCGGGATATCCGGATAAATCCCGGAGAGGATCAAGGCAGGATCATTTGGCTGAAACATGCCGTCGTTTCGCGGCTGTCCCCATACTTTGATCAGATTTTCGGAAATATCAAAACTCTTTGCCATAAGTGGTACAAGCGCATGTGAAGTTGTGAGAACGTACGTATAGTTTTCGGAAAAAATCTTCCGGAAATAGATACGCGACATCTTTTTGAGGTTCGGATCGAGCAGTGCGATCTTTTTCAGCGGTACGCCGTGCCAGAGATTGACGATGAGCCTGTTTTTGCCGAGTCCGCTCGCATAGGCAGGGAGTCCGGCAGAAGTAAACCACACACCGGCGTTCAGAACATATCGGATCCCGGATGCGCTTTCAGTCTCGATAAAGTACTGGCTGCCGTATTCGGCGGAGAGCTCTGCGCGAAGCTTCGGATCATTGATGACAAATCGCGGTGTGATCTCCGGGAGATTCTCTTTTACATATTCAAAAAGATAACGGGAATTATAGTTATAATGCCGGTTATCCGTAGAGGAAAAAATCCAAATATACGGATCCGGTTTCTTTTTTGCAAAGTGCTTCAGAAATTCTGCAAGCACGAGACTTCTGATTTTACTCAAGTTAATGCGTCCTTTCTGAATGAGAAATGTGTGTGCAGTCTTCAATCAGTGCTTCGGTCTGAGCTGCAGATGCAGCATTGATCCTGTCGAAATCAATCTGAACCGGCTGGACCTTTCCTTCAGCAAAAAGCTGCATTCCGTGAAGAATACCTTCTTCAGAATTATCGACAAGAGTTCCCTGATATTCCGTCATAAAACCGTGGCAGCCGTTGACATCGCAGGTCATAAGCGGAAGTCCAAGTGAGGCAGCTTCCATAAGTACGATCGGGCGCCCTTCATAAAAAGAAGAAAGCAGAAACAGGTTGCAGTTTTTCAGAACCGGCATAGGATTCTGCATGGAGTAGATCAAAATAATATGATCAGATGCAGCGAGGCTTTTGGCATGTGCAACAGCATCCTCATAGAGCGTACCAACGCCGCCGATGATGATCAGCCAGGTATCCGGATGTGAAGCCTGGTAGGTGTTGAATGCATTCATCAGACGGACATGGCCTTTTTCCGGAGAATAGCGGCCGATGCTGATAAATTTTGTATCATTGCCTGACAGAACAGTGGAAAGCTGATCGACAGAAACAGTGGATTTCGTTGTTTCCTGAAAAGCGAGCATTTCCTCGCTGCGCTTAATTACACTTTGATAGTCATGACAGTTGTTGACTACGGTAACTTTGGCCGGATCTGCGCCAATGCCATGGATAGTGGAATCGAGAATATCTTCGCTTACAGTAACGATATGGTCATATTTCTGATAAGCTTCTCGAAGAAGATAGATATTCTGGTTTCCTTTTGTGCGGATCTCATCGGCCATATCATTGTGAACCCAGATCGTCCGTCCACATGGTGATTCCTCAAAAAGTGAAGTGATGTAAGCTTCGTAACCATTGTAATGGATCACGGCAGAAAAATCAGTACTGCCGAAATGTTTTTTCCATTCGCGTTGGTAAGCAATATGGATCCGTCTGTTGATAGAATTAGTGTTTGCACCGCGCATTTTGCGCATCAGTGAAAAACCGGTAAGTACATCCATATTCATTTCGCTGGATAATGGATAGATACCAATATGATCCGGAATACGCTCCATTCTTTCAGGATGATCTTTGACAGAAATCAGACGGAAAGACAAAAAGTAGTTATATTTTGTAAGATCCAGCTCGTGGAGCATCGCGTACAGTGCACTGGTGATACCGTTCTGATCGAGGTCACCACCGTAGAGCAGGATGTTTTTCTTACCATTTCCGGTATATTTTTTCTGGCGGCAGCAGTCTTCGTGAAGGAATACCTGTCGGCAGATTTTTTCGGCACCGTGCCCATCTTCATAAGAGGCATATTTCTCCATAAATGCTTCATCCGGGGTGCCGCCGTCAGCATGTGCATATGGAATGACTTCGGCAGCATCTTCTGTATAATGGAACGGATAAGTCTCAATGTCTTCATACATTCCGCGGGTGCTTTCGTATTCCGCACGGTCGTAGGCAAAGAAGATGACTTTTTTGCCGGTGTTTGCATAATCATAAAAAACACTGGAATAATCCGTGATCAGTACATCACAGAGATTTAAGCCTTCATAGGTATCCCAGTCGGTCGGGAAAGCGCGGATATGACGGTAACCGTCAAAAGCTTCGGAACCATGAAGGAAAGGATGCAATTTAATAAGAAGAATCTCGTCATCCTTTAACTGGCTGTCCCAGAGAGCGAGATTGGCAGAAAGTGTTTCCATGTATTCCTGACGTTCTACCTGATTAAAAATACCGCGGTAGGTCGGAAAGTAAGTAAGCAGTGTCTTACCGGCGAAACCGGCGCGCTCTTTCATAGAAAGATCAGGTTTCTGACGGAAAATATCGTTGCGCGGATAGCCTTCGCGAAGTACGGTACCTCTGTACAGACTGTCGAGCATGTAGGCTCCGGACATTTTTTCTTCCATGAAGCGGTTCGGAAAGACAATATAGTTGGAATCCAGAAGGTTACGGAGAACATTTCCCATCGTCACCATCTCCGGACGGTTGTCACGGCCCATTTTCTTAAGTGGGGTACCATGCCAGGTGTTCAGATAGATCTGTCCTTCTTTTTTGACAAATCTGCCGGGAAAAGAGGAATCGTTGACCAGATAACCGGCGCGGCTTAAGGCACGGTAATAGGAGACAGATCCTGTATGCACAAAAGAAACTCCCTGAATGGAGTTTTTACGCAGCTTTTCTTTGATTTCGGATTCGGCATTTTTACGTACCGAAAGTACGAGGTTGAAATTTTTGTATGGTTCTCTGGATAACTCCTTTAATAAGGAAAGGATATTACTCTCGAGAGCACCGCCGCTTCTGGATTCAAGAAGAATCATGCGGGGATCAAGAGAATTATTTTCATAAAAGGAGTTATAAAAAGGATACCAGCTTCCGTTTTTTAATTTTTTTTTGACTTTATTGAGAAAGCTCATTTGTCCGGATTCCCTTCAAATTTAATATATTAAATATAACAAAAGCCAAAACTTATGTCAATCTTACACGAAGGCAGGCGGGGGTAACTGGAAAAAATTCACATAGAAACAGTGAAATTTTATACATATGCAGTAAAATTTTGCCTAAAACAGGAAAATATATTACCCTGATTCGAAATATTTTCCTGTTTAGGGTAAAAGATTTTACTGTTATAATAACATCAGATTTAAGAAAAGGGAGGAAAGAGCCGTGTCTGAATATGTTCTTGAACTTAAAGGCATAACAAAGATTTTCCCGGGCGTTAAGGCACTGAACAACGTACAGTTCCAGTTAAAACCGGGTGAAGTTCACGCACTTATGGGCGAAAACGGCGCTGGTAAATCTACATTTATTAAAGTTATTACCGGTGTACATAAGGCAGAAGAAGGCGAAATGTTCTTAAATGGTCAGAAGGTTGACTTCAAAGGACCAAAAGATGCACAGGCAGCAGGTATCGCAGCCGTATATCAGCATCCGACATCCTATCCGCATCTGACTGTTGCAGAAAATATTTTCATGGGACATGAGATCATCAAAAACAGAATGATCCAGTGGAAAGCCATGAACACAGAAGCAAACAAACTTCTCAAACAGCTGGATGCAGATTTTGATGCAACAGCAGAGATGGGTACTTTAAGTGTTGCTCAGCAGCAGATGGTTGAGATTGCAAAGGCGATGTCCACTAACGCAAGAATCATCATTCTTGATGAGCCTACTGCAGCACTGACAAGATCCGAATCCGAGAAGCTTTATACACTGGTTGACAAATTAAAAGCTGACGGTGTTTCCATTATCTTCATTTCCCACCGTTTTGAAGATATGTATCGTCTGGCATCCAGAGTTACTGTATTCCGTGATTCCCAGTACATCGGAACATACGATGTTGACGGAATTACAAATGCAGACCTGATCAAAGCAATGGTTGGTCGTGAGATCAAAGATCTGTTCCCGAAACCGGAAGTAAAACTCGGAGACGAGATGCTGAAAGTTGAGAATCTTTCCAGAACAGGTTACTTCAAAGATGTATCCTTCAGCGTTCGCGCCGGCGAGATCCTCGGACTTACCGGTCTGGTAGGTGCAGGACGTACAGAAACAGTAGAAGCTGTCTGTGGTATCACTCAGCCGGATTCCGGTAAAGTATATCTGGAAGGTAAAGAAGTTCATATCAAAAAACCATCTGATGCAATGGAAAAAGGTATCATTCTCCTTCCGGAAGACCGTCAGAAAGAAGGTCTGATCATGAGTTGGGGACTTGGAAGAAACGTAACACTTCCTACCATCAGCAAATATGCGAAGAGCGGAATCAATGACGAAAAGACAGAGCGTGATCTTGCCAAGAAACTTCTCGAAGAAGTTGATACAAAGGCAGTTGATATCTTCCAGCCGGCAAGCTCTCTTTCCGGTGGTAACCAGCAGAAAGTTGTTGTTGCCAAGGCATTAAGTCAGGAAATGAAAGTTGTTATCATGGATGAGCCTACCAAAGGTGTAGACGTAGGTGCAAAAGCTGAAATCTATGCAATCATGGGAGATCTTGCAAAGAAAGGATATGCAATCATCCTGATTTCTTCCGAAATGCCTGAGATCCTCGGTATGGCAGACCGTATTGTCGTTATGTGTAACGGACGTAAGACCGGTGAACTGAACCGTGGCGAAGCAACACAGGAAAGAATCCTCGAACTTGCTATGGAAAAAGGACATACAGGGGGTGCTGAATAATGGAAAAGAAATCAGTTATGAAAAAGATCACAGGCTCCCGTGAAGCACTGCTTGCGATTGTCCTGATCGTTCTTTTTGTAATCATCACAGCAATTAACCCATCATTCCTGACTCCTAAGTCACTGATGGATATGCTGAAAAACAATGCAGTAACAATGGTAATGTCACTTGGTATGCTGTGTGTAATGCTTGTTGGCGGTATCGATATTTCTATCATGTCAACACTTGCACTTTCCGGTATGAGCATTGGTATGCTTCTGAAATATGAACATATCTCCAGCACATTCCTCGCATTCGTGATCGCAATTGCAATCGGTATCGTCTGCGGAGCAGTCGTTGGTCTGATCATCTCCAGAGCAGATGTACCACCGATCATTGCAACCATGGGCTTCATGTACATCTACCGTGCACTTGGTTATCAGGTATCTCACGGTGGTGAATGGGCAAGTGCAGCAGCACTTGGTGAATTCAAAAATTTCGCAACAACAAAATTCCTCGGATTAAACTGTGTTATCTGGGTAATTATTGTATGCTATGTATTCTTCTTCTGGTTTATGAAATGGACCAGAACAGGCCGTATGATCTATGCAGTCGGAAGTAACCCGAGTGCAGCAGAAGTATCCGGTATCAATGTAAAAAATATCAAATTACTTGTTTATACAATCATGGGTCTTCTCGCAGGTCTCGGCGGTGCACTTCAGGTTTCTGTATATGCATCCGCAATGCCTGATATGCAGTACGGCGGTGAGATGGACGTTATCGCAGCCTGCGTTATCGGTGGTGTAAGCATGAACGGTGGACGTGGTACAGTAGTAGGTGCTTTACTCGGATCCCTGATCCTTGCAACAATCGCAAAAGCACTTCCGCTGATCCCATTCTTCAACCAGTTATGGCTGAATACCATCAAGGGTGTTATCATCCTCGTCGTAGTAGTAATGAACGTAATCCTGCAGCGTATCGCTGATAAGAATGCACTGAAAGGAAGGGAGATGTAATCATGGCTGGAAAATCTGGAAGAAGTATTAATAATGTGCCGGAAAGCCCAGTGAAGAAAATGATCTTCTCCTGGGAGGGAATATTGGTTCTGCTGTTTATTGCGGTCAATATTTTCTGTGCAATGTTTTCTGAATATTATAACATGAGCAGTCTGCTTCGTCAGATGCCTGTTTATCTGGCAGAAGTATTCATGATGTTGCCGATGGCATACATCCTGGTACTTGGCGAGATCGATATCTCTGTAGGTGCGATCGTTTGCCTTTCTGCAACAATGAGCTGTATTGTCTGCAATACAAATGCTCCGTTTATCGTAGTAGTGATCACAGCACTTGGTGTTGGTACTATCTGCGGTGCGATCAACGGCTTTATCCTCACTAAATTCCAGGAACTGCCGCCAATGATCGTTACACTTGCAACACAGATTATCTTCCGTGGTATTTCCGAGATCGTACTTGGAAGCGGCGGTAGTATTTCTGCAAGCAACACAGATGGTTTCCGTGCAATCAGCGGAAAAGTCGGAGATGTTCCATACATCCTGTTCCTCGTTGTTATTCTTTCTGTAATCTTCGCCGTAATCTTAGGCAAGAGCACATTTGGACGTCGTGTATATGCAATCGGTACCAACCGTCTTACAGCATATTATTCAGGTGTTCATGTACAGAAAATCCGTTTCATCATCTACACCATCATGGGTACAGTTTCCGGACTGTGCGCACTGTTCCTGGTTTCTTCTTCATACGGTGCAAACACAACAACCGGTAACGGATTTGAAATGGATGCCATCGCAATGGCAGTATTTGGAGGTATCTCCTCTACAGGTGGTAAAGGTAATATCGCAGGTGGATTTATTTCCGCATTCATCATCGTTTGCCTCCGTGTAGGTCTTGGTCAGAGAAACGTCAATGCACAGGTTATCCTGCTGATCATCGGTGTTCTTCTGATCGCAGCAGTAGCTCTTCCGAACATTATCGGAAATGCAAAAAAAGCATTAAGCATGAAGAAAAACTAAATAAAGTAGTACAATAATCATGTAAGTAGCTGCTCTTTTGTAGCAGAAGAGCAGTTGCAAATAAAAAACTATATTTTTCCAAGGGAGGAAAACAAAATGAACAAAAAAGTAATTAGCGCACTTCTTTGTGGAGCAATGGTACTTGGCTGTGCAGCACCTGTAATGGCTGCTGACAAAGCCGGAGACGGACAGAAGATCGCACTGGTTGGTAAATCAGCTGGTAACGCATTCTTCGAAATCGCTGCAAAAGCATTCAAAGACACAGCAGAAGCTGAAGGTGCAACTGTAGATGTTGTTTACCCGGAAGCTGCAACAGCAGATGCTCAGATCAAAGTTCTTGACAACCTGATCTCCCAGCAGCCAGATGCAATCTGCATCTCCGCAAACGACGTTAACGCTCTTCAGGCTAAACTGGAAGAAGCTATGGACGCTGGAATCAAAGTATCCTCTTTCGACTCCGCTCCGAATAAAGACAGCCGTCAGGTATTCGTAAACCAGGCTGGTACACAGGCAGTTGGACAGGCTCTTATGGATGCAGTTCTTGATATCTCCGGTGGAGAAGGACAGTTCGCTATCCTTTCTGCAACATCTCAGTCTGCAAACCAGAACGCTTGGATCGACGCTATGAAATCCATCATGGAAGGCGATGAGAAATACAGCAAACTGGAACTTGTAGAAGTAGCTTATGGTGATGACGAACCTCAGAAATCTACAGACCAGACAGCAGCTCTTCTTCAGAACTACCCAGATCTGAAAGTTATCTGTGCACCTACAACAGTTGGTATCGCTGCAGCAGCTAAATACCTTCAGGACAACGAATCTGCTTGCAAACTGACAGGTCTTGGACTTCCGTCTGAAATGCAGGAGTACACAGGTGATGACGATGCACATTCCTGCCCATACTTCTATCTGTGGGATATGGAAGGCCTTGGAAAACTTTCCGCATATGCAACAATGGCACTTGTAAAAGGTGACATCACTGGTGCAGTTGATGAAACATTCACAGCTGGCGACATGGGTGAATTCACAATCACAACAGCTGATGACGAAGGAACAGAAATCGTTCTTGGTGAGCCACTTCAGTTCACACCAGAAAACGTTGCTGACTACGCTAAACTGTACTAATCAGCACCTTTAGAGAAGCTAAAGTTTTTCTGAATATGATAAATCCTTAAAAACAGGGCGGAGCCGTAAGGCTCCGTCTTGTTTTGTTTCGCTTATATTGCTTTATCCCACCTGCGCGTGTTAAAATAAGACCAGCAGTAACATAACGATATCAGGAGGAAACATGCAGCAGACTCTTTTGGATCATTTGAGAATCATAACAGAAGAAGAACAGCAGATACTGGATGGTGTGGCGAAGGTGGATAAAGACCTTTATACATCCGGTAAGGATTTCATTGTAGACAGTGCGAAGATGCTGAACGAAGGTAAACTGATCGCCGTGCGTACGCACACTCGTTTTGTCCATTTTCCGGCACACAGACATAATTTTATCGAGGTGCTTTATGTCTGTCAGGGACAGCTGACCAATATCATCGGCGGCAGGGAAGTCGTGATAAGGCAGGGGGAACTTCTTTTCCTGAATCAGTATACAAGACATGAAATCCTTCCGGCAGGGGAGGAAGATATTGCAATCAACTTTATGATTCTTCCGGAATTTTTTGATGTGGCATATACAATGGCGGGAAATAATAATGTTCTTGCTGATTTCCTTGTGAATGTGCTGCGTCAGGATGATGAAAGGGGAGAATACCTTCATTTCAAGGTGGCAGAGGTATTGCAGATTCAGAACCTTCTCGAAAATATGATCTATTCACTTGTAACCGGCAAGGGTGACCAGAACCGCATCAATCAGACAACAATGGGACTTATTTTCTTGTATCTTCTGGAGTCTGTGCAGTATGCAGAAATGCGACTTCCGAATCAGTACGAAAATATGATCGCAATGACTACTCTGGACTATATTGAGCAGCAGTACAGGACAGCAACGCTTACAGAGCTTTGTGAGCAGCTGCATCTGCCGATGCACATGCTGAGCAAGATGATCAAGAAAAATACAGGCTTCAATTTTAAAGAACTTTTGCAGCGCAAGAGATTGAACAAGGCAGTTGAGCTGATGTGTGAGACGGATCTTCCAATCAGCGATATCATTGCGGCAGTCGGTTACGAAAATGGCAGCTATTTTCATCGTGTATTTAAAGAACGATATCATACGACACCACGTGCGTTCCGTGTGGCAAACGACAAAGAAAAACGCGTACGTCTGTAAAAATCAGCAGTACCCGGCTGCAAATTCAGAAATAAAATAACTTTGCAGAATATAAAAAGGGACACACAGTTACGAAGAAAACCGATACTGCGATGTCCCTTTGGATTTTATTTTATCATTTGTAATGGACTGGAATGTCCGGAAATTATGTAGAACCCGAATGCAGAGAAACTGCCGTTCTGAATTGCTTTGCTCACTTCTCTTTCGTGTCCTGTTCTTTTGTACATAATTTAAAATCTGCGCTTAGTATATCACATGGCAAGGTTTTTGACAAGCTCGATATCTGACGCTTTTACTTTGAGATTTGTTTCTATTACTTTTCCCTCAGCGGTTGTGATCTTGATTTCGATCAGTGTGTCTTCTTTGACAGCAGTACCTGCTGCCTGAAGAAACTTCGGGAATTTCGGATGATTCTGGGTGAATGTTGCCCAGGAATTTTTAAGCTGCATTAAATTTCCAAGATTCATGTAAGTACCTCCGTTAATTCTGATAATTGATCTGTTCGCCCTGAATGACCGGATAGCAGATCAGAGCATCGCCATCCAGATTTTCTCTGTGCATATCGACAGCACTGATCTGGTGGTTTTCATAGGTTGTATAATAATAGATCCCCTTTGTGACATTACAGCAGGAAGTATAAAGCGTAATCTCATATTTTCCATCAGCGACTTCGCAGCATCCGCGCTGCTGATCCACGGAACCGAGAATGTGAAAGAACTGGCTTACGCTTTCTATTTCGGAATCGCCTGAAAAAGCGTTCATCTTTGTGAAAGCAACCCGGACAAAACGGGATGCGGAAGAAAGATCTCCCGGAAGACCGAGCGCTCCCATTCCGCGGCTGTATGCAGTGAGAGCAAGTTCATCGGAAAAAGTATTTACAGGCTGTTTCGGAGACAAGTGCATAAAATTGTTCAGCTGGAACATCTGCTGTGGAAAAGGCGGGTTGTTGGTGAGCACACCGATCGGATTTTCATAAATATGGAGTCCGTCTGCCATGGATTCCACCGTGATAGAACCGGTCTGATCAGAAATGATCCAGTGAAGCTGCGCAAGCGGAAACTGCTCACTGAACGGAGTGTCAACCAGAGTCATGCGCTCAAGAAGTGTCTGTACTTCGGATAAAGTAGCACACTGGCTTAAAATCCATGGGATAAATTCAAACTGAGCAACATTGTCCCTGTCAGATGTAACATTTGCATAAGCGGCATTTCCGACGAAGTTTAATCCTGCCATGCCGACACCTTTTTCGTTGATGGCATCATAATAGAGGGGGTAGTTTCCTGCAACATGAGCCATACCGATGATCGCGTAGTGAGTGGCCATTTCGCCGGCATGCCGGAAAGAAAAAGGATAATTTCGTGGTGTGATGGCAATCTGGTCACCATAGGAAAACTCATAGTCCAGAGTTCTTCCAAAATAAAAATCTTTTGTCTGATAAGTTGCGGCAGTACACATAAAACATTTCCTCCTTAAAAGTCAAAATCTGCATAGTCCTCCGGCAGAAAACGGTGATAGATGATATGACAGCCTTCGTCTTTAAAACAATAGTAATAAGGATCTTCGCTGTTGTCAGCAAAACGGATCAGGCGGTCAAATTCACCATTGTTCATTTCTTCGGTGATAATGTTCTCTGAATAAGTATGGAACAGATCCAGAATTTCATTCATAGTACAGCCATGTTTTCCGACTAATTCCACAAGCTGGTGGATAAATTCATTTGGTGCGGTGTTGTCATGCACATATACGGTGCCTTCCTGCGGAATATGGAAACAGAAACGGTCGCCTTTATGACTGACTTCAATCTGTCCGAGTTTTGAAGTGACAGATTCCGGAAGTGTATCGAGTCGTATCTGCATTTCGTCTGCATTACTGCTGGTATCAAAGAAATGATTCAGGGAAGAAAGCGGATAATAAAGTCGTATATCTTCTTTAAAAAAGCCAAGCTTAGCCTGTTCTTCTTTGACGATATCAATCAGATTTCGTTCAAGTTTATCATAACCCATAACGGGACCTCCTTTATAAGATGAGCTGCTGCTTACAGCATAAACAGCACAGAGTTAAAATACTGCAACATATTGTAGCAGATTCGATTGGAAAATACCAGAGTCGTTAAGGCAAATAATAAGTCCGTTTGGAAAAATTGTTACTGCACTTCCGGATCATTCAACAAAATATTACCCCAAAAGTTCGTTGACAGTGTGAGTATGGGCAGAGTATTATGAAAAAAAGGTTAATTTTTAAAAATTAAAATATCAAGGAGGAAAACAAGATGAAGATTATTATGGGAGCAGATCCGGCGGGATTTGAACTGAAAAACGCAATCAAAGAGGATCTGTTAAAGAGAGGATACGAGATCATGGACATTGATCCGGACGAGCCGGTGCTGTTTCAGGAGGCGGCGAAAGCAGTTGCGAGAGGTGTCCAGAGCAAAGAGTATGAGCGTGGGATTGCCATTTGTGGAACCGGAATGGGAGTAAGCATTATCTGTAATAAGCACAGAGGTGTTTATGCGGCATTATGCGAAAGTATTTATCAGGCCAGAAGGGCAAAAGTTGTCAATAACACCAATGTACTCTGCATGGGTGGATTTATCATTGGCAATGAGATGGGGCGTGAAATGGCACGCGCATGGCTGGAAGCCGAGCACATGGTAGGACTGGATCCTGAGATGGCAAGAATCGTTGAGAAAGAATTTGATGAGCTGGTCGAGTTTGAAAATGAGATGTACGGGGATGTTAGATAGTGATTTGTCTAAAATGCACAAAATGCATATGCTGAATATGTTGAAATATACAGAAAGCACAAAAGAAATGACGGAAGCGGTTGACAAACTGATTTGCTTGTCCTATAATACCAAATATAGAAACCGGTTACATTTACGGAGTGACCTGGAGGACAGCGTATGAGTAACTTGACGATTATGGATATTGCAAGAGAAGCAGGGGTTTCCAAAGCAACTGTTTCCAGAGTAATAAATAATTCAGGAGCAGTAAGCCCAAGGACAAAAGAACGGGTGTTGGAGATTATTAAAGAAAATAAGTTTTCTCCATCTGCTACTGCACGTAATCTTTCAAAAGGTACTTCATCAGCAATCGGTTTTGTTGTCCCGGAGATAGATAACCCTTTCTTTGGTGAGATACTTCGGGGTGTAACAGAAATCACAGACAAAAATAATCTGACACTGATCTGTTGTAACACAGACGATGAACGGGAGAAAGACCGCAGGGCACTGGATCTTTTCAAAGAGAACCGTGTCAGAGGAATCCTGTATACACCGGCGGTTGATTACACGGACAAGAAAGACCGGAAGAACCTGATCCGGACATTTGATGAAATCAATGTACCGGTGATCGTTATGGATCGAAATATCAATCTTCCAAATGTAGACGGAGTTTATTTCAACGATTATCAGGGTATATATGAAGCAACGAAGGCACTGATCGGGGCAGGACATACAAAGATCGGAATCATAAATGCTGATCTTGAAAAGCCTCTGGCAAGAGACAGACAGAAGGGATTTACAGAGGCCATGGAGCAGGCCGGCATTCCAATCAGAGAAGATTATATTTTTGCAGGCGATTTCCATGCAACAAAATCATACCACTTATCCAAAGAGCTTCTGGCTATGGAAGACAGACCGACGGCAGTGATTACATGTAATAACCGCACGACGTTGGGTTTTCTGAAGGCATTGTCAGAGAGAGGTGAATCAGTACCGGATGATATCGTATGTTTCGGGCTGGATCGTATTGAAACGCTGGAGCTTCTGGGAAATAACTACAATTTTATCGAACGTGATGCCATGAAGATGGGACGTGAAGCGATCAAACTTCTGATCAACAGAATGGCATTTCCGGACAGACCTAAAATGGAAGTGGTTTTGGATACGAAACTAATTATCAATAAATTATAAAAAATATATGCAAATACGGAATTATCTTATTTGCATATAATTTTTACACAAAATAGAAACCGGTTACACAATTAAATAAAACAAAAAATGCCGTAAAATAAGCACTTTTTTTGCATGAAATTGGAAACGATTACAAAACAGGAGGTATAAAGGTGAACGACAGATTTAAAGAACTGAGCACACAGTGCATGAAAGAACTGACAGAAGTATTTGAACGCATGGATGACTCAAATGTAAGAGAACTTCTGGAAGAGATTAAAAAGACACCGAGAATTTTTCTTCTGGCAGCAGGACGTGAGGGACTTGCAACAAAGTCTTTTGCAATGAGACTGATGCATCTCGGCAAAGAGTCTTTCTGGATCTGGGATGATACAACTCCATCCATAGGAGAGGGCGACCTGATGATCTGTGCATGTGGTTCCGCAAATGTAGGACATGAAAACTATGTGGCAGATATGGCAAAGAAGAATGGTGCAAAACTTGCACTGATCACACCTTCTTCTGAAGGATTTTTACTTTCCATTGCAGATATGGTAGTAAATGTTCCGGCAGCAGCTTATAAGGCAGTAGGAGATTTCGTACCATCCGAGCAGCTGATGGGAAATCTGTTTGAGCAGACATTATTTATTTTCTACGACATTCTGGTAATGATGCTTCGTGAAGAAATGGACATCAAACCGGAAGAGATGGTCGCACGCCACAGAAATGTGGAATAACTGAGAACCCTTTGGGGAAACGCGGTAAACGCGGTTTTTACAATTATAAACTTTCAATTAAAAGGAGGAAGCAACATGAAAGCAAAGAAGGTAGCAGCAGTAGCATTAACAGCAGCCATGACCGTATCAATGGCAGCATCTGTGAATGTATTCGCAGCAGACGGATATGATCCGGCAGATTTCAAATCCGACAAAGATTCATCCGAATGGACAATTGCAGTTGTAACAAAAGACAACACAGCAAACTGGTTCAAACGTATGGAAGTTGGAGTAAATGAGTTCGGCGAAGAAACCGGAATCAACGTAATCCAGAAAGGACCTGCAAATGCAGACGCAGCGTCTCAGGTTCAGGTTATTGACGATATGATCAACCAGGGTGTTGACGCTCTCTGCGTAGTTCCGATCGACCCGGGCGCAATTGAAGCATCCCTGAAAAACGCAATGGACAAAGGTATCGTTGTTGTAACACATGAAGCATCCAACCAGGTAAATACACTGTATGATACTGAAGCATTTACAGCAGAGGATTTCGGTGCAGCTCTTATGGATGCACTTGCAGCTGACATGGGCGAAGAAGGAAAATATGCTGAAATGGTTGCTTACACAACAAGTACTACACATATGGAATATGCAAATGCAGAGAAAAAACGTCAGGAAGAAGCTTATCCGAACATGGAACTGATCAATGACGGCGCTGTTCCGACATGTGAATCTGAAGAAAGTATTGATACAGCTTATGAGCGTGCAAAAGAAGTTCTTAAAGCTAACCCGGATCTGAAAGGATTCACAGGTGTTGCTTCTACTGACTGCCCAGGTATCGCAAAAGCAGTTGAAGAACTTGGTCTTGATGTAAAAGTTGTTGGTGTTGGTACTCCTAACGAATTTAAACCATATGTAGAATCTGGCACAATCTCCACAATCAAACTGTGGGATCCAAAAGATTCCGGATATATCATGTGCAAAGTTGCTTCCATGATTCTTGGCGGCGAAACAATTGAAGAAGGCGCAGATCTTGGTCTTGACGGATACAACAGCATCACAATCAGCGAAGGTGATAACAAGTGCATCATCGGACAGGCTGACCTTACAATCACAAAAGACAACATTAATGACTATGACTTCTGATTTTCAAATCAGTCAGTAACCCGTAGATAAGTAAATTTATGCATATTGTTACAGTTCAGACCGTAAATCTGGACTGTAACAATATTTTTGCAAAAAATTCAGAAAAAAACCAAAAATTCCATTAGTTTTATTCGTTTAAATAGGAAAGGAAAGGCAGGATGATAGGATGGAAAATATTCTTTCAGTAAAACAGATAAAGAAGTCATTCGGCGGAGTACATGCATTGAAAGGGGTTGACCTTACAATCAAAAAAGGCGAGACACATTGTCTGGCAGGAGAAAATGGTTGTGGTAAGTCAACAATAATCAAGGTAATCTCCGGATTTTATAAACCGGACGGAGGAAGTATCGAAGTAGACGGAAAAGCGTATCCGGTTATGACACCGGCAGAAGCAATCAAAGCAGGAATCCAGGTAATTTATCAGGATTTTTCCATCTTCCCAAACCTGACTGTTATTGAAAACCTGGCATTCAATCAGGTGCTTGCTAATAAGAAAAAATTCGTAAACAAAAAAGAATTCAGAAGAATTGCAGAAGAGGCAGTTGCCAAGATTAATTTTGATGTAGATCTGGATGCACTGGTAGAAACACTTCCGGTTGCAGACAAGCAGCTGATCGCCATTTCAAGAGCGCTTCTTGACAATGCAAAACTGATCATCATGGATGAACCGACAACAGCCCTTACCAAAAAAGAAGTAAAACGTCTGTTTGAAATCATTGCACAGCTTAAAGAAAATGGCGTAACAATTCTTTTTGTTTCTCATAAGCTGGACGAGGTATTCGAAATCTCTGACAGTATTACAATCATGAGAAACGGCGAAAATGTCATCAGTTGTCCGACTTCAGAAATGACAGAAGAGAAATTTACTTATTATATGACCGGACGTCATTTTGAGGACAAACAGGATGATACAGGTGAAAAGAAAATCGGAAAAACTGTTCTGGAGGTAGATAAATTATCTGCTCCGGGATTTGAAAATATCAGCTTTGATCTTCATGAAGGAGAAATCCTTGGAATTACCGGACAGCTGGGATCAGGACGAACAGAGCTGTCGCTGGCTCTTTCCGGAATGCTGAAACCAACAGAAGGAACCATCAAACTGGAAGGCAAAGATGTAAACTTTAAATCTGTAACTCAGGCACAGAAGATGGGTATTTCGCTTGTGCCGGAAGACAGACTGACAGAAGGCCTGTTCCTTCCACAGTCTATTGTAGACAATATCACAGTTACCAGACTGGATGATATCGCGACAGCAGGCGGAATTGTAAATAAAGAAAAAGTCCTGAAAGAATCTGCAGACTGGGTTAAAGATCTGGGTGTTGCAACAAAAGACCACACTTTCCCGGTAGCAACACTTTCCGGTGGTAACCAGCAGAAAGTTGTGCTGGCACGTGCACTTGCAACAAGTCCGAAGGTTCTGATCCTGAACGGACCGACCGTTGGTGTTGATATCGGTGCAAAATACGATATTCACAATCTGCTTAAGAAACTGGCAGCACAGGGTATGGCCGTTATCGTTGTATCCGATGATACTGCAGAAGTCATTGCCACATGTGACCGTGTTGTGATCATGCAGGGTGGATGCATTACAGGAAGACTTGAAAAATCTGAACTGACTGAGCAGAATCTTGCTGCGGCAGCAAACTAAGGAAAGGGAGTGAAATATAAATGAAAGGATTCAACTGGAAAAAAATCACCAAACAGTCCGAATTTTATGTATTTCTGATCATTGTTGTTTTATCAGTCATTATTCAGATTCGTTCCGGATTGTTCTTTGCAAATAACAATATTGTGGATATCATGAGATCCATGATCGTACCATGTATTTATGCTTTATGTGCGTTTCTCGCATTTATCAGTACAGGACCTGATGTTTCGTTCCCTCTGATCGCTGCACTGAGCAGTTACCTTGCAATTACTATTACATACAAAACAGGATATGACGGACCTTGGATCGTAGTATTTATCATTGGTATGTTCTTTGGAGCTCTGATGGGAGCTCTCAACGGATTTATCATTGTAAAATACAAATTCTCGAGCCTGATCGTAACACTTGGTACTTCATCTATTTTCAGTGGTCTTCTCCTTGGTGCATTCGAGGCAGAACGTATGGATCTTCCGGATACACTTCAGAGATTTGGAAAAGTGTCTCTGCTTACCGTAAAAAATGCAAAAACAGGGCTTGGATCTACTCTTCCGATGACGTTTCTGCTCATGGTAGTACTTTACATTATTGTATATTTCATCCTGAATTATACGATGGTTGGCCGAGGCGTATATGCTATCGGTGGTGATGAGATTTCAGCAGAAAGAGCCGGATTTGCCGTAAAGAAAATCCGTTTTGGTATTTTTGTAGTAAATGGTATGCTGGCAGCAGTAGCTGGTCTTTCCTATGCAGTTATGTCCATGAGATATCTTCCGACTGAGTATTCAGGGGCAGAAATGGATGTTATCGCTGCAATCATTCTTGGTGGTACAAGACTGAACGGTGGTGTGGGAACTCTGAAAGGATGTATCCTCGGTACCTTACTTCTTACCATGGTATCAAACAGTCTGATCCTTCTCGGAATCTCTGTTTACTGGCAGAAAGTATTTATCGGTGCGATCATTATCATTGGTACTGCAATTTCCGTAATGCAGAGCCATAATGTAAAGATCGGCAAGGCAAAAACAGGAAAGAAGGAGGCAGCATAAAATGAAAAAAGCAAAAAAGATTGATGGAAATATTTTAAGACTGCTTGCTATTTTTGTTATCATCATTGCAGTTTCCGGTATTACAAAAGGAACAAGTTTCCTGAATGTAGGCAATTTACAGTCCATGGCAAAGACACTTACCGAATATGGCCTGATGGCGGTCGGCTGTGGTATTACAATGATTTCCGGAGGTATCGACCTTTCTACTGTTTATATTGCAAACCTTTGTGGAATCGTTGCCGGTCTGACCATGAATGAGTCAGGCTCCAGCATTGTAGTTGCAATTATCGTAGCACTTATTGTTGGTGCTGCCTGCGGTATCTTCAACGGATTCCTTGTATCTGTACTGAAAATCCCGGCAATGCTTGCAACACTTGGTACTTATCAGTTATACATGGGTATCGCGATCGTAGCTTCCAAGGGAAGTACTGTAAGCGGCGTGCCGACTGTATACAGCTCTTTTGCATATATGACAGTTGCAGGAATCCCAATGCCGTTTATCGTATTCATCCTTATGATCGTTGTTATTTCCTTTATTATGGGAAAAACAAAATTCGGCAAACGTGTACATCTCGTAGGAACAAATGAAAAGGCATCTAAGTTTGCTGGTATCAATAATGTATCTGTTCTGATCCGTGCATACATGCTTTCCGGTATCGTATCAGCAGTTGCAGGTCTTCTGAGTCTTTCCAGAATCAACTCTGCAAAAGCCGATTTCGGTAGCAGCTACACAATGCAGACAATCCTTATTTCAGTACTCGGCGGAATTAATCCGGATGGTGGATTTGGTTCTATTCCGGGTGTTGCAATCGCAGTTCTGATTCTTCAGATGCTGTCTTCTTATCTGAATATGTTCCCGAGCATCAGTAACTACTATCGTGACCTGATCTGGGGAGTTGCACTGATCGCAGTTCTTATCATGAACTTCACGATCGAGAAGAGAAGAATGGCAAAATTAAGCCAGAAATAAGGCTGAGCATTCAGTTACAGAAAATGGAGGATAATATGAAGCAACCTAAGATTTTAGTTGTGGGAAGCATCAATATGGATCTCTTTGTGGAAGGTGCAAATGCAATTCCGGGATACGGAGAATCCATTCGATGCAGACATTATGGTTATGCTCCTGGCGGCAAAGGCTCCAATCAGGCCTTTGCCGTTGCTAAACAGGGAGCGGACGTTGTATTTGTAGGCTGTATCGGAGATGATGAAAACGGAAAACAGGTAAAAGCATCTCTGGATAAGGCCGGTGTAAACACAGATTATCTGGTGGTAGATCCTGAGACACAGACAGGACTGGCACTGATGCTGCTGGATGATCGGACTGGCAGATATGTATCCTATGTAGCTATGGGTGGTAATGATCGGTTAAGTCCGGATGCTGTCAGAAAAGCAATGGATGAAAATGAATTTGATATGGTAGTCATGCAGCTTGAAATGCCGCTTGAAACAGTTTACCAGACCTATGAATTGGCCAGGGAAAAAGGAATACCGGTATTTCTGGATGCAGGGCCGGCTATGAAGATTCCGCTGGAACGATTAAAAGGTCTTTTTATTTTATCGCCAAATGAAGCAGAAACAGAAGCCCTTACCGGAATCTGTATCGACAGCAATGAAAATGCGCTCAAAGCAGCAAAATGGCTGTATGATGAGGTAAGTCCTCAGTATGTCATCCTGAAGATGGGAGAAAGAGGTGCTCTGCTTTATAATGGAACAGAGGCAAAATTTATCGAGTGCTTTAAGGTAAAAGCAGTAGATTCCACAGCAGCAGGAGATACTTTCGGTGCTGCACTGGCAATCAGACTCTGCAAAGGCAGCAAGATTGAAGATGCGATTCTTTTTGCACATGCGGCAGCAGGCATCTGCGTATCAAGACTGGGTGCACAGACATCCATACCGACAGAGGAAGAAGTAGAGAACTTTCTGACAGAAAGAATCGGAGGTGTACTGTAATGAGAAAAGGTTATGTTTCACCTTCGCTGATGTGTGTGGATCTGATGAATGTGCAGAGCGATATTGAGAAACTTGAAAAAGTCGGTGTGGATTATTTTCATGTTGACATGATGGATAATCATTTTGTTCCGAATATCACATTGAGTACAGATTTTATTAAAGCATTAAAGAAGATCAGCAAAACACCGCTGGATATCCATATGATGATCGAACATCCGGAGCAGACTATCCCCGAACTGACCTGCTGTGACGAAAATGATATTATCTGTATCCACTATGAATCAACACTTCATCCGCAGAAAGTACTGGCATCCATCAGAGCGATGGGGGTTAAAGCCGGAATAGCAATCAATCCGGCGACACCGGTATGTGTACTGGAAGACATTCTTCCGGATGTGGACATGGTTCTGTGTATGACAGTAAATCCCGGATTTGCGGGACAGAAACTGATCCCGGCAACTCTGGATAAGATTACCAGAATACGTAAATTACTGAATGAAAAAGGATATTCCGAAGTACTGATTGAGGCAGATGGAAATGTAAGCTTTGAAAATGCAGTCAAAATGCATGCGGCCGGAGCAGACATATATGTTGCCGGCACATCCAGCATTTTCTCAAAGGCAGGCACACTGGAAGAAAATCTCGAAAAATTCAGAAAGATCATAGGAGAATAAAAATATGAAGGCAGAAGATTATGCAGAGTCTGCAGCACTTGTGACAGAAGAATGCACTAAAGCACTGAAAGCAATTGAGCCGGAAAAAGTTCTGGAATATCTGGAAATGCTCACAGTGGCAAGAAAGGTATTTTTTGTAGGCGTAGGCAGAGTGCTTCTGTCACTCGAGGCAATGGCAAAAAGATATGCACATCTTGGCATTGATACAGTGATCGTCGGACAGATCACCGAGCCGGCAATCACAAAAGATGATGTGCTGATCGTTGGTTCCGGAAGCGGCGAGACCATGTTTCCGGCAGGAATTGCAGGAAAAGCCAAAGCAATCGGAGCCAAAGTGATTCATATAGGAAGTAATCCAAACAGCGGACTGAAAGATGTGGCAGATTTATTTGTGCGTATTCCTGTTGAAAGCCGTGCAAAAGCACCGGATGAAATCCATTCCGAACAGCCTATGACATCACTTTTTGAACAGAGTCTTCTTCTTTTCGGAGATACGACAGCGTTGATGCTTGTGAGGGACAAACATCTGGAACTTGACAAACTTTGGGAATACCACGCAAATCTTGAATAGGAGAAAAACATGAAATTACAGATTGCATTGGATGATGTTACTTTGGAAGGTGCTTTGGAACTGGTAAAAAAGGTCAGAGATTATATTGATATTATTGAGATCGGCACACCTTTTGTATACGAATATGGAATGCAGGCTGTCCGGACTATGAAAGAGCATTTTCCGGACAAAGAGATACTGGCTGATATGAAGATCATGGATGCCGGTTATTATGAGGCAGAAGAAGCGCTGAAAGCAGGGGCGGATTATGTTACAGTACTTGGTGTAACCGATAATCTGACGATACAGGGATGCAAAGAGGCAGCAGAAAAATACGGTAAAGAAATCGTTGTTGATATGATCTGTGTGGAAAACATGGAAGAAAGAATTGCAAAACTGGAAGAGATTGGTGTCCATGGACTCGCTGTTCATACAGGCACAGATCAGCAGGCAATCGGAAGAACGCCTCTGGACGATCTGAAGGTCATGAGTGCCGCAGCCCAAAAAGCAAAGATCTCTGTTGCAGGCGGCATCCATGCAGATACAGTAAAAGATTATATCGAATATCATCCTGATGTGCTGATCGTAGGAGGCGGCATCTGCCATGCAGAGGATCCGGCAGCGGCAGCAAAAGAAATTTATATGCAGTTACAATAAAAGGAGACAGTCATGGCAGAGACTATTTTAAAGAGTATACTTCAGGAACTTACAGAAAATGAAAAAAGAGTTTCACAGGATGAAATGGAGAAATTTGCCGACGCGATCCTGAAAGCTGACAGAATTTTTGTTGCAGGTGCAGGACGTTCCGGATTTGTGGCACGTGCTTTTGCCAACAGATTGATGCATATGGGTCTGACTGTATTTTTTGTCGGAGAACCGACGACACCGGCGATTAAGGCAGGCGATCTTCTTGTTGTCGGCTCCGGAAGCGGAGAGACAGGAAGCCTTGTGGTAATGGCACAGAAGGCAAAGAAGATTGGGGCATCTGTTATTACAGTTACCATACATCCGGAAGCTTCGATCGGAAAACTTTCCGAGGCGTGGATCTGCATTCCGGGTGCAACCCCAAAGAGTAATCTGGAAGATACGGTGAAGTCTGTACAGCCTATGGGAAATGCTTTTGAGCAGATGACCTGGCTTGTATACGATGCCGTGATCATGATCCTGATGAAAAAAACAGGAAGAACAGAAGAAGAAATGTTTAAATTGCATGCGAATCTTGAATAAAAACGGGCAGGAAAGATATGAAAGCAATCATTTTTGACATGGATGGTGTCCTGATAAATACAGAACCACTGCATTTTAAGTGCTGGAAAGTTCTTATGGAAGAAGATGGAATAAATCTGACGTATGATATTTATAAGCCATGCATCGGTTCGACAAGAGAATATCTGATACAGTTGCTTGAAGAAAGATTTGGAAAATTAAAAAGAGATCCGGATGAACTTCTGAAAAAAATGCAGCAGAAGAAAAAAGAAATTGTTGAGCGTGATGGTTTTCCTTTTCTTTCAGGGGTGAAAGAAGCTGTAAGTAAACTTAAAGAGGCAGGGTATCTTCTGGCTGTTGCATCTTCCTCTCCCACAGATGTAATAGAAGAAACTCTGAATGTACTGGATGTACGTGATTGTTTCCAGAGCATAACAAGCGGCAGAGAAGTTGCCGAGCCAAAACCGGCACCAGATGTATTTCTGCGTGCAATGGAAAAACTGGGGGTAAGCCCACAGGAATGCCTGATCATTGAAGATTCTACAAATGGCGGAAAGGCAGCAAAAGCCGCCGGAGCAAAATGTGTATGGTATCATAATCCGGACTCCGGTGATCAGAATATTCCATATGCAGAGCTGGAGATTGGTGAATGGAATGTAGAAAATGTCAATAAGCTCATTCAGATTATGAAAGAAAACTAATGGTGCTATGGATACCGGCGGAAGATGAAAATCTATCCACCGGTATTTTTGAGCTGTAAAACTTTTTAATATGAAAGTTTTCTGCGTATATCTATTGTATTTTTATGTATATTCGTGTAAAATGAAAGCAATTTAGCTTTGTAAAGTATGAACGCGTGATACACCTGAAGAAATATAAGTATCACGGTCGAATAGTGCGAGATGGAGGAAGAGAGAAAATGGCAGATCATGAAATGATGAATCTGGAAGAGATGGGCAGCCTGCGGGACAGCATGGAACTGCTTGGGGAAGAACTGATGAATGGTCACCGGATCAACCCGAATCTGTATGTAGAATATGATGTCAAAAGAGGTCTCCGTGACTCAGCAGGTAAAGGTGTCCTGACAGGACTTACCGAGATTTCCGATGTTACAGGATATGATCTGGTAAATGGGCGTAAGATTCCGGCACACGGCAGACTTTATTATCAGGGATATAATGTAAACGATATCGTAGATGGACTGAAAGGCCGCAAATTCGGCTTCGAAGAAACAATCTATCTTTTATTATTCGGAAGACTTCCTTCTGAAAAAGATATGCAGATGTTCAAAAACGTTATGGAAAACTTCGAGACACTTTCAGGACGTTTTGTTCGAGATGTTGTTATGAAAGCATCCAACAGTGATATCATGAATGCAATGCAGAGATGTATTCTGACATTGTATACCTACGATTCAAAAGCAGAAGATATTTCCGCAGAGAATGTTCTTCGCCAGAGTATTGAGATGATTGCGAAGCTTCCGCTCATTGCGGTATATTCCTATCATTCCTACAGACATTTCCGTAAAGATGAGACGCTGTTTATCCGTAATCCTCAGAGGGGACTGTCCCTCGCGGAAAACATCCTTCTGATGCTCCGTCCGGATGGCAAATACACTGAACTGGAAGCGAAGGTTCTGGATATTGCACTCATTCTTCATGCAGAGCATGGTGGTGGTAACAACTCTACATTTACTACGCATGTAGTTACTTCATCCGGCACCGATACGTATTCTTCTATTGCAGCATCCATCGGTTCTCTGAAGGGACCTCGTCATGGTGGTGCAAACCTGAAAGTGCAGAATATGTTCGAGGACATCAAGGCAAACGTAAAAGACTGGTCCGATGAGAAAGAAGTGGAAAATTATCTCCGTAAGATCCTTGATAAAGAGGCATTTGACCATACCGGTCTGATCTATGGTATGGGACATGCAGTTTATACACTTTCCGATCCACGTGAAGTGATCCTCAAGAGATTTGCCAGAGAACTTGCTCAGGAAAAGGGCATGATGAAAGAATTTGCATTGTATGAACTGGTAGAACGTCTGGGTGGAAGACTTGTTATGGAGCAGCGCAGACTTTTCAAAAATGTCTGTGCAAACGTAGACTTTTACAGCGGTTTCGTATATACTATGCTTGGAATCCCAAAAGAGCTGTTTACTCCGATTTTCGCCATTGCGCGTATTCCTGGATGGAGTGCACATCGTCTTGAAGAAATCCTTAATGCAAGCAAGATCATCCGTCCTGCATACAAATACGTAGGACATCATGCAGGCTTTGTTCCGTATGAAGAAAGAACACCGGAAGAAGGCTGTGAGGAAGTTTTAAGAGATCTGGAAAAAGGAGCAGCAACAGAAGCAGCAGGAGAAACGGGAGAAAATACTGAGAAAGAGGCGCCTGAAGCTGCAAAAGAGCGCTCTGAGGAGAAGGAATAAATGAAACAGGTAATTTTAACAGGGGATCGTCCTACAGGAAGACTTCATGTAGGACATTACGTAGGATCACTGAAGGAACGTGTGAAACTTCAGAACTCCGGTGATTACGATGAAGTTTATATTATGATCGCAGATGCACAGGCATTGACAGACAATGCAGAGCATCCGGAAAAAGTACGTCAGAATATCATTCAGGTTGCACTGGATTATCTGGCATGCGGAATCGATCCGGCGAAATCTACGATTTTTATCCAGTCCATGGTACCGGAACTGACAGAGCTTACATTTTATTATATGAATCTTGTTACAGTGGCACGTGTACAGCGTAACCCTACCGTAAAATCCGAGATTCAGATGAGAAATTTTGAAGCCAGCATTCCTGTTGGATTTTTCTGTTACCCGATCAGCCAGGCAGCAGACATCACCGCTTTCCGTGCAACACATGTACCGGTTGGCGAGGATCAGATGCCGATGATCGAGCAGTGCAAAGAAATTGTACACAAATTCAATACTGTTTACGGTGAGACACTGACCGATCCGAAGATCGTGCTTCCGTCCAATAAAGCATGCTTACGTCTGCCTGGTATCGACGGCAAAGCTAAAATGAGTAAATCTCTCGGCAACTGTATCTACCTTTCTGATGAAGAAGCCGATGTTAAGAAAAAGATTATGTCCATGTTTACCGATCCGAACCATCTTCGTGTGCAGGATCCGGGACGTGTGGAAGGCAACCCGGTATTTATTTATCTGGAAGCATTCTGCAGGGACGAATATTTCCCGGAATTCCTTCCGGAATATCAGAACCTGGAAGAACTCGAGGATCATTACCGCAGAGGCGGTCTTGGTGATGTAAAAGTCAAGAAATTCCTGAATAATGTTATGCAGGCAGAGCTTTCACCGATCCGTGCAAGACGTAAAGAATGGGAACAGCGTATCCCGGATGTACTCGATATCCTCAGAGAGGGAAGCAAGGTCGCACAAGCAAAAGCCGCTGAGACACTGAATGATGTTAAGGCATCCATGCGTATCAACTATTTTGACAGTGATCAGTCTGACATGTACCAGAAATAAAATTTCACAACGATAAATGAAATAAATGCTATAGAAAGCAACTGTTTTGGACAACCATCTGAAACAGTTGCTTTTTTTGCTTTGAAACATAAAAAAAATGTTGTTTTGTGTGGATTTTATTTTTGAAAAATGTTGTTTCATGCTGAGTTTGAGGAAAATTACCTTGACTTTATATTAACAAAATAGTACAATTTAGTATAAGGCATTATAGCGAAAGTGAGGAGCTGTCAATGGCAAGTGAACATAGCGATAAGATCAGAATCGTACAGGAGACGGTAGCAGGTAAGGAAATTACCTTTGCGCATGTAATGGGCGGGCCGGCTCCAATCATATATCAGAAACTCGGACTGAATCCGCAGGTGGATTATGGTTCATCTGCAATTGGGATCATGAATATGACACCGTCAGAATCTGCGGTCATTGCATCCGATATTGCAGTAAAGAGCGGTAACGTTTA
Source organism: Ruminococcus sp. AF17-22AC (assembly GCF_003460065.1). Taxonomy (NCBI): domain Bacteria; kingdom Bacillati; phylum Bacillota; class Clostridia; order Eubacteriales; family Oscillospiraceae; genus Ruminococcus; species Ruminococcus sp. AF17-22AC. The sequence continues at coordinate 318,181 of NZ_QRXT01000003.1, forward strand.
TCTTGGATTTGCAGACCGTTTTACAGGAACTATGATTATTACGGGAGAGATTTCCGATGTCATGTCTGCGATGACAGAAGTTGTGGAGTATTTCCGTGATACGCTGGGATATGTAGTCTGTGACATCACGAAGAGATAGGAAGTACAGCATGGAAGAACGTATAACGAGAGAGGAACTTCTCGAGAGACTGTTTCATGACGATTATGAAAATCTTAAAGGAAAGAAACTTCGACTGACACGGGTACGGGTTCCGGGTAAATCCCTTGATTTTGCACATGTATTCACCCCATCGGATGGTTCTGTTTATGAGAATCTTGCGCTTCATATCGGAGTACATGAAGGTGAAGACCACAGAGGAGAAACTATCGGGATCATGCGTGTGACACCGTGGGAGGCCATTGTGGTTGCGACGGATGTGGCGGTAAAGGCTGCACATGTTGAAGTTGGATTTATGGATCGTTTCAGCGGAGCGCTGATCATAACAGGCGGGTTCTCTCAGGTAATGACAGCAGTCGAAGAAGTTGTGAGATTTTTCCGCGACGAACTACATTTTGATGTCTGTAAAATCCACAGAAGCTGAAACAGGACAGGATGAAAGAATGAAAAAAATCTTTTTAATGGGACGAAGTGAGGCTGGCAAGACTTCTCTGACACAGGCATTGAAGGGAGAAGAGCTGCACTACCACAAGACTCAGTATACAAATACAAAAGAAGATACGATAGATTCTCCGGGTGAATACGCGGAGTCCAAGCATTTCAGCGTGGGACTTGCGTGCTTTTCTTTTGAGGCCGATGTCATTGCGATCGTGCAGGCGGCGAACGAGCCGTTTAACCTGTTCAGCGATGGCAGCAGGAACTTTCTTCTGAGACCATTGATCGGGATCATCACGAAGGTGGATTCTCCTCATGCCAATCTTCCGATGGTGCGTCAGTGGATGGAAAACATGGGCTGCGAGCGTATCTTTGAGGTTAATAACGTAACACGTGAGGGAATTGACGAGCTGATGGAATATCTGAAGGATGATCTTCCGAAGCTGACACTGGAGCAGGCGAAGTTTAAGCAGAGCCTTGGGCTGAACGAATGGCAGCCATTGCCGGAAGGTGTGGAATATCCGGAAGATATTCGATAAGACATGACAGAAAGACATACAGAGATGTGTGTCTTTTTTTGTCAGAAAGTCAGGCAGAGGCGGGAAAGGAGAAACAGATATTATGAATACTACTATTGGATTTGCAACGATCGGAACGAGTAAAATTACACGGAAATTTTTAAGTGCAGCAAAAGAATGTGCAGGATTTAAGCTTGCAGCGGTATATTCCCGTGATATTAAAAAAGCAGAACAATTTGCCGAGGAGCAGGGAGCAGAGCGGTTTTATGATAGTCTGGACATGCTTGCGGCAGCTAAGGATGTGGAGGCGGTTTATGTTGCCAGCCCCAATTATATGCATTATAAACATGTGATGAAACTTCTGAAAGCAGGTAAGCATGTGTTTTGCGAGAAAGCAATTGCATCTAATTATGCGGAAGCAGAAGAAATGTTCCGTACAGCGCAGGAAAGACATCTGGTGCTTCTGGAAGCTGTTCGTCCGGTCTTTGATCCGGGAATGCAGGCAATAAAAAATAATCTGTATAAGCTGGGCACAATTCGAAAAGCGAATATTTCTTACTGCCAGTATTCCAGCCGCTATGACAGCTTCAAAGAAGGACAGGAGCACAATATATTCAGCAGAGAATGTTCCGCCGGGGCATTGATGGATATTGGTGTTTATTGTGTGCACACATTGCTGTACCTTTTGGGAATGCCGGAGAAAATCAGCGGTTTTGCTGTTATGCTTCGAAGTGGCGTGGACGGGGCAGGAGATATCCTCGCGAAGTATCAGGACAAGATTGCAGAAGTATCGTATTCAAAGATTACAGATTCAGGCCTGCCAAATGAAATCCAGGGTGAGAACGGAATGCTTCTTTTTCAGGGGACGAATGACTGTCCGGAAAATGTCAGGATTGTTTACCGGGACGGAACCGGGGAAGTTCTTTATCACAGAGAACCATTGAATGACATGAAATATGAGCTGGAATATTTTATAAAAATGATCCGAAGGGAAGAAAATGCCGAAAGTCATACAGAACGTTCACTGAATGCCATGAAACTTATGGATGAACTGAGACGGCAGTGTGGTATTACGTTTCCGGCGGATGAGAGATAATGGAATATATGCGAAATCAGAAAAGATCTTGTGGTGATTAAACCATGAGATCTTTTTTATGTAATAGGAAATTACTCCGTAATGTTCCTGTTACATAAAATCGCTCCGCGAGGATATGTGAAAGAAATGAAAACTTTTCAGAAATAAAACATAAAATATGGTAATAAATATCAAAAATAAATAATAAAAAGATGCAAAACATAGAAAAAATATACGTATAGCATAAAAATATTGACCGTATTTATGAAAAATGATATGTTTTATATGAAAAATGAAACGAAAAATGAAAGAAAAAATGAAATCATAAAGGGGGAGATAAGATGGTGAAAGTCGGAATTATAGGCTGTGGAAAGATTGCACAGGTTCGTCATATTCCGGAATATCTGGATAATCCGAATGCAAAACTGACTGGCCTTTATGATCTGAATCTGCAGCGTGCAAAAGACCTTGCTGAAAAATATAATTGCAAGTCTTATGAAAGTGTTGAGGAAATGCTGGCAGATCCGGAAATTGATGCAGTCAGTGTATGTGTGGCAAATCATGTACATGCCGAGATTACGATTGCTGCATTAAAAGCAGGAAAACATGTACTTTGTGAAAAACCGATGGCAACAAAATTAAAAGACTGTCAGATGATGGTGGATACAGCAGAGCAGATGGGTAAGAAACTCATGATCGGACAGAATCAGAGATTTGCCAAAGCTCATGCAGAAGCAAGAAAACTCATCGAACATGGAGATATCGGTAAGGTTCTTACTTTCAAAACAACATTCGGACATGGCGGCCCGGAAACCTGGAGCGTAGATGCTGGCCCACAGAACTGGTTCTTCGATAAAAAGAGAGCTGCTATGGGAGCTATGGCAGACCTTGGTGTACATAAGACAGACCTTATCCAGTACCTGCTTGATGATACAGTAGAAGAAACAACTGCGAAAGTGACGACACTGGATAAGAAAGACAGTAATGGAAATCTGATCGGTGTAGATGACAATGCAATCTGTATTTACAGAATGAAGAGCGGAATCATCGGAACGATGACCGCCAGCTGGACTTATTATGGTGAGGAAGATAATTCCACGATTATCTATGGAACAGAGGGAATGCTCAAGATTTATCATAATCCGAAATATTGCATCGAACTGATTCGTAAAGACGGTGGAAAAGTTTTCTACGATATCGACCAGATTCAGACAAATGATAATCAGACAAAATCAGGAATCATTGATGCGTTTGTAGAGTCTGTAGAAAATGATATAGAACCTGCTGTTTCAGGAAAGAGTGTCCTGAGTGCAATGAAAGCTATTTTCGGCAGTCTGAAATCAAGCGAGCTTGGAAGAACTGTTCGCGTGGATGAGGAGGAATTAGAGTGAAGATAGGATTAGTCAGTGCAATACTGGAAGATTACGATTTCAAAAAGATGATCGATACGGTTTCTGAGATCGGTTACGAATGTGTGGAAGTTGCATGCTGGCCGAAAGCAAAAGCAGAGCGCAGATACGCGGGTGTCAGCCACATTGATGTAGCAAATCTGGGAGACAAAGAAGCAGAAGAAATCCTTTCTTATTGCAAAGAAAAGAATGTGGAGATTTCCGCGCTGGCATTTTATCCGAACACCATGGACGGAAATCTGAAAAAAAGAGCTGCCAACATCGAACACTTATATAAAGTGATCGATGCAAGCAAAAAACTCGGAATTAACCTTGTTACAACTTTTATCGGAAGAGACCAGACAAAAACAGTAGAAGAAAATCTGGAGCTGGTAAAAGAAATCTGGATTCCGATCGTACGTTATGCAGAAGAAAAGAAAGTGCGCATTGCGATTGAAAACTGTCCGATGCTTTTTGACGGAGATCAGTGGCCGGGTGGACAGAACCTGATGACAACACCGGTGATCTGGAGAAAAGTTTTTGAGATTCTGGACAGTGATTACATCGGAATCAATTATGATCCGTCTCATTTTGTATGGCAGATGATTGATTATATCCAGCCGCTTTATGAGTTTAAGGACAAAATTTTCCACGTGCATTACAAAGATATCAAGCTTTTCAAAGACAAACTGAAAGAGTGCGGTACGATGGCATATCCGCTTCAGTATATGAAACCGAAACTTCCGGGACTGGGAGATGTAGACTGGGGCAAATACGTGTCCGCATTAACAGACATTGGATTTGAAGGATATACATGCATAGAAATCGAAGACAAATCTTTTGAAGGATCCGAAGAAAGAGTGCTGGACAGCCTGAAGCTTTCGCTCAGATACATGAGACAGTTTGTGATCTGAAAAATAATTGAAACATTAAATAATGAAATAATGCGGAGAAGCCGCTTATTAAAAACAAAAACATTCCAAAAGGAGGAAATGAATTATGAAGAAAACAGTAGTTTGCATGCTGATCGCTGCTATGACAATGGGTAGTATGGTTACTCCTGTATTTGCAGACGGAGATGGAGATGCTACACACATTTATGTGCTGACAGCTCCGGAAGATCATGGCTGGACCGGCTCCGTAGCAACATTTGCAAAAGAAAAAATTGAAGAAGTAAATGATGATGGCACATACAGTGCAGAACTGATCACATCTGCAGATGCAGCAGAGCAGATCGTTAACATCGAAGATATCATCGCAGCAGGTGAAGACAACATTGCAGTTGTAATTCAGCCAATCGATGACACTGTTCAGTCTGCAATCCAGCAGCTGGTTGATGCAGAAATCCCATACGTAGCATTTGACCGTATCATCGATGGTGTGGCTGACAGCGCAGTATCCAATGTAAAAGGTGACAATGAAGGTATCGGAGCAGCATGTGCAGCTTACTATACAGAGCAGGGTATGAAACCTGGTGATGCAGTTTATGTATATGAAGGAGATACTTCTTCTGTAACAACTCTCCGTGATGAAGGATTCACAAAGTATCTTACCGGAGAACTGGAATACGATGGAAAAACAATTGCAGACGATGCAAAATGGTCTGAAGACGATCTGAAATCTATCACATATTCAGGTGCTATGAACTGGAGCCGTTCTGATACAAAGACAGCCTATGAATCTCTGCTCGGAGATGCATCCAACGCAGATATCAAATGGTTCTATGCAGAAGACGATGAACTTGCAATGGGTATCCTTGAAGCTCTTCAGGGCGGCGGAATCGACGATGCAACAAAAGAAAAATTCCTCGGAAATACACCTTATCTGACAGGCTGTGGCGGACTGGATGAGCTTTATGCAGTACTTCGTGGTGAATCCTTCACAGATATCGCAGATCAGTTTGGTGGTATTGTATCTGTAACTTACAGCCCTGCAATGATCCAGACAGCAATCCAGGATATGGTTGATTATCTGGATGGAAAAGATGTAGAACAGGATCACGTAATTGCCTGCGAAATCGTAAATAAGGACAACGTAAAAGATTATCCTTCTTTCTAAATCGAGCATTTTTTGTGATATAATTCTTTTTAATAAGACAGAAATGGCGAAGGGAACTGAAAAGTTCCCTTCTGTCAGATAATTAAGTGAATGTGTATCAGAGCAGTGTATCAAAAAGTCCGACAGACCGGGCGGGGAGGCGAGAATTATGAGTTTATTGCAGATGAGGAATATCTGTAAGTCCTTCAGTGGGATTCCTGTACTGAAAAACGTACAGCTTACAGTAGAACAAGGAGAAGTGCATGCACTTCTCGGTGAGAATGGTGCGGGAAAATCAACACTTATGAATGTTTTGACAGGTGTATTTCCGCGAGATAAAGGCGAAATCGAATTTGATGGAACCGAATTAAAAAATATTACGATCAGGCAGTCCGAAAATATGGGAATTGCTTTTGTACATCAGGAATTAAATTTGTTTAATGATCTGAAAGTTTATGAAAATATATTCCTTCAGAAAGAATACACAACAAAACTGGGCCGCCTGAATAAGAAAAAGATGATTCAGGAGGCAGAGAGACTGTTTCATGAACTGGGAGTGGATATTGATCCGACACAGCAGGTTTCCAAACTGAAAACGAGCCAGAAACAGTTGCTTGAAATATCAAAAGCGCTGTTTTTTAAAGCAAAACTTCTGATTCTGGATGAGCCGACAACATCCTTAAACAATGGTGAGGTGGCACATCTGTTTGAAATCGTAAACAATTTAAAGAAAAAGGGAACTTCCTTTATCTTTATTTCACATAAAATGCCGGAGATTTTCCGTCTGTCAGACCGATATACCGTATTCCGAAACGGAGAATTTATAGGTTCTGGAAATATCAAAGATACTACACCGGAAGACGTTACACGTATGATGGTTGGGGAGAAATACTCGGATCAGGATGTATACGAAAAACGACCACTCGGCGATACGATCCTGGAACTGAAGAATTTCAGCGGAGAAGGTTTTCGCAATATAAATCTGACGGTAAAAAAAGGCAGCATCGTCGGACTGACCGGACTTCAGGGTGCCGGAAGCAGTGAACTGATGCAGTGTATGTTTGGTGTGACGAGAGCCTACAGCGGCGAAATGCGTGCAATGGGTAAAGTCATGCGGGATCATTCCATCCATACAGCAATGAAAGACCAGATTGCTATGCTGGCATCCAACAGAAAAGAAAATTCTGTAATTCCGGATATGAGTATTCTGGAGAACATGTATCTGTCAGAACATACGCTTTCTGCATGGAAACCGGCTATCTCCAAAAAGAAAGAGATTAAAAATTACAAAAAATATAAAGAAATGCTGAATATCAAGGCAAATTCCTGCGAAGACCTGATCACTTCCTTAAGTGGTGGAAATCAGCAGAAAGTTTTTCTTGCACGCTGGCTGAATACAGATGCGGAAATCCTTCTTCTGGATAATCCGACACAGGGAATAGATGTAGGCGCAAAAGCGGAAATCTACAAACTGATCCTGGAACTTGCAAAGCAGGGCAAAACGATTCTGATCAATACTTTGGAAATACCGGAGATCCAGAAGGTTGCCGATTACTGTGCAGTATTTTATAACGGAGAGATTATCAAGATTCTGGAACATCAGGAAATCGACGAGATGACAGTTATGATGTATTCAACAAATGCAGCACAGGCAGAGGAGGGAAAATAAAATGAGTAAAAAGAATACAACAGTTCCTGGACGTGTGGCAGGATTTTTGGGAGAAAACAGTTATATCATTGTTTTTGTAGCGATTTTTATTGTATATGCACTGACAACAAACGGACTGACCTGGAGCGGTATGATGAATGTATTTCGCCATTCCGCAGTAATCGGTATCATTGGTCTTGGTATGGGACTTATCTGTATCACAGGTGAAATCGACCTTTCTGTAGGATCTATGCTGGCTCTGGATGGTGGATTTTCCGTTATCATTTTTAACATGACAAACAGCATTGTGCTTACATTCTTATTTGCAGTTCTGTTTGGCGCATTCTGCGGACTGATCAATGGTGTGATGGTCGGATGGATCCAGATGCCTGCATTTATCGTAACTCTGGCAACAATGCTGATCTATCGTTCTTTTGCGCAGTATTTCTGCCAGCATGTGGATAAAGCCCTGATCGGCGGCGGGAGTTCTGTGTATAAGATGGCAAACAGCCAGTCTTCTTATCAGACGCTTTATAATTTTGGTAATGGAAAAGTATCTACGATCCCGATCGTTGGTCTGATCCTTATTATCATGACACTTGTTTTTGTATATATCACAACAAGCACGAAATACGGTAAAAAAGTTTATGCAGTAGGAAGCAATATGAAAGGTGCGCAGATGGCAGGAATCAATACAGCGGCTGTAAAAATTTCTGTATTTGTGATTGCAGGTGCGCTTGTTGGCATCGGTGCTTTCTTATGGATTGCCATGAATGCTTCTGCTGACCCGGCAACCACAGGAAACAGCTATGAAATGTATGCGATCGCAGCAGCAGTACTTGGCGGAATCAGCATGTCAGGTGGTAAAGGAAAATGCCTCGGAATCCTGTTTGGTGCAATGTCCTATACGATCATTGACAAGATTATTGTGTCCCTTAAAATGGATTCTCTTATCAATAATGCAATCAAGGGAATTATCCTTCTGATCGTCATCATGGTACAGATCGTGGGACCTCAGATCAAACAGAAATTTAAGAAAGCAGAATGAAATCTCTGTTAAACAGGCGAAAAATACTTTATACTTAATAATAGAAATAATTTAGAAAACCTGAAAAAGAGAGAAAATATGAAGAAGATAACTGTTTCATTAATTGCGGAAAAAGCGCAGGTATCACCGGCAACGGTATCGAGAGTCCTGAATCACAGAGAACTGGTAAAAGAGCCGACGATACGACGGGTAGAGGAAGCGATGCGTTCTCTGGGCTGTCAGATAGAAAATACAGTCACAGTTTCGAAGGAGACACAGCCGTTGATCGTTCTGAACATTCCGGGAATCGAGAATGTATTTTATCAGGAGATCATCCGGGGCGCGAGAGTATCTGCAAAGGCACATGGATGCCATCTGCTGATCCATGAATCACATCTGAATAAAGGCAATCTGCTGGATTTCTGCAATCTTCTGCGGAGAGTGGATGCAGCAGGCGTGATTCTTCTGAATCGTGTTTCGGAAGAGGGCCTGAATCAGATACGGGTGATCGCTCCGCTGGTACAGTGCTGTGAATATAATGAACATGCGGATTACCCGTATGTCAGTATTGATGACACCAGAGCTGCAGAACTTGCAACGGAATATCTTCTGTCAAATGGAGGAAGTAAGATCGCGCTGATCAACGGACCGGGAAACTTCAAATATGCAAGAAGACGTCAGGAAGGATTTATGAATGCACTTCGTAATGCGGAGGTCATGATCCCGAAGCAGTGGATCGTGCAGCTGCCGGAAGTAAGTTACGAGATGGCTTATGCAGCGGTGTGCAGACTTCTGAATTCTGACAGCAGACCGAATGCATTTTTTACCATATCCGATGTTTTTGCAGCGGCAGTGATCCGTGCGGCGAAGCGTTTTCATCTTCATGTACCGCGGGATATTCTGGTGGTTGGATTTGATAATATTGAGTTATCCTCTATGACGTCACCTTCGATCACAACTGTGAATCAGCCGAAATTTCAGATGGGTTATACAGCATGTGAAATGCTTCTGGAACTGATCGAGGATCCACAGGAGGAGATGAAATCTCTTTTGCTTGATACAGAACTGGTGATCAGAGAATCAACATAATAAGAGAATTTATTAACAGAATATATGAATTTGCAGAAAAACACCGGAGCAGGTTAAAATCTGTTCCGGTGTTTTCTTGAATATGTGTGCATTCTTAAGATATCATATCTGATCCTCAGATGCAGTAGCACATATTATAGAAATATTACACATTTTCTATTTTATAAGAATCACATTCCGTCTTTCAGGACCTCATAATCCCTGAGCACTTTTTCAATCACAGTTCCTTTGATAAAGTGAAGCAGGGGCTTTTTGATAAGACCGACTCCCGGAAAATCAATTTCCAGAGGTGATTTGCCGTCCATCAGCTTCACGCTGCTGCTTAAAAGCTCGCGGATGTCATAAACGCTTCCCCATACCTCCGGTACACCGCGGTCAACACCGAGAAGTCCATAAACGGCTTCCATAGCAGTTCTGACAGAGTATTCTGTGGTGAAGACAGTGTCACGTGGTGTATCTGCAAACTGACCGAGGAATGCGAAGTTTACACATCCATCCGGGATAACGTCCGGGCGGTCGCCTTTTGTTCTTGGCATGAAGAATGCAGTGATATAAGGCATCATGGTCGGAACGCATACGGCACTGTTTTCTGCAAGATCTTCAATCTGGTCTTCCGGCACACCGAGGTGGTAAAGCCATTCTTCGGTAATTTCTTTTCCGGTGCAGTCTTTCATCGGTTTCTTGATATAATCACCAGGTACATCTGTAAATAAACCATAAACCCATACGCAGACTTTATCTTTGTCCTGATCTTTGAACTGTCCCTGACGGTTGATCGTCCAGCTTAAAAGCCATTTGGAATCCTGACAGCTTACGATACCGCCGGTAACAACTTTGCCGGTGCGTGGATCACGTTTGCAGATATCCGTGATATAAGGAATGATTTTGTCATCCAGTGTGGTGATGGTTGCAGATTCCCAGTTGGTCTTGCTGATATCGGAGCAGAATTTTTCCGGATGTCCGAAAGATGGATCCTGTGCTGCGATATTTTTCCAGAGGGACCAGCAGCCGCTTGTACGGACTTCTGCATCACCGTTTGGCGCATGGTTCTGATCACCGTAGATCGTACCTTCTGTACAGCTTCCGTTTGTGACAAATACGAGGTCGTTTTCAGTAAGGACGATGCCTTTTTCGACTCCGTTTACTTTGCATTCGATCGCAGATGCAATTTTTTTGCCTTCTTTGAATTCGAAGATAACGTTGGTGACTTCGGTATTGAACTGAAAATCCACGCCTGCAGTTTCCAGATATTTCTGCATCGGAAGAATCAGGGATTCGTACTGATTGTATTTGGTGAATTTCAGGGCACTGAAATCCGGAAGTCCTGCAATGTGATGGATGAAACGCTGGAAATATAGCTTCATTTCTAACGCACTGTGCCAGTTTTCGAATGCGAACATGGTTCTCCAGTACAGCCAGAAGGTGGAATTAAATACTTCATCGTCGAAAACATCTTCGATGGTCTTATCATAGAGGTCTTCATCTTTTGTCATGAAGAGTTTCATGATCTCCATGCAGCCTTTCTGGCTTAAATTGAATTTACCGTCTGTGTGGGCATCTTTGCCACGGTTTACAGTTGCACGGCAGAGAGAATAATTCGGGTCATGCTTATTCAGCCAGTAATATTCATCCAGTACGGAAACATCCGGCGTTTCGATTGAAGGGATGCTGCGGAACAGATCCCAGAGGCATTCAAAATGGTTTTCCATTTCACGGCCGCCTCTCATGACGTAACCGCGTGTAGGATCAAAGATTCCGTCACAGGCACCGCCGGCAATGTCCATGGCTTCCAGAATGTGGATATGGGAACCGGGCATCTGTGCATCGCGGACGAGGAAGCAGGCAGCAGCGAGAGAAGCAAGTCCGCTTCCTACGATGTATGCATGTTTGTCGTCAACGCCTTCCGGCTTTTCCGGACGGGCGAAAGCCTCGTAGTTTCCGTTTGTATAATAGATACCTTTACTGTTTTTTTCGTATTTTCCGCGTTCTGTGTTGCGGTAGTCGGAGTTTACAGAATTTTTTGATGAAGCTGATTTGTTTGGGGCCTTTGAAGTGACTGGATTACATTTGGAATTTTTGGCGAGGACGGCAGCAACACCTGCTCCGGCTACAAGGGCAACACCAAGTTTTAGACTTTTTTTGGACATATAAAAAACCACCTTTCATTTATTTATGATGATCTGTTGTTCTGTTGTTCTGTTTCTGTCTCCTATAGTATTGCCATTTGCTGTTCAATTCAATTGACAAAAAATGCCGGATGAGCAAAATCTTATCATTTGGATACATTTGTAAAGTTTTTGATAGAATTTGTAATATTTCCCTGGATGGTGGTGCACATATTGTTGCAGATGGAAGTGTAATCATCTTTCATGCCCTGGTGAATCCAGTCGAGCATGATCCCGACAAAACTGTATTTATAAAAATCAGCGATAAAATTTTTCTGTGCATCGGAAAGCATGGTTTCTTTTGACTGCTCCAGTACAACACCCATAATGAGATCATGTGTGAGATGGAAAAGATAGTTTTCAATCTGTTCACGGCTTACAGCATGATAAGCATTTATAATGAAGGCTTTGTTTTCGTAGACTGCTTCAAAAATCTGCAAAAGCCCTTCCTGCCATGTTTCGTATGTTTTTTTACCCTGCAGGGCTTTAGTGGATTCTTCCAGACATGCCCACTCTACGAGATCATAGATGTCCCTGAAATGATAATAAAAGGCCATACGGCTGATTCCGCAGTCGGCGGTCAGGTCGTTGATCGTGATTTTGTTTAAAGGTTTCTGGAGCATAAGTTTTTTCAGAGACTCCATAAGAGCTTTTTTGGTAATGTTGGACATGGCATATTCTCCATTTCTGTGTTGGGAGTGTGGAAGTGAACAGTAACTGCTTATCATTATAATAGGAGAATTGAATGGAAGCAAGGTTGACAGGAATTGACGCTGGTGAGAAAATAAAATATCAGATGTGAAATGACTCCACCTCTGTAGGTGGCGGGCAATAAATCAGTATCAGTGGAGACACAATAAAAATCTACAGAGGAGGGAGATTGATGAGTGGATTAAAAATAAAACGGGGCTGGATGCAAAAAACAGTTGTCGTCTGGTTTGGAGCACTTTTATGCTGCCTGTTGTGGGGAAGTGCATTTCCGTGTATAAAAATAGGATACAGGCTTTTTGAAGTCGATGCGGCAGACACCGCGTCACAGATTCTTTTTGCCGGATGCAGATTCACGCTGGCAGGAATTCTGGCGGTTGGAATTGGAAGTGTGATGGAAGGCAGTTTTTTGTGGCCGGAAAAAAAGGCGGTAAAAGAAATTGTCTGGCTGAGTCTTCTTCAGACGATCATTCAGTACTTTTTCTTTTATATGGGACTTGCGCATACCAGTGGAGTAAAAGCTTCTATCATAGAAGCCATAAATGTGTTCATTGCAATTCTGGTGGCAGGTGTTTTGTTTCATCAGGAAAAGATCACATCAAGAAAAATCGTTGGATGTGTTCTGGGTTTTGCAGGAGTCGTTCTGATAAATCTGAACGGGATGAATTTTCAGTTCAGCCTGGCAGGAGAGGGGGCAATTTTCTTTTCTACGATCGCTTATGCATTTTCTTCTGTATTTGTAAAGAAATTTTCACAGAAATTTAATCCGGTTATGCTCAGTGCTTATCAGTTTATCATTGGTGGGATAGTGCTTATGGCAACAGGATGTGCTATGGGTGGACATATTATAAAAGTGACATCGGCAGGAATCGGACTGCTGATTTATCTGGCAATGGTTTCGGCAGTAGCTTATTCGCTCTGGGGAATCCTTCTGAAATATAATCCTGTTTCGAAAGTTACAGTATTTGGATTTATGAATCCTGTATTTGGAGTTCTTCTTTCGGCGCTTCTGCTGGGAGAAACAGATCAGGCATCCGGGCTGTTGGGACTGCTTTCACTCTTTCTTGTGTGCGTTGGAATTTATGTGGTAAATAGTGGAAACCGTTCATAGATAATAATCTGCAATGTATAGCGTAAAAAAATTGTAAAAAAATCGGAAATAACTGTTGACATGCAAAGGGCATTATAGTAAAATAACCCAATGTGACATAGTGCGATAACACTTAAGCCAAAGCCCCGGCAAAGGTGTTTTTATCAGCGGTTTCGGACATTTCCGCAGTATATAGATTTGCGCTGTTCACCAGGAAATTTTATACATGATATTACGGGAGACCGTGATTAAACAAACTATCGTTGATAAATAACAGGAGGTAAAACCATGCAGACTTATATGGCTAATCCAGATAAAATCGAAAGAAAATGGTATGTAGTTGACGCTGAAGGCTGTACACTGGGCCGTCTGGCATCTGGTGTTGCTAGCGTTTTAAGAGGAAAGAACAAACCTCAGTTTACACCACACGTTGATACAGGTGATTATGTAATCATCGTTAACGCTGACAAAGTAAAAGTTACTGGTAAGAAAATGGACCAGAAGATTTATTATCATCACTCCGACTATGTTGGTGGAATGAAAGAGACCACATTAAAAGAAATGATGGCTAAGAAACCGGAAAAGGTTGTTGAGCTGGCAGTTAAAGGTATGCTTCCAAAAGGACCTCTGGGAAGAACCATGTACAAGAAACTTTTCGTTTATGCCGGACCAGAGCACAAACATGAAGCTCAGAAACCGGAAACCTTAACATTTTAATAGGAGGTAGGAGACATTGGCTAGCGCAAAATTCTACGGAACAGGAAGAAGAAAAAAATCAATCGCAAGAGTTTACCTTACACCTGGTACAGGCAAAATCACAATTAATAAAAGAGATATCGACGAATACTTCGGATTAGAGACTCTGAAAGTTATCGTTCGTCAGCCATTTGCTGCAACAGAAACAGAAGGCAAATTTGACGTTCTCGTTAACGTAACAGGCGGCGGATACACAGGACAGGCTGGTGCCATCAGACATGGTGTTGCAAGAGCCCTTCTTGAAGCAGACGCTGAATACAGACCAGTTCTTAAAGCTGCTGGATTCCTTACTCGTGATCCACGTATGAAAGAACGTAAGAAATACGGTCTCAAAGCAGCTCGTAGAGCACCTCAGTTCTCTAAACGATAATCAGGAACGAAGAAGAGCAGAGCTTTTCAAGTTTGTTATCAAATACGGAAATCATCAGGCCCCGGAATCTTTGGTTCCGGGGTTTTTCTAAAAACATTCCAATTATTTCTAATATCTCTAATATCTCTATTCCCCAAAAAAATTATTACCGGTTAGTAACGATTAAATTTAAGAAATCTTGAAGCTGACTCATCAAATCCGCGACGCTTGAATGATCCGGACAGGAGCATTTGCAGAGCTGCTCCACGAAGTAATGTGGATGTAATGACCTGGAAAAAAGTAGATACAGGATAGACCAACAGAAATTCAGGTGAGAAATGACCTGTAAATAAGTAAGTTTGTTAAAAGTACACGAAAATCACGGCTGTGAATGACCATAGTATGGGAAAATACATGCAAAGTCAACAAAATACTTGTAAACTGGATGGTCTGAAGATGAGTATGTATTGAACAGGTCAAAAAATGAATGTAAATCAGATGATCTATAGAAGAGTAAGTGCTATGGAAGTCCATAAAAGTGCCGGAAATGGTGTGCTACGGGAAGAGGAAGTTATCTGAAAGTCACCGAACATGTTTATAATGGAAAATCGGATGATTTACGTAGGAGTAAGCCTAAAACAAGTCAACACGATTCATGTAAAAATGACTGCAATTCAGATGTATTTTAAATAAATCAATGAAATAATCAAGCTTTCATATATTTATGTGTTCATTCTAATTTGAATCTCTAATGTTCTACAGAATCACAATAAAAATAAAGGAGGGACACCACATGTATGGATTAAAACAGAAATTATTAGAGGAAGAAAAGTGTTTGAAAGAGATTCTGAGCGGAATTGGGGAGCCGAAGGCAGATGCGCTGGAAGGGACTTTACGAATTTCAATGGACAAGAATAAAGTACGTTACTTTCATCATTTTCCGAATGAAAATAATAAGAAAAAGGATATCTATATTTCAAAGGTAGACAAAGAACTTCCGATCAGACTGGCGCAAAATACATATGACAATAAACTGCGCAATCTGGTGAAGAAACGTCTGGAGCAGCTTCGAAGACTTTTGAAGGATTATGAGGATAATGAAATTGAACAATTATATACGAAAGAACATCCTGAGAGACAGAAGCTGATTCAGCCAGTGCGACCAACATGGGAACAGCGTTTAAATGAATGGGAAAAAGAAGCGTACAGGAGTAAAGCGTTTGCTGAAAATATTCCGATCATAACAACTGCAAAAGGGGAGCGTGTACGCTCAAAATCAGAGAAGATTCTGGCAGACTATTTTTATCATGCAGGCATTTCGTATAAATACGAGCATCCAATTTTCCTGAAAGGATTTGGCATAGTTTATCCGGATTTTACATTTTTATCCCGGAAAACAGGAGAAGAAATCTACTGGGAACATGATGGGAGAATGGATGATCCTGAGTATGCAAGAAATGCTATCAGGAAGATTGAAACTTACGAGAAAAATGGGATTTTTCCAGGACAAAAGTTGATTCTGACATTTGAGACCTTGCAGGATGGATTGGATATGAAAGTTGTGGAGAGTCTTGTAAAGGAATATCTGTTATAGTGTAGATACCGTTACAGCAGATGATTTTGAAAATTATTTGAAGTATTGTAAAATGTTGTTGTGGCTTTGGAGTGCATATGTAATAATTCAGGTAGGAGTAATATTGTATTTGACTACGATAAGAATATGAGTATGCAGAAAACTGAAATTCAAATCCAGAATTAAGGTAAAGGGGAACATATGAGAAAAGAAGCTACGATTGAGCAATGGAAAGAATTGTATGAAGTTGCAACCAGAATAAAAGAAATGAAGCCATGGAATAAATTCTGGGATCTGGACATTATCGGAATACGGGAGGGGAACGAAGAAGATACAACATTTTACAGTATACTGGGACATGGTGGGGACTGTTATGGGATTGTTGTATATGAAGGATATGAAGGACTAAATGATTTCATGATGCTTACAATGCAGGAGCAGCTAAATCTGCCGATAGAGTATGTTATGTTTTCGCAAAATAATCTAACATGTTATTGGGGTAACAGAGAGGAATTAACGGATAAACAGAGAAAAATATCAAAGAAATGGGATATAAATACAGAGGAAAGAACCAATGGTTATATTTTCAGTCTTTTGAGGCAGGGTATTATCCCTATAATCTGAATCAGGATGAAGTTATTCGAATGACTAATTATTTTCTTAATCTGGAATTAGCATTGCAACAATATGAAAGTGTACAGGTTGATGTGGATTTCGAAAAGGGTGAAATGTACTATTTTGAGTTTGGAGAAGATAAAAAGTCATGGAATTTTGGTGCTAAACCACTACCATTTTCATCATTCCAATTTGGAAATCTGATTATTACAGATGAGGAATTGATGGCAGATTTGAGAAAAGCATCAAAATGTAATGCTGTTTTAGAAGCAGATATAGCAATTCTTGGAGTTTCGGTGAATGATAAAAAATATAAGCGACCTGCTAATCCGGCGACTTGCATGATTGCGGATGCTAAATCTGGAATGATGCTGAAATGTGAATTGCAGCAACCGGAGGATGATACCATTGTTTCTCTGGCAGAAGAATTGATAGGATTTATTTTTCAGTATGGTGCACCAAAAGAAGTGAGAGTATCGAATATTTTAGTTGAAGCTGGAGTGCAGCAAATCTGCCAGATATGTGGGATTAAATTAAGACGGGTAAAAAAATTGCCGATTATAGAAGAGTTTTGCGAAGGAATGAGGAGATTTATGTAAAAAGGAAAGTCGACTGTACGGACCGGCAGAATATGAATGACCTGGGAAAAGGATATGACAGAGCAGGTAAATACAAATTCAGGATAGACCTGTCTAATGAAAAAAAGTAAGAGTTGTTCAGCTTTGTAACTACGGTTTGGGAATGACCTGTGGGAGGGGAAGCCTAGCTGCGACCAACAGAAATTCATGTGAAAAATGACCTGTAAATCAGTAAGTTTGTTAAAAGTACACGAAAATCACGGCTGTGAATGACTATAGTATGGGAAAGTACATGCAAAGTCAACAAAATCCTTGTAAACTGGATGGTCCAGGGAAGGGTAAGTGCAAAGTGAGTCAAAAACTGATCTGGGATTGGATGGTCCAGGGAAGGGTAAGTGCAAAGTGAGTCAAAAACTGCCTTGAAATTGGATACCCTAAGAATGAGTAAATAGATGCTAAGTCCACAAATCACAGACAGAGCCATTACAGAAAAGTCCAATTGAAAATCTCCTCTTGACCTTCCGGCGGATTTGCGGTATAGTTCTCTACACTTTGCAAGAAAAGGAGCGAGACTTATGACTTTTTATCAGGAACTTCAGCTGAGTTCGGTGGGTTCGAAACAACTGATCAAAAATACCGCAGACCCAAAGGAGAAACGCCGCCATATTCTGATCTATAATTTCAAGGTATACCTTGTGATGGCATTCTGTGTGGCGGTGGTGACGCTGTACACAAATCTGACCGGAAGTGACAACAGCGTTGTGGGAGTAACAGTACTGCTTGCTGTGCTTGTGCTCAGGCAGGCGGATTTCGGAATCAAAACGACACATGGACTGGTCAGCATTATGGGGATTTTTGTGATTCTTATGATTGCGCCGCGATTTTCCAACACCCTTAATCCGATCGGGGCATTTGCGGTAAATACAGCAGCCATCCTTCTTCTGATGATATTGGGATGTCATAATGTGATCATGTATAATCATTCGACGTTTGTGCTGGGATATCTTTTGCTGCTGGGATATGACGTGACCGGTGCGGAATACATAAAGAGAGTCGAAGGACTTGCAGTCGGAATGGTTCTCTGTATGATTATCTTTTATAAAAATCAGAAAAACCGTCCGTACAGAAGAAGTTTTCCGGATCTGTTCCGTGAATTTGACCTTCATTCTGCAAGAGGCAGATGGTATCTGAAATTGACACTGATCGTTTCAAGTGCAATGCTGATTGTGTCTCTTTTGGGGTTGCCGAGAGCAATGTGGGCAGGAATTGCCTGTATGTCCGTGTGCCTTCCTTTTACAGATGACTGCATCGCCAGGTCAGGAAAAAGATGGCAGTTTAACATTGTCGGATGTGTATTGTTTATCGCACTATACCTGATTTTACCGGAATCTATGTACCCGTATATCGGAATGATCGGAGGAATCGGTGTCGGCTATTCAGCAGGTTACGCATGGCAGACCGCGTTTAATACATTCGGAGCACTTTCGATTGCAGCAGGTCTGTTTGGGATGCCGATGGCAGTAGCGCTTCGAGTCGGAATGAATGTGTTCGGCGCATTTTACACAGTAATCTGTAACAAAGTGATTGACAGACTGACAGACGCTTGTGGAGAAAGAAAAGACGCAGAAGCCTGAAACTGGGGCCAGGAAAATCGTAGTTGAAATTACATGCGATATGTGAGAATATTAAAAGAAAGTATGAAGAGCTGTTCACAAGTTATGGACAGCTCTTCAGTATAATATGGTAACTATTCAGAAGGTAGTATCCCGAGAGGTGATTGGGAATGCATTTTGACTCGTGACTGTGAGGGTACTGAACAGTTACATAATATGAAAATACAACACTAAAATACAACACGAACAGGAAGGAACCTCGTATGAAAAGAATAAAACGTCATCTCAGCCTGCTTTTGTTTCTTCTGATGCTGTGCAGTGCCATAAACGGGACAGACTCGAATCTCTTGCCCATCGATTTGGCCACAACAAAAACTGTACAGGCAGCATCGACTTCTTCCGGCAAAACTGCGACACGGTTTACCGGATGGAGAGGAAAGGGGCTCAGAAGAAGATACTACAAAAACGGAAGAATTCTGACGGGATTTTGTAAAATAGGAAGTGATTATTATTTTTTTGATTCGAAAGGCCGGATAAAAACCGGTTGGCAGTATGCCAGAAATCGTTACCGCCTTTTTCATAAAGCAACAGGAAAGATGGTAAGAAATCGTATTTATCATGGAAGAAGAATTGATAAATATGGCGCATGGACACCGGTAGTTGTACTTGATCCGGGACATTCCGGAAATGTGGCGCGTGGCTATGAACCACTGGGACCTGGATCTTCGGAGAAGAAAGCAAAGGATAATTCCGGGACAGATGGAGTGGTAACCGGGGTCGAGGAATATGCACTTACTTTAAATATAGCGAAGAAGCTGCAGGCAGTTCTCATAAGACAGGGCTGCAAAGTAATTCTGACACGCAAAGACAATCGGACGGCATTAAGCTGCGCACAGAGAGCACAAATTGCAAACAGAGCAAAAGCAAATGTATATCTGCGTATTCACGCAAATGGTGTGGATTCTTCCAGTGTGACCGGAGCCATGACAATCTGCGTGACCAGAAGAAATCGATTTGTTTCATCAAGTATGTATAAACAATCTTATAATCTTTCAAAAGCTGTCCTGAATGCCTATGTAAAAGAGACCGGATGCCGCAAAGAATATATCTGGGAGACGGATACAATGAGCGGAAACAACTGGAGTAAGGTACCGACGACACTGATCGAACTTGGATATATGTCCAATCCGGCGGAAGACCGCCGTATGCAGAATGCGGCCTACCAGAAAAAGATGGTAAATGGGATGGCAAATGGAATCAAAGCGTATTTACTGGGACAGTGATGTCTCTGAATGCATATAAAAATAAACAGGAGGTATGCCTGCAACTACGCCAAAGAGAGTTGAGAAGATTCTGAAAAGCGCAGGAAGAATAAGAAAAGTGCGGCGGGTGGGAATATCTGCCTGTAGTGCACTTTTTCTTGACAGAAATACTTTGACTTGCTAAAATTTTAAAAGATATAAAGATTAAAGGGCGTTGATTTTGATCTGAATCAACGCTTCTTTTATGTTAGGGAGGTAAAAGAGATGTTAAAAGTATGGATTGCAGGTGCCGGCGGACAGATCGGACGTGCACTGAATGATGTACTGGATCCGATGCAGATTGAGGCACTGAATACGGATGTCAATGAATTGGATATTACGGACACAGATGAAGTTATCAATTTCGGTACTGTCAACAGACCGGATGTGATCATCAACTGTACAGGTATCACAGATACTGATGAGTGTGAGGAAAATCCGGAACATGCATACCGTGTCAATGCACTTGGTGCAAGAAACTTAAGTATCGTTGCACGTAAATGTGGATCAAAAATCGTTCAGCTTTCTACAGATGACGTATTTGACGGACAGAGTAAGAAACCGTATACAGAGTTTGATGATACGAATCCGCTGACTGTATATGGCAGATCTAAAAGAGCCGGCGAAAATTATGTAAAAGAATTTACACACAAACACTTTGTCATCCGCAGTAACTGGGTATACGGACACGGTGGACGCAACTTTGTAAACCGTGTACTGGAAGCGGCAGAGTCCGGAAAAGCACTTTCTGTGGCATCAGACCAGTTTGGTTCTCCAACCAGCGCCAAAGATCTTGCAAGAATGATTCTGTATCTGATCAGCACAAATGAATATGGAACATATCACGTGACCTGCAGCGGTATCTGTAACCGTTATGAGTTTGCACAGGAGATATTAAGACTTGCCGGCAAAACAATCGAACTTAAAGCTGTTCCTACCGAGCAGTCAGACCTTTCATCTGTCAGACCGCCATATGCAGTTCTGGACAATTTTATTCTTCGTATTATTGAAATGTATGATATGCCGGAATGGAAAGAGTCCCTGAAAGAATACATGGATGAGAGAACGGAGGGTTAAAATGAAAGAAAAAAACACACAAGCAAAAACTCCGAACAAAAAAGCGATAGGGCTGACGACCAAGATCTTTATCGCGCTGATCGCGGGAGCAATTCTTGGTATCGTGCTCTGCTATCTGGTTCCGGACAGCAGTTTCAAAAAAGATGTAATTATTGAAGGTGTTCTCTATGTCATTGGACAGGGATTTATCCGTCTGATGAAGATGCTGGTTGTACCGCTGGTATTCTGCTCTCTGGTCTGCGGAAGTATGGCAATTGGAGATACAAAAAAACTCGGTACGGTGGGTGTGAGAACCCTGGTATTTTATCTTGCAACTACAGCAATGGCAGTTTGCGTTGCACTTGGTGTCGGTAATCTGATCAATCCTGGTGTCGGCCTTGATATGAGCGCGATTCAGTCTTCGGCAGCTTCTGTAGAAACCATGGAAGCAACATCGCTTACCGATACGATCCTGAATATCATTCCGGACAACCCGATCAATTCTCTGGCAAGCGGAAGCATGCTTCAGGTTATCGTATTTGCATTGATCGTCGGTGTGATTCTTGCAAAAATGGGCGAGCGTGCAGAGACAGTTGCAAACTTCTTCAGCCAGTTTAATGATATCATGATGGAAATGACCATGATGATCATGAGCCTTGCCCCAATCGGTGTATTCTGTCTGATCAGCCGTACATTTGCGAATATCGGTTTCAGTGCATTTATCCCGCTGGCGAAGTATATGATCGGTGTATTGCTGGCACTGGCTATTCAGTGTTTCGGCGTATATCAGATCCTGCTCAAGGTCTTTACAGGTCTGAATCCGATTCGGTTCATCAAGAAATTTTTCCCGGTTATGGCATTCGCATTTTCTACTGCAACGTCTAATGCGACCATTCCTATGTCTATTGATACGCTGTCCAAAAAAGTCGGCGTATCCAAGAAGATTTCGTCCTTTACTATTCCGCTGGGTGCGACCATCAACATGGATGGTACTTCCATCATGCAGGGTGTGGCTGTAGTTTTTGCAGCCCAGGCATTCGGTATTCATTTAAGTCCGATGGATTACGTGACGGTTATCGGAACTGCAACACTTGCCTCTGTAGGTACGGCAGGTGTTCCGAGCGTTGGTCTTGTAACCCTGACTATGGTATTTAACTCCGTAGGCCTTCCGGTTGAGGCAATCGGTCTCATCATGGGTATTGACCGTATCCTGGATATGACCAGAACTGCAGTCAACATTACAGGTGATGCTGTCTGCACAACTATCGTTGCACATCAGAATGGCGCGCTGGACAAAAAAGTATTTAACGAAACAGCATAATCTTTTTACATTGATTTCAGCAAAAACGGCTGTACACAGGAAGTGTGCGGCCGTTTTTTGCACCATATGTGCAAAATAGATGGATTTGGTGAATAACGCAAACACAAAACAGGTTGCATTCGTCACAGAGCTTCGGCTATAATACGAGAGAGCCGGATTACCGAGGAATAAATTCCGGCAGGAATCCACACATATCACTTTAACGAAAGCGAGAATAAATATGAGTATATTGAATGTTGAACATCTGACACATGGCTTTGGTGACAGAGCAATCTTCGCAGATGTTTCTTTCAGACTCCTGAAAGGAGAGCATATCGGACTTGTCGGCGCGAATGGCGAAGGTAAGTCTACTTTTATGAGTATTGTTACCGGAAAACTGATGCCGGATGAGGGCAAGGTAGAATGGGCCAAAAACGTCCGCGCAGGTTATCTCGATCAGCATGCGGTTCTGGAAAAAGGAATGACGATCCAGGAAGTGCTGAAATCTGCTTTTGACCCGCTCCTTCAGAAAGAACAGAGAATGAATGAAATCTGTGATCTTCTCGGAAGTGCGGATGAAGAAGAAATGAATGTCCTGATGGAAGAACTGGGAACAATTCAGGATGAACTGACATTACATGATTTTTATGTCATTGATTCCAAAGTCGAAGAAGTTGCAAGAGCACTCGGGCTTCTGGATCTGGGACTTGACCGTGATGTTACAGACCTGAGTGGCGGACAGAGAACAAAAGTCCTTCTTGGCAAACTCCTTCTGGAAAAACCGGATATCCTGCTTCTGGATGAGCCGACCAACTATCTTGATGAAGAACATATTGCGTGGCTGAAACGCTATCTTCTTGATTATGAAAACGCATTTATTCTGATCTCACATGATATCCCGTTTCTCAATGAGGTAGTAAATATCATCTATCATATGGAGAATCAGGAACTGAACCGTTATGTCGGCGACTACGATCATTTCCAGGAAGTGTATGCAGTGAAGAAAGCACAGCTGGAAGCGGCATACCGTCGTCAGCAGCAGGAAATCAGCGAACTGAAAGATTTTGTTGCAAGAAACAAAGCACGTGTTTCCACCAGAAACATGGCGATGTCCCGTCAGAAAAAGCTGGACAAGATGAATGTGATCGAGCTGGCAGCAGAAAAGCCGAAGCCGGAGTTTAATTTCCGTTATGGACGTACTCCGGGAAAAATGCTGTTTGAGACGCATGACCTTGTGATCGGTTATGATGAGCCGCTGTCCAGACCATTGAATTTTACCATGGAGCGTGGACAGAAGATCGCACTGGTCGGAACAAACGGAATCGGAAAAACGACACTTTTAAAGAGTATTCTCGGACTGATCCCGGCACTCAAAGGAAACTGCGAACGAGGTGAAAATCTGGAACTTGGCTATTTTGAGCAAGAAGTAAAAGGCGACAATAAGACAACCTGTATCGAGGAACTCTGGCAGGAATTTCCGTCTTATACACAGTATGAGATCCGTTCAGCCCTTGCGAAATGCGGACTGACTACCAAACATATCGAGAGCCAGGTACGTGTCTTAAGTGGTGGTGAGCAGGCGAAGGTACGTCTGTGCAAGCTTGTAAACAGAGACACAAATGTCCTGCTTCTGGATGAGCCGACCAACCACCTTGATGTAGATGCAAAGGATGCGCTGAAAAGTGCACTTAAGGAATACAGGGGCAGTATCCTTCTGATCTGCCATGAACCGGAGTTTTATCAGGATGTGGTAAATGAGGTCTGGGATATGAGCAAGTGGACCACCAAAATCTTTTAAGTACGGGGAAGGCCTTTATGCATAAAGAAATCAACCACAGAATAAGGAAACATTTTAACGAGGGAATCTACAATGTTGCCAGATACAAAGAAGCAAAGATGAGATAACAGAGAAAACAGAATGTAAATAAAAGTAAGGGCGGGATTATTTCCTGCCCTTGCTCAATGTACTGTTATGATAATCGGAAGAGAAGGTAACATCACGTCCGAACCATGCCGGCGGTGTGTAGGAATTCGCTGCTTCTTCGGATGGAAATTCTACTTCTGCCAGAAGCAGTCCCTCATAATCTTTATGAAAAACGTCGAGCTCGATCGTCAGACCGTTTTTTTCCGGAATCAGATAACGTGTCTTGGAGATGACAAGACCGTCTGCCTTAGATTTCAGATGTTCATAGGCCTCCTGCGTCAGCGGAAGATTATATTCCTCTCTGGCCATGAGGCCTTTTGATTTGTAAGTGAGAAAATAATCGTCATCCTGTCTGCGGATGCGAACGACAGGTGAAGTACAGAGATATCCCTGCTCGATCTTATGAAACGGATAAGATGCAAGATCTGCCGGAAGCTGTTCTTTTTCTATCAGATATTTTCTTTCGATTTCCATAGTAAAACTCCTTGATAAATTATGATATTTTCAGATTTAGTATATCCCTTTTGGACGTGAAATGCTATACTGAATGACAGAATGGCAATAAAACAACGGGCAGGCAGCAAAGCCAATATGTCAATAAGGGAGGAATTTTTTATGAGCAAAAAAGTATATATTTTTCTGGCAGACGGATTTGAAGACATTGAAGGACTGACTGTAGTCGATCTGATGCGCCGCGCACAGATCGATATAAAGACAGTTTCTATTAAGGACATCAGGGACATCACCACTTCTCACGGAATCCATATGCAGACAGATCTTGTTTTTAAAGAAACCGATTTTTCTGATGCGGACATGCTTGTAATCCCGGGTGGCATGCCGGGCACAAAATATCTCGGAGAATATCAGCCGCTCTGTGACCTCCTGACAGATTTTTATAAACAGGGCAAAAAGGTCGCAGCCATCTGTGCAGCACCGACCGTATTTGCCGCACTGGGATTTCTTGAGGGCAGAAAAGCGACCGCATATCCATCCTGCATGGACGGATTAAAAGGAGCAGAGCGTTCTCTGGACAGTGTTGTCATCGACGGCAATGTCACAACGAGCCGCGGCCTCGGAACGGCGGTTGACTTCGCGCTCAGCCTGATTGGACAGCTTCTAGGTGAAAAAACAGCGGATGAAATTGCGGAATCCGTGGTATATAGCCGAAAATAAAGGAAAAACAAGGCTTTTTCATAAAAAAATACTGGTGTTTTTAAAGACATTGTGCTATACTACGATAATGACTGTAATTGTATCTCATTATATGGAGATACAGTTGCCTGATGCCGCCAGAAGGCGCAGGAATAAAGGAAAAGTTAGAATATAAGTAACTGCAGAAGTACAGAACGGTTACAATATAAGAGATCTAACCTGAAAATTAAGGAGGAACAGGAAACATGAGTTTACAGGTGGAAAAACTGGAAAAAAACATGGCGAAACTGACAATCGAGGTTTCTGCTGAAGATTTAGAGAAAGCTATGCAGGCTGCATACCAGAAAGCAAAAGGAAGAATCACTCTTCCTGGCTTCCGTAAAGGTAAAGCACCGAGAAAAATGATCGAGCAGATGTACGGAAAAGGAATCTTCCTTGAAGACGCTGCAAACGCTCTTATTCCGGAGCACTACAGCAAAGCACTGGAAGAATGTGATCTTGAAATCGTTTCCCAGCCGGAAATCGATGTAACACAGGCTGAGCCAGAAAAAGCATTCATCTTCACAGCAGAAGTTGCTGTTAAACCGGAAGTTACTCTTGGTGAGTACAAAGGTGTAGAAGTTCCGAAGTCTGAGACAGAAGTAACAGACGAAGACGTTGATGCTGAGCTGAAGAAAGAGCAGGAGAAAAACTCCAGAACAGTTACAGTTGAAGACCGTGGAGCAGAAAACGGCGACATCACAACAATCGACTTCGAAGGATTTGTTGAAGGAGAAGCATTTGAAGGCGGCAAAGGTACAGATTACCCGCTGACACTTGGTTCCAATTCTTTCATCCCGGGATTCGAAGATCAGCTCGTTGGCTCCAAAGCAGGTGATCACGTAGAAGTTAAGGTTACATTCCCGGAAGAATATCAGGCAAAAGAGCTTGCAGGCAAAGAAGCTGTATTCCAGTGTGACGTTAAGAAAGTAGAAGCAAAAGAGCTTCCGGAACTTGACGATGATTTCGCACAGGACGTTTCTGAATTTGACACTCTTGCAGAGTACAAAGAAGACGTTAAGAAAAACCTGACAGAAAAGAAAGAAAAAGCTGCACGTACTGCAAAAGAAAATGCAGCAGTAGATAAAGCAATCGAAAACGCTGAGATGGATATTCCGGACGCTATGCTGAATACACAGGTTCGTCAGATGCTGGATGATTTCTCAAGAAGAATGCAGTCTCAGGGACTTACCATGGAACAGTACTTCCAGTTTACAGGAATGACTCTTGACAAGATGCAGGAAGAAATGAAACCGCAGGCTCTCAAGAGAATCCAGACAAGACTTGTTCTTGAAAAGATCGCAGAAGTTGAAAACATTCAGCCAACAGAAGAAGAAGTTGAAGAAGAATTCAAGAAAATGGCTGATGCATACAAGATGGAAGTGGAGAAGATCAAAGAACTGCTTGGTGACCGCGAGTTAGAGCAGATGAAGAAAGATATGGCTGTACAGAAAGCCGTAACTCTCATTGCTGACGAAGCAAAGGAAGCCTGAGCAGACGTTAGATCCTGAACCACTGGAATCGACGAATGGAGGCATTTATATATGAGTTTAGTACCATATGTCATTGAACAGACAAGCAGAGGAGAAAGAAGCTATGACATTTACTCCCGTCTTCTGAAAGACCGTATTATCTTTCTTGGAGAGGAAGTAAATGATGTAAGTGCAAGCATTATCGTGGCACAGCTTCTGTTTCTTGAGGCAGAGGATCCGAGCAAGGATATTCAGTTATATATCAACAGCCCGGGTGGTTCTGTAACTGCAGGCATGGCTATTTATGATACCATGAAATACATTAAGTGTGATGTTTCTACAATCTGTCTCGGAATGGCAGCCAGCATGGGAGCTTTCCTTCTGGCAGGCGGAACAAAGGGCAAGAGATATGCCCTGCCACACTCAACGATCATGATTCATCAGCCGTCAGGCGGAGCACAGGGTCAGGCAACCGAGATTCAGATCGTGGCTGATCACATTGCCCAGACGAAACGGACTTTGAATGAGATCCTGGCAGAAAACACAGGACAGCCTTACGAAGTAGTGGAAAAAGACACAGACCGCGATAATTATATGACTGCTGAAGAAGCAAAGGCATACGGACTGATCGATGGTGTTGTCGAGCATAAATAAAGCAGACAGAAGGAACCTCTTTTCAGGGGGTTCCTTTTGTGCCATATCAAACTGAAAGGAAACGAGAACTATTTATGGCAGAAAAAATGAGAGAAGGAAAAGTCAGATGCTCTTTTTGTCACAAATCTGAGGATCAGGTACGTAAGCTGATCGCAGGACCGGATGGTGTTTTTATCTGTGACGAATGCATTGGTATCTGCTCGGAAATTATGGAAGAGGAACTGGCTCAGTATGATACGGAGGATGTTTATGATTCAGACATCAACCTTTTAAAACCTGAGGAGATCCATAAGATTCTGGACGATTATGTCATTGGACAGGACGAAGCTAAGAAAGCTCTGTCTGTGGCTGTATATAATCATTACAAGAGAATTACAGCATCCAAAAATCTGGATGTGGAGTTACAGAAAAGCAACATTCTGATGCTTGGACCGACAGGATCCGGTAAGACACTGCTTGCGCAGACACTTGCCAGACTTCTGAATGTGCCTTTCGCAATCGCAGATGCAACCACACTTACCGAAGCAGGTTATGTTGGCGAAGATGTTGAGAACATTCTTCTGAAGATCATTCAGGCAGCAGATTATGATATCGAACGTGCGCAGTACGGTATCATCTACATCGATGAGATCGACAAGATCACACGTAAATCCGAGAACGCATCCATCACCAGAGATGTATCCGGTGAAGGTGTACAGCAGGCACTCCTGAAGATCCTTGAAGGTACAGTTGCAAGCGTTCCGCCGCAGGGTGGACGTAAACATCCGCATCAGGAGTTTATTCAGATTGATACCACCAACATCCTGTTTATCTGCGGTGGTGCATTTGACGGTATCGAAAAGACGATTGAAGCACGTCAGGACACCAAGTCCATTGGATTCGGTGCAGATGTTTCTGTACAGGAAGAAAGAAACATCGGAGAAGTCCTGAAGGACGTTATGCCGGAAGACTTTATCAAATATGGCCTGATTCCGGAGTTTATCGGTCGTGTTCCGATCGTAGTTACTTTAGATGGACTGGATGAGGAAGCACTGATCCGTATCCTTAAAGAGCCTAAGAACTCTCTGACCAGACAGTATCATAAATTATTCGAGCTGGATGGAGTAGAGCTTGAATTTGAGGAAGATGCCCTCAAAGAAGTAGCGAGAAAATCTCTGGAGCGCAAGACCGGTGCCAGAGGACTTCGTTCCATCATGGAGAAATCTCTGATGGATCTGATGTACCGTACTCCTTCCGACAATACGATATGTAAGTGCATCATCACAAAAGATGCAGTAGACGGAACCGGAGAACCGGAAGTGGTTCATGGGGAACAGCCTGCCATGCAGCAAAATACCACAAGAAGAAATTCCCGTTCCAGAAAGACAGGAAAGCCGGAGACGGCCTAAAGAAGGGATTGAAAATAGATGAAACAGCCAATCAGCATTCTTCCGGCAATCGCTCTGCGCGGCACAACGATCCTTCCGGAAATGATCGTTCACTTTGATGTGAGCAGAGAACGTTCAATCAAAGCGATAGAGGCGGCAATGCTTCATGATCAGAAGATTTTTCTGGTTACACAGAAAGATTCTGAGATGGAATCTCCGAAGTTATCAGATCTGTATCAGGTGGGAACTGTTGCCTATATCAAGCAGGTAGTAAAACTTCCGCAGGATCTGCTCAGAGTGCTGGTAGAAGGAATTGAACGTGCAGAACTTCTAAGTCTTGATCAGGAGGAGCCGTTTCTGAAAGCAGAGACGGCACTTTTTGAGCCTGACAGTACGAAATATACGAAATCTCTGAATGAAGCAATGTTCCGGAGTATTCAGGAACTCTTTCAGAGATATTGCATGGAAAGCGGAAAAATCAGCAAAGATCTGGCAGCAAAAATCCTGAACATTGAGGATATCGATCAGCTGATCACACAGGTCTCGGTAAATGTTCCGCTGAGTTATCAGAACAAACAAAAAATCCTCGAGGCAGTCAGCCTTGAAGATCGCTATGAGGTACTTGCTGCAATCCTCACAAATGAGATCGAAGTGTTCCAGGTCGGACACGATCTGCAGCGCAAGCTTAAATCCCGTGTGGATAAGAATCAGAGAGATTATATTCTGCGAGAGCAGCTTAAAGTCATCCGTGAGGAACTGGGAGAGGAAAGTACCAGTGATACCGCGGAAGAATACCGCCAAAAAGTTGGTGAACTTCAGGCTTCTCAGGAAGTTAAAGACAAACTGAACAAAGAAATTGACCGTTTTAAGAGCATGAACAGCAGTGCAGCAGAAAGCAGTGTGCTGAGCACTTATATCGAGACACTTCTTGCGCTTCCGTGGGACAAAAAGTCTGAAGATTCCACAGACTTAAAGAAGGCCTGGGAAATTCTCGAAGAAGGACATTACGGGCTCAAAGATGTCAAGGAACGCATCATGGAATTCCTTGCTGTCCGTAAGCTGACAGGTGGCGGCAAGAGCCCGATCCTCTGTCTTGTAGGCCCTCCGGGAACAGGTAAGACCTCCATTGCGAAGTCTGTAGCAGAGGCATTGAATAAAAAATACGTCCGCATCTGTCTCGGCGGTGTCCGTGATGAGGCGGAGATCCGCGGACACAGAAAGACTTATGTAGGTGCTATGCCGGGACGTATCACGGAAGCACTTTCACAGGCAGGTGTCAGCAATCCGCTGATGCTTCTTGATGAGATTGATAAGACAAGCAGTGACTATAAAGGTGATACTTCTGCAGCACTTCTCGAAGTGCTTGATCCGGAGCAGAACAACCGCTTCAATGACCATTATGTAGAGGTTCCTCAGGATCTTTCCGAAGTATTATTTATTGCGACCGCAAATGATATGGACAGTATTCCGAGACCACTTCTTGACCGTATGGAAGTCATCGAGATCTCAGGTTATACTGAAAACGAAAAAGAACACATTGCGAAAGAGCATCTGATCCCGAAACAGTTGGAAGTAAACGGTATTCCGAAAGGAGCACTGACGATCCAGCCGTCTGCACTTCGCAAGATTATCACACTCTACACCCGCGAGGCAGGTGTGCGTGGACTGGAGCGTAAGATCGGTCAGATCTGCCGTAAGGCGGCTCGTGAGATCATGGAAAATAACCAGAAGAAGATCACGGTCAAAGGCAAAAACCTTGAAGATTTTCTCGGCAAAGCCAGATACAGTTATCTGATGGCAAATAAGAAAGACGAAGTCGGAATTGCCAGAGGACTTGC
The DNA here is from genome assembly GCF_003460065.1 of Ruminococcus sp. AF17-22AC. Lineage (NCBI taxonomy): Bacteria > Bacillati > Bacillota > Clostridia > Eubacteriales > Oscillospiraceae > Ruminococcus > Ruminococcus sp. AF17-22AC. The sequence continues at coordinate 349,105 of NZ_QRXT01000003.1, forward strand.
ATGGACACAGGTCGGTGGTGATACACTTCAGATCGAGGTCAATGTCATGCCGGGCAAGGGAGAACTTGTACTTACCGGACAGCTCGGAGATGTTATGAAAGAATCTGCTCAGGCAGGTATTTCTTACATTCGTTCTGTAGCATCCGATTATGATATTTCGCCGGAATTTTTCCAGGAAAATGATATTCACGTACATATTCCGGAAGGGGCAGTTCCGAAAGACGGACCTTCTGCGGGTATTACCATGGCGACAGCTATGCTTTCTGCGATCATCGGAAGAGAAGTGCGCGCAGATGTAGCAATGACCGGTGAAATCACACTCCGTGGTCATGTACTTCCGATCGGCGGACTGAAAGAAAAACTTCTTGCAGCCAAATACGCCAAGATCAGGCAGGTACTTGTACCGAAGCAGAACAAACCGGATATTCAGGAGATGGACGATGAGATCCTTGACGGTCTGAAAATCTCCTTTGTAGAAAATATGAATGAAGTGCTTCACGAGGCACTTGCGAATTGACAGAAGTAACTTGCAGAGACTTGAACAGTTATCGAAAGAGGACTTTATGGTTATAAAAAGCGCAGTTTTAGATATCGTATGCGGAATCACAAGTAAGATTCCGGATACCGGTTTGCCGGAAGTGGCTTTTGCCGGCAAATCCAACGTCGGCAAATCTTCACTGATCAATGGTCTGATGAACCGGAAGGCACTGGCGCGTACCAGTGCACAGCCGGGCAAGACACAGACGATCAATTTTTATAAGATCAATGATGAATTGGATCTGGTCGATCTTCCGGGATATGGATATGCCCGTGTGACACCGGCAGAAAAAGAAAAATGGGGAAAGATGATCGAGAATTATCTGCATACTTCCCGTAATCTCAAAGCCGTTTTTCTTCTGATCGATATCCGTCATGATCCGTCTGCAAATGACAGACAGATGTATGAATGGATCCTTCATAATGGCTATGAGCCGATAATTATTGCAACGAAACTGGATAAACTGAAACGCAGTCAGGTTCAGAAGAATCTGAAGGCGATAAGAGAAGGCCTTCAGTTAAGAAAAGGAACAACTGTGATTCCGTATTCTGCTGAGACAAAGCAGGGAAGAGATGAAATCTGGGAACTGATCGAATCTCTGACCGGTGGCGAACCTTCCGAGGAAGCCTGAAAGGACTAAAAAGATGGGAATCATCAAAGCAGCAAAACTTGCATTTGACTATTTGAGATATGATGAAGATGGAAATGTCGAAGATACGCAGAGAGCGGTTGACGGCGTTGACCTTGATATACAACCGGGTGAATTTGTTGCAGTGCTTGGACATAACGGCTCAGGCAAATCTACGTTTGCTAAGCACATCAATGCGTTGTTGCTCCCGACAGAGGGAACCATCTGGATCGACGGAATCGACACGGCGAAAGAGCCGGAACTCTGGAAGGTACGGCAAAAAGCAGGTATGGTATTTCAGAATCCGGATAACCAGATCATTGGTACCGTGGTTGAGGAAGATGTGGGATTCGGACCGGAAAATATGGGGATATCTACAGGAGATATCTGGAAACGTGTGGATGAAAGCCTTGCAAAGACAGGAATGACTGCATATCGTCATCATTCACCGAATAAGCTTTCAGGTGGACAGAAGCAGCGTGTGGCGATCGCAGGTGTCATGGCGATGCGTCCGCAGTGTATCGTTCTGGATGAACCGACTGCCATGCTGGATCCGAACGGACGAAAAGAAGTACTGGAAGCAGTTCATCAGCTGAATCGTCAGGAAAATGTGACGGTCGTTCTGATCACACACTACATGGAAGAAGTGATCGATGCCGATCGTGTGGTTGTCATGGATGACGGTCATGTCGTGATGGAGGGAACTCCGAAGGAGATCTTTTCACAGGTGGAGACACTGAAGAAATATCGTCTGGATGTGCCGCAGGTAACGCTGCTTGCACATGAACTGAAACAGTCCGGTGTAGACATTCCGGATGGAATCCTTACTACGGAAGAGTTGGTAAATGCCTTATGTCAATAGAACTGAAAAACGTAACTTACACATACAGCCCGGGAACTTCTTATGAGATCCACGCACTGAAAGACATTAATCTGAACATTCCGGATGGACAGTTTATCGGTGTGATCGGACACACAGGAAGTGGGAAATCTACATTGATCCAGCATCTGAACGCATTGATTAAGCCGACTTCCGGCACAGTATCATACAATGGTGAGGATGTCTGGGCAGAAAACTACAACAGAAGAGCACTTCGAAGTGAAGTCGGACTTGTTTTCCAGTATCCGGAACATCAGCTTTTTGAGAGCGATGTTCTTTCGGATGTCTGCTATGGACCGATGAATCAGGGCAAAAGCAGAGAAGAAGCTGAGGAAGAAGCAAGAAAAGCACTTCTTCAGGTAGGCTTCAAAGAAAAAAAATTTGACAAATCTCCATTTGATCTGTCCGGCGGACAGAAAAAGCGTGTGGCGATCGCCGGTGTTCTTGCAATGAATCCGAAGATCCTGATTCTGGATGAGCCGACTGCAGGACTTGATCCGAAGGGAAGGGATGAGATCCTTGACCAGATTGCAGAACTTCATAAAGTCCGTGGAATCACGATCATTCTGGTTTCACACAGCATGGAAGACGTTGCGAAATATGTAGAACGTCTGATAGTGGTAAATCACGGTAAGATTGCATTTGACGATACTCCGAAAAAGGTTTTTGCGCATTACAAAGAGCTGGAAGAGATGGGACTTGCAGCACCGCAGATCACCTATATCATGCATGCTTTGAAAGAAAAAGGACTTCCGGTAGATCCTTCTGATACAACTGTTGAGGAAGCGAGAGCGGATATCCTGCGTGCGCTTAAGAAAATGAACTCTCCTTTACTGAAAGGAGGGGTTCTGAATGATTAGAGATATTACAATCGGACAGTATTATCCGGCAAAGTCCCCGATCCATAAGCTGGATCCACGAACAAAACTTGCCGGTACACTGATTTTTATTATATCGGTATTTTTATTTCATACTGTAGTCGGATATGCGGTAGCGACCGTATTTCTGGCAGGAATGATATTGATTTCCACAGTTCCGGTGAAGTTTATTTTCAAGGGACTGAAAGCAATCTTTATGATCCTGCTGATCACGATGGTGTTTAATATTCTTCTGACACCGGGTGAGGCGATCGTTACGCTTGGAATTTTCAAGATCACAAAAGAAGGTATTACAATGGCAGTCCGCATGGCAATCCGACTGATCTATCTGGTAATCGGCTCCTCGCTTATGACACTGACGACTACCCCGAATCAGCTGACCGACGGACTGGAAAAAAGCCTTCGTCCACTGAATAAGATCCATGTTCCGGTACATGAGATCGCAATGATGATGTCGATTGCACTTCGTTTTATTCCTATTCTTCTGGAAGAAACGGACAAGATCATGAAAGCACAGATCGCGCGAGGCGCAGATTTTGAAAATGGAAATCTGATCCAGAAAGTAAAAAATATGGTACCGCTTCTGGTACCGCTGTTTATTTCGGCTTTCCGCCGTGCAAATGATCTTGCAATGGCGATGGAAGCGAGATGTTATCACGGGGGCGATCACCGTACCCAGATGAAACCGCTGAAATATAAGAAACGAGACCATATTGCATACCTGATCCTGTTTGCGTATCTTGCAGTAGCGATCGGATTTCGTGTGGCCGGGTTATAAAATAAGGATGGTTCTTGCTGTAAAAGGCGGGAGCCATTTTTACCATAAATGGAGGACAAGATGAAAAGAGTTGGACTTGTAGTTGCCTATGACGGAACGAATTACAGTGGATGGCAGATTCAGCCAAACGGAATCACGATTCAGGGTGTGCTTAATGATACACTTTCTGACCTTCTCGGAGAAAAGATTGAGATCATGGGTGCAAGCCGTACCGACGCGGGTGTCCATGCACTCGGAAATGTAGCTGTGTTTGATACGAATACACGCATTCCGGGAGAAAAGATTTCCTATGCACTGAATCAGAGACTGCCGGAAGATATCCGTATTCAGTTATCAGAAGAAGTGGAACCGGATTTTCATCCGAGATACTGCGACAGTGAAAAAACATATGAATACCGGATACTGAACCGTAAATTCCCGGTGCCGACAGAGCGTTTGTATTCTTATTTTTATCATTATAAACTTGATGTAGATAAGATGCGGGAAGCAACCTCTTATCTGATCGGACGACATGATTTTGCAAGTTTCTGTGGAACAGGTGCGCAGGTAAAATCCACAGTCCGTACCATTACAGGAATTGATGTGTGGAGAGACGGTGACATTGTGACGATTCGTGTAAAGGGAGAGGGATTTCTTTACAATATGGTTCGCATCATTGCCGGAACACTGATTCAGGTCGGAAACGGGCAGTATCCGCCGGAACGTGTGAAAAAGATCCTCGATGCCTGCGACCGTTCTGTATCCGGACCGACCGCGCCGGCACACGGACTGACACTGATAGGAATTGAATTTTTTGACTGAAAATAAAATTTAATTATTATATGCATTGAAAGAAGACGGATTTTTATGTCCGTCTTTTTTGCGTTTTTATGTATGTGGTTATAACCACGTCTTTATAGTGAGATGTATATTATATTGGATTCACAAAGAAACTATACAGAGAGACCATAAGGAGGTTTAACCATGGATAAAAAAGAAAATAAGATGTTTTGCTTTCAGTGTCAGGAAACTGCAGGCTGCAGCGGATGTACAGTATCAGGGGTATGTGGAAAGAAACCGGATGTTGCAGCTATGCAGGATCTGCTGGTCTATGTGACAAAAGGCATTTCAGCAGTGACCACACAGCTTCGAAGCGAAGGAAAAGAAATAGATGATAATGTCAATCATCAAATTATTGTGAATCTGTTTACAACAATCACAAATGCAAATTTTGATAAAGAATCTATCATTACACGAATCAAAGAAACGCTGGAGATCAAAGAAGAACTTCTGAAAAAAGTCGAAAACAGAGATGGTCTCCCGGAAGCTGCATTCTGGAACGGTACAGAAGATACTTTTGAAGATAAAGCTTCGCGCGTAGGAATTCTTGCCACAGAGAATGAAGATATCCGAAGTCTTCGAGAACTGATCACTTACGGTCTGAAAGGACTGGCAGCCTATGCGAAACATGCAGCAGCACTTGCGCATACGGATGAGGAAATCGACGCGTTTCTCCAGAAAGCACTTGCGGCAACAGCGGATGATGCTCTCTTGGCAGAAGAACTTACCGCATTGACTCTCGAGACAGGAAAGTTCGGTGTTCGTGTGATGGAACTTCTTGACAAGGCTAATACAGCAGCTTACGGAAATCCTGAGATCACAAAGGTCAATATCGGAGTCGGCAAAAATCCGGGTATCCTTGTTTCGGGACATGACCTGCATGATTTGGAAATGCTTCTTGAACAGACGCAGGGAACGGGTGTGGATATCTACACTCATTCCGAAATGCTTCCGGCGCATTACTATCCGGCGTTCAAAAAATATCCGAATTTTATCGGAAATTATGGAAATGCATGGTGGAAACAGAAAGAGGAGTTTGAGAGTTTCCATGGTCCGATCCTGATGACAACGAACTGCATCGTTCCGCCAAAGGACAGCTACAAAGACCGTATGTATACGACGGGTGCAGCTTCTTATCCGGGATGCACCCATATTCCGGGCGGTGTCGGAGAAGAAAAAGATTTTTCAGAAATCATTGCTAAGGCGAAGCAGTGTCAGGCGCCGGAAGAGATCGAACATGGTGAGATCATCGGTGGGTTTGCACATGCGCAGGTCTTCGCGCTGGCAGATAAGATCGTAGAAGCAGTAAAATCCGGAGCAATCCGCAAATTTGTCGTAATGGCAGGCTGCGACGGACGTGCAAAGTCCCGAAATTATTATACTGATTTTGCAAAAGGACTGCCGAAAGATACTGTAATTCTTACTGCAGGATGTGCAAAATATAAATACAATAAGCTGAATCTCGGAGATATCGGTGGCATTCCGAGAGTTCTGGATGCAGGACAGTGCAACGATTCCTATTCACTTGCAGTCATTGCACTGAAACTGAAAGAAATTTTTGAACTGAACGATATCAATGAGCTTCCAATCGTCTACAATATTGCATGGTATGAGCAGAAAGCGGTCATCGTCCTTCTGGCGCTTCTCGCGCTTGGAGTCAAAAATATCCATCTCGGACCGACACTGCCGGCATTCCTTTCTCCGAATGTAGCAAAGATTCTGGTAGATAACTTCGGAATCAGTGGAATCGGGACAGTAGAAGAGGATCTTGCAAACCTGATTGGATAAAGAAAGAACTGCTTTGAAAGGCTGTAATAAATAAAAAGTGTTGATTTTTGCCGCTATTATCACACTGGCAGTCAACATCACTCGCTATTTCACCGGTGAATAAAGATGCCGAAGCTGTTTGTCAGGAGACGACACCGATTCAGGAAAAACTGGATAAACTCGGAAAACAGATCACAGTACTTGGTGCTTCTGCCGCAGCTATTGTTTTTGCCATCGAAGTGATCCAGTTTGTGATGAACGGACAGTTAAACTTTATGCTCCAGCATTTCAAAAACTTCCTTGGTGCAGTTGTATTTGAAACGGTTCCGCTTTCTGTGGGAATGTGGGGAAAGATGCTCCTGACTGCTTTTACAGTTATCATTCTGAATGAAGTAGTAAAAGCAGTAAAGAGACTGTTTGGACGTAAATAAAGAAAAGAAATTGTATATCTGAGAAAGAAATCAGAGACACTTATATGCAATGATCGTTACCGTGCCCTTGCCGGGGTAGCGCTTCATTGAATATCTTTTAGGGAAAGCTTCGATCAGTTCCGGAAGTTTGACATAACCGTAGGTACGGGCATCGAAATCCGGTCTGGCACGTTTGATATACTGACCGGCAGAACTTACATTGACATAACCGTCATCATCCTGGTATTTGTCCCAGGCGATACGAAGAAGCTTGTGGATCTCTTTGAGCTCTTTTGCTTTGCGGCGTTCTTCGGCACTTTCCTGCGCATTGCGTTTTGCAGTTTCTGCCGGTTTCTGAACGGCGGCAGTCTGCGTATCCGTATCTTTGCTTAAGTTTTCAAGATAGACAAATTCGTCACAGGCATTGCGGAAAGGTTCCGGTGTCTTTTTTTCACCGACTCCCATAACGAAGACTCCGGATTCACGAAGTTTGATCGCGAGAGGTGTGTAGTCACTGTCACTTGCGACAATGACAAAGGCATCGTAAATGCCGCTGTGGAGAAGATCAAGCGTATCAATAACGAGTGCCATGTCTGTCGCATTTTTGCCGGCAACATAGTCAAACTGCTGTTCCGCTTTGATTGCAAGACGTTTTAATTCATTTTCCCAGTTTTTGAGAGAACCTTTGCGCCAGTTACCGTAAGCACGTTTGACGACGATACGGCCATTTGTTGAGATTTCCTGTATAACAGATTCCAGTTTGGAAAGCTGTGTATTATCAGCATCTATCAGCATTGCAATATTTTTGAGATTTTTCATAGAAATAAGTCTCCTCGTAATATGTAAACATTATTAATAAAACTATATCATTTTCTGAAATCTTTTTCCAGATGGATTCCGGGAAATCTGGATTTATTCACAGAAATGTGGTAAGATCGAGGGAATACAGACAGGGGGAATCTATATGATTACATTTTTGGCATCCCTTTTTATTAAGGATCGCCGCAATTACAATTCGCCGGAAGTCCGGCAGGCATATGGCGTTTTAAGTGGTGCAGTCGGAATTGGACTGAATATTCTGCTTTTTCTTGGCAAATGGATTGCAGGAACGGTGAGTGGTTCTATTGCTATTACGGCAGATGCGTTTAACAACCTGTCGGATGCGGGCTCTTCGATCATTACGTTAATCGGTTTTCGGCTTTCCGGACAGGAGCCTGATCCGGAGCATCCATTCGGACATGGCAGGATGGAATATATTTCCGGACTTTTGGTATCGGTAGCAATACTTGTCATGGGATTCGAACTCATCTGGTCATCACTTGGTAAACTGCGTTCCCCGGAACCGATTGAGAGCAGTGCACTGGTATGTGTGATTCTGATCGCATCCATTCTTGTGAAAGTATATATGTTTTTTTATAATCGTTCACTGAGTAAAAAACTGGATAGTGCAGCAATGAAAGCAACATCTGTTGACAGTTTGAGCGACACTGTGGCAACGACACTTGTTCTGATCGCCACACTGATCAGCAAATATACGGGACTGCTTCTTGATGGCTGGTTCGGAATTCTGGTAGGATGCTTTATTCTTTATACAGGTGGTTCTACACTGAAAGAAACCATTGACCTTCTTATCGGACAGCCGCCGAAGCAGGAATTTATCAATGAAATTCGTGAAATCGTTCTGGGACATTCGATGGTTCATGGTGTACATGATCTGATCGTTCATGATTATGGTCCGGGACGTGTGATGATCTCACTTCACGCAGAAGTGGATGTGAACGGAAATATTCAGGATATCCACGAACAGATCGATCATATTGAACATGAACTGCAGGAAAAACTGCATTGTTCCGCAACGATCCATATGGATCCGATTGTGACAGATGATGAGGAAGTTCTTGCGATGAAGGCAAAAGTAGAAGAGATGGTACATTTTCTGGATGAATCCTTCAGTATGCATGATTTCCGAATGGTAAAAGGTTCGACCAGAACAAATCTGATCTTTGATGTGGAGGTTCCGAGAAAAACTTCCTATACAGACAACGAGATCGTGAATTGGCTGAAAGAGCGGATACACGAACTGCCGGGAAGCAAGTATTTCGCGGTGATACAGATTGATCATGAATACTATTAAGTAAAGAAATTGACAGATAAAAATAATCTGGTATAATTAAATAATCGAGATGTTATTTAGTGCGCTAACATGAGAAACCGCACCTTGAAAGGAAACGACAGAGAACTTCAAAGATGAAGATGGTTGTTGTTTCCTTTTTTGCTGCACGCGTATAGTGGAAGTGCCGGTAACATGTCCGCTGATTTTATCAGGGCTCGAACGAGAGAGGAGAAAAGGAGAAACTAAATGGAAACAAAAGAAAAAAACACTGCAACACCGTATGATCTTGACGGTAAGCCACCGCTGAAACTTGCGATTCCGCTTGGATTACAGCATGTTCTGGCAATGTTTGTCGGAAACCTGACCCCACTTCTGATCATCACAGGAGTCTGTGGTATCGAATCAGGAAGTGCCCTGCAGGTAGCGCTTTTGCAGAATGCCATGCTGGTAGCAGGTATCGTTACATTGATTCAGATCTACACGATCGGACCTGTTGGTGGTAAACTTCCGATCGTTATGGGAACAAGTTCCGGATTTATCGGTGTCTGCAAAAGCGTGGCAGTTACGATGGGAAGCGGAGTTGCCGGTTATGGAGCAATTTTGGCAGCCAGCTTTATCGGTGGTCTGTTTGAAACCGTACTTGGAGGTTTCTTAAAGCCACTGCGTAAATTTTTCCCTGCAGTTGTAACTGGTACAGTTGTACTGTCTATCGGACTTTCACTGATTTCTGTCGGAATCGGTTCTTTCGGCGGTGGAAGTACAGCACCGGATTATGGTTCTCTCGAAAATCTTTTTGTAGGTACGGTAGTTCTGGTTGTGATCATAGCACTGAAACACGGCACAAAGGGATTCACCAGTTTTTCATCGATTTTGCTGGGCATCATTGTAGGATATATTTTGGTATCCATCATGGCAATGGTGTTGCCGACTACTTTTACATACACCGATGAAACAGGTGCTGTTGTTGAAGCAACAAAGTCCTGGGTAGTCAACTGGAGTAAGGTAGCAGACGCATCCTGGTTTGCAATTCCGAAGATCATGCCGGTCAAATGGGTATTTGATGCAAAAGCAATTGTTCCGATCTGTATCATGTTTGTCGTTACCGCTGTTGAAACAGTTGGTGATATTTCTGGTATTACAGAAGGTGGTCTTGGCCGTGAGGCTACTGACAAAGAGCTTTCCGGTGGTGTTATGTGTGATGGTCTTGGATCTTCTTTTGCAGCACTGCTTGGTGTTCTTCCGAATACTTCTTTCAGCCAGAACGTTGGTCTGGTTGCCATGAATAAGGTCGTGAACCGTTATTCAATCGGAATCGGCGGTATTTTCCTGATCGCATGTGGTCTGTTTCCGAAGCTTGCAGCACTGATTTCCATTATGCCGCAGAGTGTACTGGGTGGCGCAGCGGTTATGATGTTCTCATCAATCGTAATCAGTGGTATTCAGCTTATCACAAAATGGCCACTGTCTCCGAGAAATGTGACGATTGTGTCTGTTGCACTTGGTGTTGGCTATGGACTTGGCTCCAATTCAGCCGTACTTGCACAGCTTCCGGAAAGTATTAATCTGATCTTTGGTGGTTCAGGTATCGTGCCGGCAGCGCTGTTTGCGATTATTCTGAATATCATCCTTCCGAAAGATGAAAAGACGGAAGTGGAGATGGCAGAAGAGATACTGGCAAATGAAAAAGCAAAAGAGAAAAAGTAAATAAAAGAGAGTAGTTTATGAGAACGGGCAGGGATGACGAAAAAATATCCCTGCCTTTTAATATAGATAAGCCATGGATGAAACGTGCTGTGTTTTTGGATTTCTCTGCTCATTTATTAATCACTGCTTTTGCAAACTCGCACCTGAAGGTGCTCAGATAGTGCAACGCAGTGATAATTAGAGCATTCGAAATCTCAAAAGCCTCGCAGGTTTCTTACATGGCTTATCTATATTGCAGGCAGGGGAAATTTACGGGTATCCCTGACGGTTGAATCAAAAGGGGAGTGCTGTGTGAAAAGTGGAAGAAAAGCAACGGAAATAGCGGCTTTCAAGAATTCCCGATGCCGGAAAGAGCATCGGGAGCAGTAATGTTGAAGGTATTTTAAAACTTCATATTTTATGAAATTTCATGTGGATCAGTCCGACGGCATCAGCGAGTACCCATCCGATTGGAATTGCCATCCAGATACCAATCTCACCGATATAAGCAGAGAGGAGATAGGCGAGGGCAACGCGTGTTCCAAGGGATATCACGGTCAGGACAACGGACATGCCGGGTTTTTTGACTGCGCGGTAATATCCGTACAGAAGGAAAAGGCATCCTATTCCGCAGTAAAAAGATCCCTCTACTCTGTGTAATAAAAGTAGAGTAAGCATTGCAGAAATCCTGCACCGGAAGATAGGCAAAGGTGTCAATCTTGACGGCAGCGGCGAATGCTGCCATAACAACAGGATCGAAACTGTTGACAAGTCCCTGTACCATCAGAATTCCGAAATTCATGATGGACTGCTGGATACAGGTCATTGAGGAAAGATTGCCGATGTCTCCTAAGATCTGCCGGTTAAATCATGATACATTTTAGTTACCTCATCCAGGTTTTGAAAATATAATACAGGGTTCACACTTTTTTGTGAACCGCAATAATGATTATATCATAAAAAAGAATCCGGTAAGATTTGAGATTTACATTCTTTAGCGTTTGAATATAAGAAAAATCAGAAAAATCTATATAATGTATACAATTTTAAAATATCAACAAATTTTAAAGTAAAAAAAAATAATATTTGGTTAATCTGTTTCTGTACTCAGTGCTATACTTCTAACCGTAAAAAGTAAACAGAACTTAACAAAACCTCCTTTCACAAAACAAAGTTGAAGGCTGCTAAGCATCAGATTTTTGGAGGAAAAGACAAATGAATACTTTAAAAGCTGAAAAAAGAAGCATGGACGTTAAGGCAAAAAGACTGAGAAGAGAAGGATACGTTACAGGTAATGTATTCGGTCGTGAGATCGAAGGTTCCATCCCGGTAAAAATGCTGAAGACGGAGGTTGACAAACTGTTAAAGACTGACCACAAAGGAAGTCAGGTTATGCTTGAGGTAGATGGTCAGACATACGATGCACTGATTAAAGAGGTTGATTTTAACCCACTGGCAGGCAGAGTTGATGAGATTGATTTCCAGGCACTGGTAAGCAATGAAAAAGTACATTCTGTTGCTGAAATCGTGATTGTAAACCATGACAAAGTAGCAGATGGTGTTCTTCAGGAAAACATGGAAGAAGTAAATTATAAAGCTTATCCGTCAGCACTGGTTGACAAAGTAGAAGTCGATGTAGCCGGTCTGAAGGTCGGTGACACGATCCGTGTCAAAGATCTGAGCCTTGCAAAAGACAAAGATATCGACATTAAAGATGATCTGGAAGCTGTAGTACTGACAGTTGTTGCAGTTCATAACGGAGCAGTACCGGAAACAGAGACACCTGAGGAAGCAGAGACAGAAGAAGCAAAGTAATCTGCCTGATCAGAAACTCACACCAACAAAATATATGATAAAAGTTCCCTCCTGTAGAGTTGGTTCACAGGAGGGATTTTTTTATGTAATAGGAAATTACTCCGTAATGTTCCTATTACACAAAAACGCTCCGCGAGGATGCGACCAGATGCATGAGGAATATGTCTGCTGAAGCAGACGGCATCTGGCGCGCAAAGCGTAGCAAGTCCCTCAAAGATTGAGGAATTCAGGGAGTTTGAAGCGGACTTGTCCGCTTTGTTCTACGGGCGGGGAAGGGGATTGGATGACCGGGGGAAGAGTAAGTTAAGTGAAAGTCCGCAGAATATGTAGCACCGGTTGACTAGGAGAAAAGCAAGTTACCAGAGAGGTACCGGAATTCGTAGCATCGGTTGACTAGGAGAAAAGCAAGTTACCAGGAGGTCAACAGAATTTGTAAAAAAGGATGACTATACAAGGAGTAAGTAAGAGGAGAGTACCCAAAATCGTTCAAATCGGATGCCTGTGAAATAGGAAAGTCATCTGGGAGTCAATGGAAGCTCCGAAAATGGATGACTTGATCCAGAGTTACACAAAACCAAGTCAACCAAACCGATTTTTCTGTCATTTTCTTTACGTGGAACGATGATACATTCAAGACCGTTTTCAGGCAGTTTTTCGGATATAATTTAATTGTAGATTCCGGTGACGAGGCTTATCGGCTCCTTGCCCACATAACGACAGGGATATTAAGTGCAACGGCAAAAAATACTATCATAATTCTATAACAGTCATAAACAAAGGTAACGAAAAAGACAATTCTTAAATGGAATGACAGTATAAATGAAAAAGTTGTAAATAAGCGTTTAGTGAAATTTTGTCGGAAAAAGAAGAACGAATTTGTTTGTTATATATGATATTTACTGTTAACATTATGGGAGCGGGAAAACAGAAAAATAAATTGAAATACGTAATGATACGTGTTAAAATAAAGGAGGATATGAATTGCCAATGACGCCAAGGGAGATGATAAAGCTCCTGAAAGAAAATGGATATGAAACAATAAGTCAAAATGGTTCACATATGAAAATGAAAAATGTACATACTGGAAAATCTGTAATTGTTCCATATCATTCAAAAGATTTAAAGAAAGGTCTGGAACAGGCAATTCTTAAACAGGCGGGAATCAGATAGTTTTGTTGTGTGAATGGAGGCTTACGTATGAACAAACGTTTATTTTATCCGGCAGTTTTTCATAGAGCAGAAGAAGGCGGATTCTGGGTAACATTTCCGGATATTCCGGAATGTATGACACAGGGAGAAGATATGCAGGAAGCATATGAGATGGCAGCAGATGCACTGGGCTTATCTTTGACTACAATAGATAATGAGGGAGAAACGCTTCCGAAGGCATCTTCTGCAGATGAAATTACAGTGGAAGATGGTATACTTGTAATTGTTGAATTTGATATAGCAGAATACCGGCGAAAGAACCGTTCCAGAGCTGTAAAGAAAACACTCAGTATTCCAGAATGGCTTAATGAAGCTGCCATACGTGAAAACCTGAATTTTTCTCAGGTTCTTCAGGATGCGTTGATGGCAAAGCTTGGGATGAACAGATAAATCAGTCAGCACTCTTTATGGGTGCTGATTTTTTATGTAATAGGAAATTACTCCGTAATGTTCCTATTACACAAAAACGCTCCGCGAGGATGCGACCAGATGCATGAGGAATATGTCTGCTGAAGCAGACGGCATCTGGCGCGCAAAGCGTAACAAGTCCCTCAAAGATTGAGGGATTCAGGGAGTTTGAAGCGGACTTGTCCGCTTTGTTCTTTACAGTCAGCTTACCCGCTATGCGGGTAGATATTTATTTTTGTAACATTTTTCCTGCTCAAATGTTATATTGTTGAAAGAGATAAAAATGCCGGTGGAAAAAGCGGGCAGAAAGGCAGCTGCCGGTGCAGAATTTCGGAAAGGGGGAAAACAGATGTGGATAATGAGCTTTTTATGAAGTTATATGGCGCATATCAAAAAGAATTATATCTGTATTTGTATTCCCTTTGCAGGAACCGGCATCAGGCAGAGGATCTGTTGCATGAGACATTTTTGAAAGCGCTTCTGGCGTTGCCGGACGGACATACAAATATGCGGGCATGGCTTTATATGGTTGCGAGGAATCTGTTTTATAATCAGCAGAAAAAGAGGTCAAAAGAGATTCTCAGTAAGGAACAAAATGTTGTGCCGGAAAATTGCGAAAAAGGAGACCTGCTCGAAAACATTCTTGCTGAAGAAAGCAGGCGAATGCTTTACCGGGCACTTCAGAACCTGGATTTAAAAAAACGCGAGATCATTCAGATGCAGTATTTCGGCGGAATGTCGCAGAAAGAGATTGCCGCAGTTTTACATATTACTCCGGAGAATGTCCGTGTGTTGGCATATCGGGCAAAGAAAGAATTGAAGAAAGACTTAGAAGAGTTAAAAGGAGAATAGGCAGATAAGTGAAAAGCGTAAAAAATAGTATGAAATATGTAAGTAGAATTAGATAGAAATATAGTTGGCAGAGAGGAGGACGTGAAATGACATATCGCGAGTTATTGAGGCTATATAAGCAGGGAAAGTTGGAAGACAGCGCAAAAAAACAGATAGAAGCGGAAATCGAAAAACAAGATGCAATCAGTGAATTTCTTTATGAAGAGGGAGAGATACCTGATTTTTCTGATTTGGAGAATGAACAGGGATGTTTCAATGGGTTGAATGACGAAACTCAGAAGACAGAACGACAAAATAGTAAAAACGATAACAGCATAGAAGAACAACAGAGAAATCAGCCGGAGAAGCAAGAGGAAGCTTTTAACGAGCAGTTCATGAAGGAAATCCGGCACTCTATCCGCAAGGCTTTTATCAAAATGGGAACAATCGTAGGGGCTGTTGTTTTGATATTTGTGCTCTGCGCAGTCTTTATCCTTCCGAAAGCAGTCTCAAAATTTTATTACGATCCAAACGAAGCAGCAGGAGCGTATGAAGGAATGACGACGACCAGAATGTCGCTGGATCTTTCCGTATATTCGGAATTGTATCTGCCGGGAAATTACCGTGATCAGGTAAATGCAGTTTCCAGAGGCTATGGCGAATACGATATCGTTATCCCGCAGACTTACACATGGACAGGACGATTTACTTCCGTCAGCGGCCGACTGGTGCGAGGCAAACTTACTTTGTATGATAACAATATTCTGAGCCGTCCGGCGCTGATGTTTTACCTTCCGGGAGATGAGAATGCATGGGAAGCATGGGAGACAGATGAGAACGGAAAGGAAACAAAAGTGGATACAGAGGCTCGCAAACAGGAGAGTATTCAGTATTCAAAAGAAGAAATTTCCGGATACAACGATAATGACTGGTACACGGCATTTGTTTCCATAAACGAACTTATGGACTACAAAGATTTTATCGACTGGTTTGAAAAAATTTCTGATAAGAAAGATCTGGAGTGGGGAAATCTCTGGTGTGCAGTTCACACAGAAGAAGAGGACGGTTACTGCGGTGAGCCAAACATTGGTTTCTGCCCGTATGCATCAGGTTCAGGCATGAGTTGGGACAAAGAAAAATATCCGTATCTGTCGCTTCTGGATAATGCAGATTCTTATAATGAGGCAGAAGTGACCGATGCAGATATCATGCAGACACATTTTACCAGTATGCTTTCCTATATGCAGGATCATGAGGACATCCTTTCCATGATGGGGCAGTCAACTGATTATCAGGAAGACTATCAGAATATGATTGATTATGTAAAGAAAAACGGCCTGAAGATCCACGGCTTTGCAATCAGTACAAAGAAGAAGACTCTTCTTGAATTATATAAGGAAGATGTGGTATCTTATATTCAGACAACACCACAAAATTAGAGAAGAAATGCAGACATATACGTTGGTGTGTGTCTGCATTTCTGCATTTTAAGAGAAATAAGATGCAGAATACTTCATATTTGTGGCTACCAGCAAAGATGTTTACAATAAGGGAGGGCGGCACCATGGGAATTACAGAAATGTTGGATGAATTGAAAAGCAAAGCATGTCGTGACGAGAAGCTTCGGGCAGAACTTCTGGAAACAAGGAAAGATGCACAGCCTCTCAGCGCATTTTGTCGGAAATGCAGAGAACTGGGATATGAGATCTACGATATGGATCTGATCACTGCAGGTGAAGAATTTTATGCTACGATGCGCAGGAGCACTAATGGCGGTGGCGAGAACTCACCAATGCTTGAAGGCGAGGATGATTTTTACGAATTATTCTTTGCAGGACTGGAGTAAATTATGAATATATGTATCTATGGCGCTTCCAGTGCGCAGCTGGAGCAGATTTATTATGACAAAACAGAAGAACTCGGAAAAATGATGGCGAAGCGTGGACACGGGCTGGTGTTTGGCGGCGGCGCGACAGGAATGATGGGATCAGCGGCGCGAGGTGTGGATGTCGAAGGCGGTTATATTCTTGGTATTGCACCACGATTTTTTGATAAACCGGGTGTTCTGTATCAGAACTGCAGTGAATTTATTTTTACAGATACCATGCGTGAGCGCAAAAAACTTCTCGAGGAGCGCTCTGATGCAACAATCGTTACACCAGGCGGAATCGGAACCTATGAAGAATTTTTTGAGATCCTGACGCTTAAAAGTCTGCACAGACTGGATCGCCCGATCGTTCTCTACAATATCAACGGCTACTATGACGGAATGGAAGTTCTGTTGCGCCATACAGCTGATGAGAAATTCATGGATCCGTCCAATCTGAAACTCTGTGAATTTATGGATGATCCGGAGCAGATCTTGTCTTACATAGAAAATTACAGGTAACCGGTTAATGGGGATGAAAAAGGAATACAACAGAAAGCAGGTAAAAAATGATCTGGAAAGAGCTAAACGACAATTTGATTTTTCATAATTTAAAGGCATCCGACAATATAGAGGTGCTGCAGCTCATGGGAGATGCCATGATACAGGAAGGGTATGGAGAAGAAGGGTTCACAGAGGCTGTTCTGAAAAGAGAAAAGGATTATCCGACAGGGCTGGATGTGAACGGGATTGGAGTGGCAATTCCACATACAGACGCGGAACATGTAAAAAAAGAAGGTATTTCAATTGCAGTGCTGAATCCGCCAATTGAATTTGATGCAATGGGGGAGGAAGACTGCCGGATTCCGGTGAAAATTGTGATCATGTTTACTGTGGCCGGAAAAGATAAGCATATTGACCGACTGCTGCAGGTCCTTGATATGATCAAGGATGAAGAAATCCTGCAAGGACTGCTTGATGCGAAGAATAAAAAAGAAATCCGAACAGTAATACAAAAAAGAGAGAAGTCAGATATAAACTGACTGCATTAAATTTTACTTACCGAAGAGAGAGATTATTATGAAAAATCCGTTACATTATCAATTATCTGAATACGACTGTGGACCGACTTCCATGATGAATGCGCTTGCCTATCTGTTCGAGCGGGAGGAGATCCCTCCGGAGGCAGTCCGAAATACGATGCTTTACTGTCTGGACTGCCACAGCAAAGAAGGAATCCCAGGCAAAAGAGGCACTTCCAGAGCAGCGATGATGTTCCTCAGCAATTGGCTGAACGAATACGGAGACCTCGGCATCATGTCTGTGAGCAGTGAATATCTGTCAGGACGGAGCGTGTACATAGATGGAGAAAGTCGCATCAATCATGCGCTGAATCATGGGGGTGTGGCGGTAGTGCGTCTGTATCTTGAGGAAGAGCATTATGTTTTGATGACTGGAATACAGAATGAAAATATTCTTCTCTTCGATCCGTATTACTGGGATAAACCATATGAACAGAAAGATATTCTGATGGATGATAAACATCCTAAGGAATACAACCGCATAGTGCCGTTTAAGTACTTTAATCAGGAAAACAAAGAAACAATATACGCTCTTGGTCCGGTGGAGGAACGTGAGGCGGTTCTGATATTCAACGAAAAGACGAAGACCGTACCGGAGGAAGTAATTGAGTACTTTATCTGAGGAATAAAAAAGGATTTCCGAATCTATGGAGATGTGAATGAACCATAGAACGGGAATCCTTTTGAGGTTATTGATAAATTATTTATTTACCTGCAGCAACTGCGGTCTGACGTACATTTGGAATGGAAATCAGGATCGGGTAAAGGATACAGGAAATAACAAGTCCGCCGGTACCCTGAATGATGTTTGCAGGGATGCTGGCAGCTGCGCCTGCTCCGTAGATGAAGAATTCACATACGAAATATCCGCCTGCAACGAGGATGATGTCTGCAACACCGCCAAGAATGACTGCAATGTAGCGGCTCTTCTGGTTTTTACCGATTTTCTGATAAAGAAGTCCGGCAGCAAGTGCAACAAGACCTTTTATCACGAAAGTAATCGGAACATAAATGAAATATCCACCGATCAGGTCAGAAAGTGCAGATCCGATACCGCCTGCAAGGAAGCCCCAGACCGGTCCGAGAATTACACCGGAGAGGATCACGATAGCGTCCCCCGGGTGAATGTATCCACCGGTTCCCGGAGTAGGGATGCGGATGGACATGGTTGCCACGCAGGAAAGTGCAGCAAACAAAGCTGCGAGAATTAATTTTTTCAGATTGTTATTCATAGTAAATGAGCCTCTTTTCTATTGGTGTAAATTCTATTTCATGCTGTCGCAGAAGAGTTTTTCCATGCTTGCTTTAAGTGGAACACCAAGTCTGGCGAGCGTTCCGTCCAGAGCTGCAAAGACTTCACGAACATTGTAGTAATCAGCATTGTTTCCCATATGTCCGATGCGGATGACTTTGCCTGCAAGTACATCAAAAGAACCTGCAAGCATGATGTTGTAGTCATTTCTGACACCATCAAGGATTGCTTTGGCGGTGGTTCCTTCCGGGATCTCAAATACAGTAACAGTGCTGGAAAAACCACTCTTAAGATAAAGGTTCAGGCCGGCACCGGTGATTGCTTTGCGGGAAGCTTCGGCGATTTTTTCATGTCGTGTCAGGATGTCCGGGTCGGCTGCAATGTTGTCGATCGCGGCACGGAGTCCGTAGATATCACTGATCGGCATGGTGTATGGGAACCATTTTTCTTCGTAATAATGTGCAAAAGTCGTCAGATTTGCGTAGAAAGATGCAATTGGTGTCTTACGGTCTGTCATGGCTTTTTTTGCATCATTACTGATCACTACGAAGGTGAGTCCCGGAGGTGCGGAAACAACTTTCTGGGAACCGCCGCACATAATGTCAATCTGCCAGTCAGAGATACGCATCGGTTCGCCGAAAGAAGCAGATACGGAATCGACAACTGTCATGATGCCGTATTTCTTAAGAAGCGGACAGATTGCGGAAACATCGTTCAGCATACCGCTTGGTGTATCTCCATGGACAACGGTTGCGTATTTGTAATCATGATTTTCTTTGAGGAAGTTTTCGAGTTCCTGTACGTCAAGGGTTTCACGGTAATCTCTGGAGTAGAGCTCCGGACATCCGCCGTACATGGAAACAAAATCTGCGAATCCTTTGCCATAGATGCCGTTGTCCAGAACGAGGACACGGTCACCTGGTTCGGTCATGGACGCACAGGCGGCTTCCAGTCCGAGGATTCCCTCTCCGCCGAGGATGAGTGTTTCGTTGTCGGTGTGGAGAAGCCGGCTGATCTCTTCGCAGGTTTCCTTATAAAATTCTACGAAGTTTTCGTCAAGATCAGGGTTGGTACATTCTCTGCTGCGGGCGAGACGCACGTTTTCGGCAACCTGTGTCGGGCCCGGTGTCATAATTTTATACATAAGATCAAGTCCTTTTTCTTATTATTTTTTTAATCCGGTGTAACTGTTCAGTACCTTCACAGTTACGAGCCAAAATGCATTCCAGATCACCTTTGGTGATGGCATTTTGACTTGTATGTCTCGGGATTTTGACATATACATGTCAAAACACCTCGCGGGATATTACTTGAATTTACGTAAACCGACTCTTTTAGCAGCAACGTTCAGAGGTGCGATCACAACAAGTGTGATGACTGCTGCAACACCAATCTGTACGAGGTTTCCCGGAATGGAAGCAACCGGTGCAAGTGGATTACCGTAGATTACGACTTCCGCGATATAGTATCCTGCAACTTTGATTACGCAGGCTGCGATGAGTGCGATTACATACCACTTGAAGTTCTGGTGTTTTTCGTCTTCGGTAAATCTGCCTACGGTGAAGCCCATGAGAGCAACGATTACAAAAGTAAATGGAGCCCATAAAGTCCAACCGGAAAGCAGGTCAAACAGTCCCATTCCGACACCACCTGCGATCGCTCCGGTCTTTTTGCCGAAGATGATCGCGCCGATAAACAGCGGAACATTGCCGAGATGGATAAGTCCTCCGTTGGCTGCAATCGGAAGACGGACGTTGATGAATGCTGTAAAGATGTAAGTAAGAGCTACAAAGATAGCGGTCACGGTAAGAAACTGAACGGAAGAAGTAATCTCACGCTCAGCTGCTGCTGTCTGTACGTTTGTGTTTGCCATGATAATTATTCCTTTCCCGGGAAGTAATATAAAACCTCCCTATTTCTTATGTTTTTTGATTGTGTATACTTTACAATAGAACTGTACATGAATAAAGAGGCAATTTGAAGAAAAAATAAGGGGACAGTTTGCGGTACCCAAATGTGAATGACCTTGTTGGTATTTGTACTTGTTTAGACCATCTATTTTCGGTGTACTTTTTGACTACCAGGATACTTGCTTTTATTTAGACCATCTTTTTTCGACGGATTTATTGACTTTCGGAGTACTTACTTCTATTTAAATCATCTGTTTTACTCGGATTTTGTGGACTTTGTTTGTACTTACTGTTGCTGGAGTCATTGGTAGCTTGAGAATTCGTGGACTTGTTCTGGACTTGCTTTTTTGGTGGTCATTTTTGACACGAAAATTTGTTGGTTTAATTTGTATTTGGTTGTTTGGGAGGCATTGACAGACCGTAGATTTATAGTTGAGATGAACAGGACGACATGGTATGATAATCTAAGATCAAAACAGATTTTTATACAAAATGAAAATATGAAACAGCTTACAAATAAAACAGATTACGGAGGAAAAACGTGAAAAAAATATTGTCTCCGATGGAAAAAATTCGATTTCCGGAAAGTGAAGAGCTTCCGGAGGGAGTGAAAGAAATCGACGTAAAGGACACATTCGGATATTGTACCGAACTTTATCCGGATGTTGAATACGCAGAGCACAGTGGCAGGAAGCTGCATCTTCAGATCATGGCACCGCTCGTTTATGGAAAAGATCTAAAATGGCCGCTGATCGTATATGTACAGGGATCTTCCTGGCATAAGCAGAAATTGTTTCAGAGTCTTCCGACACTGGTCAGGATGTGCGAAAGAGGATATGCCGTGGCAATTGTGGAGCACAGAGAAAGCGAGCTGGCACCATTTCCCGCTCAGGTGATAGACATCAAAGCTGCAATTCGTTTTTTGAGGATGAATGGAGCACATTATGGCATCAATGTGAGCAAAGTGGTACTCTGGGGCGATTCAAGCGGGGCACATACAGCGCTGATGGCTGGAATTACCGGAGATGCGGAGTATCTTCCGGAAAAATATCCACAGACAACAACAGAAGTGGACTGCATCATAGACTGGTTTGGGCCGACAGATCTTATGGCAGCATCACAGTATCCGTCTGCAATCGATCATGATTCAGCCAAAAGTCCGTCAGGAGTACTGATTGGCGGAAAAACACTTCATGATCATCCGGAGGATGCTTATCCGGCAAATCCTGTGGTGCATCTGCACCGCAATCGAAAAACACCGCCTGTTCTTATTATGCATGGTGGCAGTGACCCGCTGGTTCCGTTTAATCAGTCCTGTATTTTATATGAGGCTTTAAAACGGATGGATAAGGATGTGGAGTTTGTCAAGCTCAGGAATGCCGGACATGGATGGGGTGGTTTTATGAGTGAGGCGGCACTGGATATAGTAGAAGAATTTATAAAGAAGAAAATTAATTAAAAATACAGGGAGAACGAAATGGAACAGGAAACACAGACACCACACAAACGAAGAGTACGATATAAGGGGAAATATCCGCGCAAATTTGAGGAAAAATATAAAGAGCTGAATCCGGAGAAATATAAGGATACGATCGAACATGTCATCAGTAAGGGCAACACTCCGGCAGGAATGCATATTTCCATCATGGTAAAGGAAATCCTTGATTTCCTGAAGATCCAGCCGGGCGAGACAGGATTTGATGCGACACTTGGCTATGGCGGACATACAAAAGCAATGATGGAATGCCTGCATGGTGAAGGCCATATGTATGCAACAGATGTGGATCCGGAGGAATCAGCAAAGACCCGTAAGCGTCTGGCAGAGCAGGGCTTTGGAGAGGACATTCTGACGGTTAAACTTCAGAATTTCTGTACGATCGATGAGATTGCAAAAGAAGCCGGTGGATTTGATTTTATTCTTGCAGATCTTGGGGTATCGTCCATGCAGATTGACAATCCGAAGCGTGGTTTTTCTTTCCGCGCAGACGGACCGCTTGATCTTCGACTGAATCAGGAAAAGGGAATCAGCGCGGCAGAGAGACTTGATACGATCAGCAGAGATGAACTTGCCGGAATGCTTTATGAAAATTCCGATGAGCCATATTGTGAGGAGATTGCAAAAGCAATTACGGACGAGATCCGCAGGGGAAATCGTGTAGATACTACGACAAAATTGCGTGAGATTATCGAGAAGACGCTTTCTTTTATTCCGGAAAAAGAACGTAAAGATACCGTCCGCAAGACCTGCCAGAGAGTATTCCAGGCGCTGCGTATCGACGTGAATCGTGAGTTTGAGGTTCTGTATGAATTTATGGAAAAACTGCCGGATGCTCTCAAACCGGGCGGACGTGTGGCAATCCTGACGTTCCATTCAGGAGAAGACAAGCTTGTAAAGAAAGCACTTAAGGCCGGCTATAAAGCAGGAATCTATTCCGACTATGCCAAAGATGTGATTCGCCCTTCCGCGCAGGAATGTGCCCAGAACGGCAGAGCCAGATCCACAAAAATGCGCTGGGCGGTTAAGGCATGAGTACGTCCTATATGCAAAAATGAAGATTCTGTGAAGCGAATCAAAAGTATTGACAGTAAAACAAAGAATTATCACAATAAACCTATCATAAAGATATGTTAAATAAGACTGTTACAGTAGATAAACTATTGTGACAGTCTTTTGTTTTGACTTCATCAGAAAGGAAACAAAATGAAACATCAGAAAATATACGTTAATGGAATGACCTGTATTAACTGTCAGAACAGAATTGCATCCACACTGCAGCAGACCAGTGGAATCAAAGAAGCTTCCGTCAGCTAGAAATTGCAATCATCGCAGTCATATTTTTCCTTTTGCAGCGTTTGGGAATTCTGAACCGTCTGGCGCCGGGAAAGCTTGCGGACAGTGAGATGGGATATGGAGCATTGTTTGTGATTGGACTGATCACTTCCGTACACTGTATAGCCATGTGCGGTGGAATTAATTTATCACAGACTTTGTCAAGTGAAAAAAATGGCTCAATGTTCCGTAATTCACTGCAATACAACATTGGACGTGTGATTTCTTATTCCATGATTGGAGGTATACTTGCTGGATGGGAATGATCACAGGAAAAATTCATGTGGAAAGTTGAGAAATAGATTATGAAAAAGTAATTGCAGCGGGGATCAGAAGACAAACATAAGAATGCTCTTTTGGGTAGAAAATATTATACAGAAATGCTATACTTGAAAAAAATCAGGCATTATGCGGCAACTGGAAAGATATCAGACAGGAGCAGCTAAAGACTTTAACGGAAAGAGGATTCTTACGGCAGAGTTACTTTGAAAGGATTAGATACGATGTTTTCACATAAAGAAGAATATGCCTTAAACAAATTATTGTCGGAATATGTTTCTCTGTATCATATAGACCTCAATTCAGGAAAATATGAAATTCTGAGGATAGCATCCAATACGAATGCCAGATTGATTGCAGAACAGGTGCAGTCAATTCCGGCTTTTGATGAATATGCTCAACAATATGCCGAAGCATTTATACTGAAAGAGGACAGAGAAGAATTTCTGGACTGGCATTTATGCAAAAATATGAAAAAACGACTTCTTGAGAACGAGAAGATTACATATCATTATCACAGCGTTTCAAAAGAAGGAAAAGACAGTTATTATGAAGCCTACGCAGTAAAAGAGAATGTGGACAAAAGCAAATTTTATATTTTTCTGGGATACCGGAATATAGACAGTATTCTTTATAAAGAGAAAGCAATTCAGGAGAAACTTCAGAGAGCACTGGATGAAACAAGAGTAAGCAATGAGATTATATCGTCCATTGCAAAAACATATCAGTATATTTCAAGAATCGATATTGAAGCGGACTGGTTTGAGGAAATATCCAACAGAGACAGGATACACATGAAATTTCTGAAAGGCGGATGCGTATCTCAGGGTAACAAAAAAATCTGCAAAGACGTTGTTGCAGAGGAATATCAGGAAGCTTTTCTCAAATTTGCGGATCTTTCCACACTTCCGGAGCGGATGAAAAAGGAAGAAACAATTGCGATGGAATACCGGATGAAAGACGGAAACTGGCACAAACTCCGTTTTATCGAAAAAAAACGAGATAAAAACGGAAAGCTGACACATGTTCTCTGTGCGATAAGAAGTGTCAGTGATGCAAAGAAAAAGGAGCAGATGCTGATTTCACAGGTAGCAGAAGCCAAAAAGGATGCTGCTCTGAAAGCCAGATTTTTATCGAATATGAGTCATGACATCCGTACACCGTTAAACGGAATCATGGGTATGCTCGATCAGGCAAACCATTACCCGGATAATCTTGAAATGCAGCAGAAATTCAGAGATAAGATGATGGAATCATCAAAATACCTGCTTTCTCTTGTGAATAATATTCTGGAGATGAATAAGCTGGAAGCAGAGGAGTATACAGACAAGGAAATCTCGTTTAATCTTGCAGATGTGCTGAAGCAGGCGAATACTGAAAGGCAGATACTGGCGGAGAAGAAAAATGTTTCTTATATAGTAGATTGGGAAAATTCAGATTTAACATATGTGAATCTGAGTGGGAATCCTGTGTATCTGGAAAGATTACTTGCCGCGGTTTCAGATAATGCAGTGAAGTTCACGAATCCGGGAGGCTGTGTAAAGGTATGGTGTAAACAAAAGAAAGCGGATAACGAACATGTGCTGTGTGAGTTCGGTTGTGCGGATAACGGAATCGGTATGAGTGAGGAGTTTATCGGGCATGCATTTGAGATGTTTTCGCAGGAAAATCAAACCAGCAGAACACAGTATGAGGGCTCCGGCCTGGGACTTTCAATTGCAAAGAAGATTGTCGGGTATCTTGGCGGTAAGATAGAACTGGAGAGCAGAAAGGGAGTCGGAACGACCGTGATCATGACAGTTCCGTTCAGAATCGGTATAACAGAGCCATTTAAAAAAAGAACAGTGCGTGAGGGAATATCTTTAGAAGGAAAACGTGCACTTGTTGCAGAGGACAATGAACTGAACATGGAAATTGTAAAATTTATGCTGGAAGATCATGGAATCATAGTGGATTGTGCAGAAGACGGTCTGGAAGCTGTAAAAAAATTCGAAGAAAATGAACCGGGATATTATGATGTGATTTACATGGATATCATGATGCCAAATATGAACGGATGGGATGCGACCAGAAAAATCCGCTCCATGCAAAGACCAGATGCAGGAACGATTCCAATCATAGCAATGAGTGCAAACGCATTTGCCGAAGATATCATCAACAGCCGGATTTCCGGCATGAACCGCCATATTGCAAAGCCGCTTGATGCGGAAAGCGTTCTGAATGTATTCAAAGAATGTATCAACATCAGCGAAAATAAAGAAAAAAATAAGTAATTGCAATTCTGTGCTATACTGAAAATATTTTATTTTACTACAAAAACCCAACTCACAGGAGAATATACATGAACAATTTATTATACCAGATCCACCGCCCGGGCGCCTCTGCATTTACGCACAGCGGGAAATTTCATGCAGATGATGTTTTTTCGGCGGCATTATTATTATATCTGAACCCGGAAATTATGATCACACGCGGCAATCGTGTACCGGAAGACTTTGACGGGATTGTATTTGATATCGGAAGAGGACAATACGATCATCACCAGAAAGACAGCAGGATCCGCGAAAACGGTATTCCGTACGCTGCATTTGGTCTTTTATGGGAAGAGCTTGGTGCAGACATCCTTGGGGAAGAACTTGCGCAGAAATTCGACGAATCCTTCGTGCAGCCACTTGATAACAATGACAATACAGGTGAAAAGAACGAGCTTGCCACACTGATCGGCAATTTCAACCCGACATGGGACGCAGAAGGAAGCAATGACGAAGCATTTTTTCAGGCGGTAAGTGTTGCAGGGATGATTCTGGAAAATAAATTCGAACGTTTCAGAGGAAACGAACGCGCGGACAAACGTGTAGAAGAAATTTATGCCCACCATGAACAGGCAGTGCATGACAGAGAAAAACACAGAGATGATGCACGGATTCTGATTCTTCCGGAATTTGTGCCGTGCCAGAAATTTCTCTCCGAAACGGAAATTGCATTTGTGATCTTTCCATCAAACAGAGGCGGCTATTGTATTCAGCCACAGAAAAAAGAATATTCCATGAATTATAAATGCAACTTTCCGGTGGAGTGGCTTGGACTTGAAAACGAAGAACTGGCAGCAGCGACCGGATTAAAATCGGCGGGCTTTTGTCATAAAGGCGGCTTCCTTATGACAACAGGAGAGCTTGCTGATGCTGTGCAGGCATGCCATATCAGCATGGAACAGTTTCAGGAAAAACCGGTGATCGTAAACTTAGGCGGAACAGAAGAAGCGGATGAACTTCTCGTACAGTTACCGGGAGTATCATCTGCAAAAGTGGTACATCTCGAGTTCCCTGAGCTTCCGGAGCTTGAAATTCAGGGAATATATGGCGAGGCGGCACTGGAGAAGCAGGAGTGGAAATGCCTGATCAAAGAACAGGTGAAGAAAATTCTGAAATACAAACCAGAGGCAGTTTTTGCGGGAGAAAATCTGTTTGCCGCATATCCGATCGTGCATTCACTTCGAAAAAAACACATACCGGTACTGACTCTGGTGCAAAAAGACGGGAAGAAGCTGATTGTGCGGATTCCGTCAGGATCATAAGGAAATATTAACGTATTCTCTTCTTTATCAGCGGTCCGATGATCATGGCGAGGATCATTTTTACCAGATCAGCCGGTATGAAAGGGATTACGCAGACTGCAAGGGCCGCTTTGAAAGTGTAATTTGCGACTAGGCAGAACCATATGGTTCCGAAAAGGTAACATACGATGGTTCCGACGATCATGCCGATAAGCTGGATCCATGGTTTACGGCAGTTGTCGATTACCAGTCCGGCAATGACTGCCATTACGATAAATCCGATGATATATCCGCCTGTAGGACCTGCCAGCTTGGACGGACCGCCTGTGAATCCGGAGAATACCGGGAGACCGACGAGACCGAGCAGAAGGTAGATCAGATAGCTGATGGTTCCTTTTTTCCATCCGAGAAGATACAGGGACAAATAGATTGCCAGATTAGTGAATGAGATCGGAACCGGTCCGATGGGGATGGACAATGGAGCAAGAATGCAGGTGACCGCTGCCATCAGTGCGGTCATGGTTATTTCGTAGGTTTTGCTGCGGGGTGCAGTAATGCTTTGTGTCTGGTTCATGTTAAAAATTCTCCTTCCAAAGTTTGTCGGTTATGCGGATTCAATTTCATAAGTAAATCCGGCATCTGTGATAGTTTTCAGAGTATCTTCGATTCCCTGACCGCCTTCTGTCAGATAACCTGAGGCAAAGATAGAGTCGACTACACTGAGCAGTTTCTTTTCTTCCCCTTTGAAATATACTTCTCTTCCGGCGGCACAGCGGATATCTGCTTTTGGTACGAGAAGTCTTGCAAGACAGAGGACTTTCATGCAGTATTCGGTTGTCAGTACGGAGATATCGGCATCTCCGAGCGGAGTTCCTTTAATCGGCAGGAGGAAGTTGATTGGCAGTGCTTCCGGCTGGATTTCGCGGAGTTCAAGAAGCATGTCAACTACATCTTCTTTACTTTCGCCCATGCCAATGATTCCGCCGCTGCAGATTTCGAATCCAAGTCCCTGCAGCATGTGGATATTCTGTACACGTTGCTCAAAAGTATGTGTACTGCAGATATTATGATAATAAGAACGGCTGCTGTTCAGATTGTGATTTATTCGGTCCAGGCCGGCTTCTTTGAGCATTCGGGCCTGTTTTTCTGTCAGAAAACCGATGGAGCAGCAGAGATGTGTTCCATGTTCTTTCATCTTACGGATTCGGCGGGCAAGTTCTTCAATTTCTTTATCTGTAAATTTCATACCGCTCAGACCGATGCAGTGTCTGGATAAATGATAATCGTTTACAAAGTCATTATCCTGATACAGCTTATCTTCATCTACCCATTTGTATTTATCAATATCTGCGGTAGAGCGACATGACTGTGCGCAGTAAGCGCAATCCTGGGAACAGTTTCCGCTGCGGGCGTTAGTAAGAATATGAATACTCACACGATTTCCCTTATATTGATATCGTAAACTCTTCGCGCGATCGATCAGCGCATCCAGTTCTTTGTCAGGAGTATTCAGGATGGCGATCGCATCCTCTCTGGAAAGAGCCGGTGTTTCTGTTTCATAAAATTCGGAACTCATAAATTTTCCTTTCATTTGTCACAGGCTCTCCCCACTGCCTTCTGGCAGGGGGAAAAGCCCTTTGATTTTTGCTACGGGTATCACTTTAACACATAAAAGTATGAAATGTCAACCATATAACAAAAATAGGTTTACAATTAGAACCAAATTACGTAGAAATGCAATTTGTTTAATTAGCACTCATCTCTTGATAATGAAAGTAGTTAATGGGAAGCGAACTTTTGGATATGATGAACCAATAATTTATAAGCGTGTATAATTAAATGGGGAATGTATCTGTCAGTAGGGCTTATAAACGTAACTTACCTCTCGGAAGTGCCTGCTTTACAGGGATTTGGTTGTTACTGTTCACAGGTAACATTTGGTTTGATTTAGATGCTGAAGTGAAAAGTTTATTTCCACTTTGAAAAATGTAATTTATAAAGTGGCATTTACTCTTACAAAAAAAGGTAAATGTCGCTTTTTTGTTATCTCAAAGTTGCATTAAGTGTTCTGTAAGTTATTTTCTATAGATGTTCGCTGATAGTAGGCATCTATGATATCCTGTAAAGTAATCGTATTCATTTTTTCTTCGGCATCCTTTTGAATTTCATTGTAAAATCCCTGCAAAGATAACTGAATGTTAATGCCAACGCCACACTCTGGATTGGTATGAGTATCTAAATGAAGCAAAGGTTTATCACCTTCAACTGCTTTATAAATATCCAGCAATGTAATCTGATCTGCTGGTTTTGAAAGAGAAGGACGGGCATGTCCGGCTACACTGGTCATAAGTCCCGCTTTTTTTAGTTTTAACATAAGCTGGCGCACAAAGCCGGGATTTGTATGGACACTTTCTGCAATTGAGGCACTGGAGAGGGATTTTTCCTGGTTGATAGCAATCAGAACCATCACATGAACAGTATCACTTAATTTCGTTGAGTATTTCATGATAAGAAGCTCCTTGTAGTATGATATACTAATCTTGTTTTCACGTTTTTGGGGTGAAAATATTTCTGGTTTGTTGAAAACATTCTAAGTTTTCAACAGTTTTTTTTATGTGTTGATAAACTGTACATTTTTTTATGTTTTGATGATTGTAAATAATATAATTACAACTATAATGAAATTTAAAGGAAAAGTCAACATAGTAATAAAACTTACGGAGGATTGTATAATATGCTGATTGTGGACAAATTAAAAGGAAATTTATATACCAGAATCAAAAAACATATGACTAAAAAAATGTATCACCTTTATTATCGTGAAAACAGGGAAGCTTCACAGTCTAAAGAAGAATAT
Source organism: Ruminococcus sp. AF17-22AC (assembly GCF_003460065.1). Lineage (NCBI taxonomy): Bacteria > Bacillati > Bacillota > Clostridia > Eubacteriales > Oscillospiraceae > Ruminococcus > Ruminococcus sp. AF17-22AC. The sequence goes on from NZ_QRXT01000003.1 coordinate 379,492, forward strand.
GAAGCAAATTTATTAAGAGCATACCGACATTTAGACGCATGCAGATTCAAAAATAAGGGATGGCCATGTCCAACATGCCCAAGTTGCTGTTTTTGTGGAAAAGATTATGAAACTATGACTGAGGTAATGGATTTTGCCCGGGAATGGATGAAAGAGAATCCGGACAAAGCCAGATTTATGAAACCACCCAAATTCTTGCATAAACATTGATTATTATATGATGCGATAAAATGTTCGCAAAGGAGAGCTTATGGAATACAAAAATCAAACAGAAAATCGTGCATTTCAGGAAATGTTGCAGGCAGCAGTAAAACGGCTGCAAAATCGTTCCGGAGAGGATATTGCTGCAAAAAGTGGGGCTGTTTTTCATAGTAGCCGAAATGTGCTTGAAGTACTGAGTTTTTATGAAACGATTGAAATTCAACTCCCTGAGTTTCGTATTAACTCAAATATGGATGAATGGCATTATCTGATATTGCTGCATTATCTGGATATGGCCGATGGAACAGAAGGCTCACAGAAGCTCATTACTTTTGGTAACCTGAAAGATGGATTGATTCGAGGAACCAAGTTTGACCGGACTGCAGAGCAGAAACTGGAAAAACTTTTGCAGGACAAAGAGCCTGAGAAAATTCAGAAAGCATGTACAAGTCTGGGTGCAGAATTCACAGAGACAAAGGCGGATCTGTGTGCTGTTTTTCCAGTTCTGCCAAGATATTCGGTAACTTTAAAGATATGGTTTGCGGATGAAGAATTTCCTGCATCGGGAAAACTATTTCTTCAAGATCATGCCGATCATTATCTGAGTGTAGAAGATGCAGTAACAGTCGGAGAAATCTTGCTACAAAAATTATCGGAAGCATTTTCTTCCCTCTGATCATGAATCAGAAAACTTTCCAGTCCGGCTTTGATAAATTTGTCAATTGTTGTCTGAATTTGTTTCCAGTCATTACAGTGATTGCGGAGCATCAGTCTGTTGATGGAAAGGCAGCCGTTCATTTGAAAATAAAAAACCGATTCTGCCTGTTCAAAGGTTAGGAGGCTGTGTGACATAAGCCAGGTCACATAGCCTTCTTTTGTATTTTCTGCTAATTTTTCCAGAAGAATAGGGGCAATTGCATCATCCAGAAACAGTGTCCTGTATTGTGATTCCATCTGTATTTTCTGACAGAACGGATAGGAACAGCTTTTTTGATTTAGACAGAATAAATGATCTACAGTTGTTAACATATCCTGAGTCATATCATTAAAAATATCTGATAATACATCATGGATATCGTAGTAATGAAGATAAAAAGTGCCACGGTTGATTTCAGCATTTTTGCAGATCTCTGTAACTGTAATTTTCGTAAAACTTTTCTGCTTTAACAATTCTAAGAACGTATCTTTTATGGTTTGCCTGGTATAGCGGGTACGGCGATCTTGTTTTCTGGTTTTTTCTGACATTATATACTCCTGTATTATTTGGTATCATATGATTCCTCAACAATTTTTCTGATGTGTTGAGCAGCTATACAAATCTCACAGATTGATTATTGTAATTTATATAGTAACAACTATAATAAGATTTAAAGAAAAAGTCAACAGATTGTTCAGAATATTAGGAGGAAAAACATGGGACATGTAATTGCGATATCAGGAAAAGGCGGCGTAGGAAAAACTACACTTTGTGGATTATTGATCCAGTATTTGTGTGAAAGTGGGAAATGTCCGGTTCTGGCCGTGGATGCAGATGCGAATGCCAATTTAAATGAAGTGCTTGGTGTGGAGCCGGAGATCACACTTGGAGAGTTGAGAGAAGAAATTGAGCGGGCAGGAGTTGATCCACGATATCAGATTCCGGCAGGAATGACAAAACAGGCTTATCTGGAAATGCGTCTTTCCGATGCAATTGCAGAAGAAGACGATTATGATTTGATGGTAATGGGGCGAACCCAGGGACAGGGCTGCTATTGTTTTGTAAATGGTCTTGTGCAGACCCAGGTTCAGAAACTGCAAAGCCATTATCCATATATTGTGGTTGATAACGAAGCAGGTATGGAACATATCAGCAGAGGAATCCTGCCAATGATGGAAGTGGCGATTCTTGTAAGTGACTGTTCCAGAAGAGGTGTTCAGGCAGCCGGACGTATTGCAAAGCTGATGAAGGAGTTAAACTTTAAACCACAGAAAACTGGATTAATCGTGAATCGTGTTCCAGATGGAAAACTGGACACCGGAACTCTGGAAGAAATCCGAAATCAGGGACTGGAACTGTTAGGGATTGTACCACATGATGACCAGGTATATCAGTATGACTGTGCTGGAAAGCCAATCATACGGCTTCCGAAAGATTCTCCTGTAAGAAGTGCACTGGGAGAAATTGTAAAGAAGTTAGGATTGTGAGTTGGAGGATTGAAAGTTTGAAGATTGAGTGAACAGAAATATTATCTGATTTGATATAACCAATTGCAAAGAAAGGAAAATCTTCATGAGAAACCATTGGACAGAAATAGAAAAATATTTAGAAGACCAGAAGATAGCGCAGGAACTGATTGGAGAACTGAGAGATTTTCACATGCGTTATGAGGTAGAGGATCAGGTAAAGGAACGGGTAGAAAAACCGGATATCCTGTTTTATGGGAAAAAGATTCTGGAAATGTCAACAGCAGCGCTTCTTCAGGGAGATAATCTGTTACTTTCCGGTGCGAAAGCTACAGGAAAAAATGTACTATGTGAGACACTGGCATGGATATTCGGAAGACCGGAATACGACATTTCTTTTCATGTAAATACAGACAGTGCCGATCTGATTGGAACGGATACCTTTATAAATAATGAGGTTCGCCTTCGGAAAGGCCCCATTTACCAATGCGCGGAATTTGGAGGATTTGGAATCCTGGACGAAATCAATATGGCAAAAAATGATGCGGTTTCTGTACTGCATGCCACGCTGGATCATCGGCGCAGAATCGATATTCCAGGATATAACAGGATTTTACTTCATCCGGCAACACGATTTATCGGCACGATGAATTATGGTTACGCAGGTACCAGAGAGCTAAATGAAGCATTGGTTTCAAGGTTTATGGTAATCGATATGCCTGAAATGGATGAGGATAGTGTCCTTTTTGTATTAAGGCAACATTTTCCAGATGGGGAAAAAAGTGCATTGAAAGCTTTTGCAGGACTGTTTCTGGATTTGCAGATCAAAGCTTATCATGGAGAAATCTCAACGAAATCTCTTGACCTGAGAGGATTGGTTTCTGCTGTAAAAGCAACAAGAAGCGGACTTTCTCCAATTGATGCAATCCAGATGGGAATCATAAATAAAAGTTTTGATGTATTTGAAAAAGAGATCGTAGAAGATGTGGTTTCTACCAGAATCCCATCTTCCTGGACCGGAAAAGACATATGGGGGTAAACTTGTATGGAGGATGTCAGATGGCCGGCGGAACAACTGGAAGAACATCATCTGGAGATCAGCAATCGTATCAGAAATCTTTTTTGGACAGTCAGTGGTGATTATGATACGGAATTTGAACCGGACACAGAAAAATATGTTTATTCAAAACAAACGGTTCTATATGAGGCAGTGAAGCAGGGTGCCTTTGCACGATATTTTGACCAGAAGAAACTTGGCATGTATTTGATGAAAAAAATACATTTTTCTGCCGGAGAAGATATGCTTTTGCCTCTTGCTGGATTATGCATGGATGCTGCAGTGAATCGTTTTATCATTCGAGAACGTTTGGGAACAAAGGAAATCAGAGAACAGGCGTTCAGAGAATTGGAAAAGGACGAGAAAGAGCAGGTATCAGACAAAGCTGGAACAGACCTGATTCACAGGATTAGGCTTCTGTATATAAGGCATGTTCTGGAGAACACAGACGATGAGGGAATGGATCCACAGGCAGAGATTGCATTGTACAAGATTCTTTCTCTGAAGGATGCAGAAAATACGGAAGATGTCATAAACGTGATAGATGAGATTTATAATCATGTTCTGGATCCCTCTTTTGAAAAAAAGAATGGAAATCTGGAGAAGATTCTGAATTTACCGGATATGGCATTGGCCAATGACGCGTGGCAGGAATGCATGACGGATGAACAGATGGAAGACATCATTCAAAAATATCTTTCTAATCTCAAAAAAAAGATGATGAGTCTGGATATCAGAAACAAAAAGAAAAAAAGATTTTATTTCTCTCCGGAAAATGAAGAAGTTCCGGAAAGCTCGGAGAATATAAATCCACAGGCAGTGCGACGGATACGGGAATATGTGGAACTGAATTACGGAAAATCGTATCTAAGTGAAGCGGAGCAGGCCAGAGTCAACCGGAAATTTTGTACAGGAATCCACAAAAACTGTATTCTGTATCTTACAGATGGAATTTTACAAAACCCTGTGATAAAAAATAATCAATACCGTTTTTCTCAGCTGCAGTTTGAAAAAAATAAAGCCTATTATGGAAATAATCACTGGATCATCAAAAGAAATATTTCTGTGTTGGCAGAGTCACTGAAACGGGCATTTATAATCCGAAAGGATGATTTTGTCAGCAGATCTGATGCAGGGCAGCTTGTTCCTGAGAGGTTATGGAAAATTGGAAGAACAGACGATGACAAGTTATTTAATAGAAAAAAAAGATCTGATGATTCTGAGTTTGTAATAGACGTCCTGATTGATTCCAGTGGTTCCCAGGCTGACAGACAGGCTCAGGTAGCGGCTCAGGGATATATTATCAGTGAAGCATTAAGCCAGGCAGGAATTCCTCATCGGGTGACAGGATACTGTGCTTTCTGGGGATATACAGTAATTCAGAGATTTCGGGATTATGAAGATCCAAGGGAAACAAATGAAAGAATCTTTCAATTTCGGGCGTATGCCAATAACAGAGATGGGCTTGCACTGAAAACAGTCTGTTCCTCTCTCATGGAGCGACCGGAAAAAAATAAGATTTTAATCGTATTAAGTGATGGAAAACCCTGTGATATGAGCATACAACGACCAGGAACCCGCCAGCCCAAGATCTATGACGGAGAAGGAGCTGTGAAAGATACTGCATATGAGGTGCGTCGAGCCAGAAATCAGGGAATTTTCGTAATTGGTATTTTTGTAGGGAATGAAGGAGAACTCTCCGTGGAAAAGAGAATCTATGGAAAAGATTTTGCCTATATTCGTAATATCAGCAATTTTTCCCGTATAGTAGGAACTTTTTTGCGAAGACAAATTGATATGGAATGAAAATGGAGGAATCACTATGGGTAAAATTGAATTTTCCAATTGCCAGGATGTAAGAAATCAGAAAAAGATACAGGAATTAGACTGTCCACGCTGTCATGAACCGGGAGGCATTGAAGCCTTTGTGAAAGACGGGATACTTGCAGAGGACGGAGTATGTGATAACTGCGGATATATTCTTTCAGAAGGAACAGAACTGGAGGAAGTGGAGTAAGACAGTTTGAAGTATGGTCATATGTAATTCTTATTATTTAGAAAAAAGAAGAGGAGTAAATATAGAGATGAAAATAGCAGTTTGTGGAAAATTTGGTAATTGATTCCGATGAATCTAATTATGGTCTACACCGGCAGCTAGGTATGAAGCTTCCCAGAGATTTTACAGACTATTTCGGTGGTAAGCAAAATGTTTTAAATGATATGATGTTATCAAAATTTACTCATCAGTTTTTTGAGGAAACCTGGACTATAGATGATATACCGGAAGATTATTATAGTCTGAAGGACGGTGTAAAACTGATGACCAGTGGAAAAATCCATCAGGCAAATGAAGGGTGTTCTTGTGCTATGGGAACTGTTATGACTCAATTTATCCAAAATCTCAGGCTTACAGAAGACCAATTTGCGCTAATGGATATGGAGGCTGGTATTGAACACTTTGGACGTGGAATTGATAACGGTGTAGATTTGATATTGATAATTATAGATCCATCCTATGAATCCCTACAGCTTTCCAAAAAAATCGGGGAATTATCGGAAAGTATTAGAAAACCATTTTATTACGTTCTCAATAAAGTAACAAAAGAGAATCAGGAAATGATGTATGAAGCTGTATGGAATTCAAGTCGAGTCGCTGTATCTCTTAGTGCGGATACTAGTATTATGAGAGAGGGACTGATGGGGAAAGAACTATCAGAAAAACCAGATGCTATTGAAAACTTAACAGAATTTCTACTTTCTATTTAAAGAATGAGGAGATTTACTGTGGATATATAATAAAAGAAAACCAGATTATACAGCTGTAATTTGTAAAATTAGATCCGCTTGATGCAAGAAAAAAGCAGTGATATACTGAAATAAAAGATATTTATAAAATAATAAAAACCTGGAACTAAATTGTGTGATTGAACAGTTACAAAGAATGCAATTTTTGCGGAGGGTATAGGATGATACAGATTGCAGTTGTGGAAGATGAAGAAATTTACGTAAAACAATTAACAGAGTATATCCGGAAATATCAAACGGAAAGGGGAAGATCAATAAAGGTTACAGTATTTGGTGATGGAGAAGATATCACAGAGAATTACAGTGGCGGTTTTGACATTATTCTGATGGATATCCAAATGCAGTTTATGGACGGTATGACAGCAGCAGAAAAAATCCGTCAGATGGATCAGAAAGTAATTATCATGTTTATCACAAATATGATCCAATATGCAGTACGTGGATATGAAGTTGATGCAATGGATTATGTAGTAAAACCAGTTGAGTATTTTTCTTTTTCGCAGAAAATGGATAAAGCAATTGGACGTATTCGTTCTGAAGCAAAGGAATTTCTTATGATTACGATTGGAGAAGGAATCGTAAAAACAGATATAGCAGATATCTATTTTATTGAAGGACAGGGACATAATGCAGTTTTTCATACTTTAAGAGGGGATTACAGTTCCAGAGTTACGTTAAAGGAACTGGAAGAAAAATTGATAGTTCATAATTTCTTCCGGTGCGCCAAGGGGTATCTGGTAAACATGAATCATGTAGAAGGCATTGTTGGTTCTGACTGTGTGATTCATAGTGTACATATACCAGTCAGCAGAACTAGAAAAAAGGAATTTATGAATAAACTTTTGCAAAATCTGAACATGGATTAATTTTGTTGGGCGGATAACGGAGGAAGTTATGTTATATCAGGATATTCCAAGAATTTATACAGCAATTGCGGAGTGGGGAGCGTGTCTGGTTTATCTCTATATGTTGAAAAGAGAAAAAATGAAATCTGCACATTTTCTTATTGGTGTGTTGCTTATGCTGGCATTGCAGTGTGCTTTTCTGGTTGCGACAGGTAATGTATCAGAGGTTTTATGGATTCCCTGTATGATTATTGCTGTTGCTATAATGTATGTATTTCTTATGGTTGGAGGAAGCATGAAACCTCTTGGGGCAGGATATTGCTGTGCCAGAGCATTTGTGTTGGCAGAGTTTGTTGCTTCTCTGCAGTGGCAGATTGTATCTATTGTACAGGTGAGAGGAATTCAAAGTTTCTGGACTGAAATTTTGATTACGATTATAATTTTCGGTGGTTGTTTTGTCATTGATATTTATCTGGAAAGGGATTATCTGAAACAGGATTATCTTCAGCAGATGACTGTAAAAGAAGTTGTAGCAGCAGCAATCATGGCAGTTACAATCTTTGCGTTCAGTAATCTGAGTTTTTTGAGTGAAAATGTACCATTTGCAAGCAAAGAACGTGCAGACATTTTTTCTATGAGAACCCTGATTGATTTTGGAGGAATTGCAATCCTGCATGCTTATCAGAGCAGGATTAGTGAGTATATTGCCGAAAAAGAACTTTCAGCAATGAATGTGATCCTGAAAAGTCAATATGAGCAGTATCGAAATTATCAGGACAGTCTGGATCTCATACAGATGAAATATCATGACTTGAAGCATCAGATCACAGCACTTCGTGCAGAATCAGACGAAGAAAAACGTAAAAAATGGATTGATGCAATGGAGGAAGAAGTCTCTGCCTTTGAAAATATGAGCAAAACAGGTAATCAGGTGTTGGATACAATTCTTGCAGCTAAAATTTTTCATTGTCGAAAAAATTACATACAGATTACCTGTGTAGCGGATGGTAAGTTACTGGATTTTATACATGTAACAGATTTGTGTTCCATTTTTGGAAATGCATTGGATAATGCAATTGAACATGTAATTATGATACCGGAAGTGGAAAAAAGACTGATTCATCTGACGGTATCTGCAAAAAAGAGTTTTGTTTTTATTAAAATAGAAAATTATTGTGAAGATAAAATTCAGAAAAATGAAAATGATCTGATTACAACAACAAAAGTAGATCGACAAAACCATGGATTTGGATTAAAAAGCATTCGTACTGCTGTGGAGAAATATAATGGTTCTGTGGATTTTGGAGTGGATCAGAACTGGTTTGAATTAAAGATTCTTTTACCCAGAGTAATGTAAAGCTCTGGGTGTTTTTTTGCATTTCATGCCATATTTTTGCATGTTGTGCCAAAACCGGCACGATAAAAAAGATATGATATAGTAAGGTCAACAGGAAACAGTTCCTGAAATTACAGGACAGATAAAAAGGAGGAGAAGAGAATGATCAGTGTTGAAATGGAAGACGTCCTGGCGGTATTACAGTTGTGCAAACCGTATATTATCGGTATTGTTGCTGCACTTGTAATTGGAATCGTAATTATGATCGCGTGCCGCAGGATGTGCAGGGACAAAAAATTTCTGATAAGAAGGGAAGCTGCGATCGCAATGGTTCTTGCAGTTGTTGTCTGCGTGAATATGATCTGTTTTGGACCAATGGCTACGTTGATTGGACTTGCAACGGGAAATGGAACTTTAAGCGATGAAACAAATGAAGAAGCTGCGGAAGCAGCAGAAGAAATTATGGAAGACGGAATTGTTCTTCTGAAGAATGAAAGCCTGCTTCCTTTAAATGAAACAAAAAAACTGAATATTTTTGGCTGGGAATCTATTAATCCGGCTTACGGAGGAGCTGGCTCAGGAGGAATCAATGATCTGTATGATATTGTCAGCCTGAATCAGGGACTTGAAAATGCAGGATTTTCTATTAATCAGGATCTTGTTGATTTTTATAATAATTATGGTGCAGATAATCCGGAAATGTCAATTCAGAAACAGAGCTGGACATTACCTGAGCCACCGGCAGATACATACAGTGATGAGCTTATTAAAAGTGCGAAAGAGTATTCTGATGTAGCAGTTGTGGTTCTTTCCAGAAAAGCAGGTGAAGGTCATAACGATATTCCGATGGATGTAAGCAAAGCAGCTTATGACAATAACTCTGATGCGTATGACGATTTCCCGGAAGGAGAGCATTATTTACAGCTTTCCCAGACAGAAAAAGACATGGTAGACATGGTCTGTGATAATTTTGATGATGTTATTGTCCTTTATAATGGCGCAAACCAGTTTGAACTTGGATTTACAGATGAATATCCACAGATTAAGTCTGTTGTATGGTGTCCTGGAACTGGAAATGTGGGATTTAATGCACTTGGTAAAGTATTTTCAGGTGAAGTCAATCCTTCCGGAAAAACACCGGATACATTTATTTATGATATGACGACTGCTCCGTGGTGGAATAATGCAGAAAAAACGGAGTATACAAATCTGGCAGATATGGCCGTTGAAGGAATGAACGCAGGAACTGCGCAGGTGTATGCTCCGGCATTTACCAATTATGTGGAAGGTATTTATGTAGGATACAAGTACTATGAAACAGCTGCACAGGAAGGTGCGATTGATTACGATAAGACTGTACAGTATCCATTTGGATATGGCCTGAGTTATACGGAATTTGAACAGAAAATGGATGAACTGGAGGAAAAAGACGGACAGATTTCTGTAGATGTAGAAGTAACCAACACAGGAGATGTTGCCGGAAAAGATGTAGTAGAAGTGTATTATAAACCGCCATATACAAATGGGGGAATTGAGAAATCTTCTGCAAATCTGATCGAGTTTGAAAAAACAAATCTGCTTCAGCCAGGAGAATCTCAGACTGTTACAGTTACATTCAGTATAGAAGATATGGCCTCTTATGATGAGAATAATGCAAAAGCGTATGTTCTTGAAAAAGGCGATTATGTGATTTCTATCAACAGCGATTCACACACTGTGCTGGATCAGAAAACTTATACTGTAGATAAAGATGTAGTATATAAGGGAGAAAATAAAAGATCATCAGATGATACTGCAGCAACAAATGTATTTGAAGATGCAAAAGGCGATGTGACATATTTATCACGAGCAGATCATTTTGCAAATTATGAAGAGGCTACAGCAGCGCCGGCATCTGCAGAGCTGGGTGAGCCATATGTTTCCGAATATCATCTGAACAGCAACTTTGACAAGACTACATACCTCAATGATGAGGATGTAATGCCGACAACGGGAGCAGATAATGGACTTACATTAGCTGATATGCGTGATGCTGATTATGACGATCCTCGTTGGGAAAAACTTCTGGATCAGCTTACCGTTGATGAAATGGCAAATATGATTGCAATGGCTGGTTATCAGACAGCAGCCATGGATTCTGTGGGAAAAGTGGCTACACTTGATTTCGATGGACCAGCAGCAATTAATAACAACTTTACAGGAGTTGGTTCTATTGGATTTCCAATTGAAGTTGTGGTTGCTTCCACATGGAATAAGGAACTTGCACAGGCCTGGGGTGAATGCATGGGCAAGATCAGTCAGGAAATGGGCGCAGAGGGCTGGTATGCACCAGGTATGAATACTCATAGAACCGCATTTGGAGCAAGAAACTATGAATACTTTTCAGAAGATGGAGTTCTTGCAGGAAATATGGGAGCAAAAGCAGTAGAAGGAGCAAGAAAATATGGAGTTTATTCTTATATTAAACATTTTGCTCTGTATGAAGGAAATGCCAAAATGGTAAGTGCCTGGTCGAATGAGCAGGCAATCCGGGAAATCTATCTGAAACCATTTGAAATTTCTGTAAAACAGGGTGGCGCAAATGCAGTTATGGTTTCCTGGAGCTTCCTTGGAGATAAATGGACTGGAGAATGCAGTAACCTTATGAATACAGTCCTCAGAGAGGAATGGGGATTCAGGGGAATGGCGCTTACAGACTTCTTCCGAAACAATGGTCATGGATTTATGAATGCAGATGCAGCTTTGGCAAATGGAGTAGATGTAATGTTGTCCACATTCAACGGAGAAGAGAACAATGTAGCCAATCCGGAGCATCCGACATCTGTACTTCAGATGAGAAATGCCTGCAAAAATGTCATGTATACAGTTGTAAGCAGCTGGGCTTATGATGGAGAACACGAAGAAACAGGTATGGAAAACTGGAAAAAAGCAGGAATTGGTATCGATATTGTAATAGTACTTTTCATGGCAGGAATGGAAGTACTGGTAATCAGAGGATATAAGAAAAGAAAGAATGCTGAATAAGGATGAAAGTGGGATGGAAAACAGTTATGAAACAGCAAAAATTGGTTGAAAAGATGACAATAGAAGAAAAGGCAGCAATCCTCAGTGGAAAAACTGTCTGGCAGACCAGAGAAATTGACAGGCTTTCCATCCCGTCCATCTTTCTTTCAGATGGACCGCATGGAATCAGAAAACAGGCAGGAGCAGGAGATCATTTGGGACTGAATGCATCCTTGAATGCAACTTGTTTTCCCACAGCAGCAACGATAGCAAACAGCTGGAATCAGGATTTGGGGGAAGAGATTGGACAGGCTCTTGGAGAGGAAGCAGCAAGTTTGGATGTAAATATCCTGCTTGGTCCGGGATTAAATATTAAAAGAAGCCCATTATGTGGAAGAAATTTTGAATATTTTTCAGAAGATCCATATCTTTCCGGGAAGATGGCAGCGTCATATATTCGTGGAATACAGAGTAAAGGCGTTTATGCCTGCCCGAAGCATCTGGCGGTTAACAGTCAGGAACTTCGGAGAATGGCAATGGACGCAGTTGTTGACGAACGGACATTAAGAGAAATATATCTGACCGGTTTTGAGATGGCTGTTAAAGAAGGACACGCAAAAGCAATCATGAGCAGTTACAACCAGATTAATGGGATTTATGCTAATGAGGACAAACATCTTTTGACAGATATCTTGCGCAAAGAATGGGGATTTGATGGAATTGTAGTGACAGACTGGGGCGGAAGCAATGACCATGTGAAAGGTGTTGCTGCCGGCTCAAATCTGGAGATGCCGTCCTGTGGGTACGATTCTGCAAGGGAAGTGATTGCTGCTGTCCGAAATGGAAAGCTGAAGGAAGCGGATTTGGATGAAAGAGTTGGAGAACTGGTGGATGCAGTGATGGAACTGACATCAGGGAAGAAGCTTTCAGATAAAAACTTTGACAGAAACGCACATCATCAACTGGCAAGGAAAGCAGCAGCAGAAAGCATGATTCTTCTGAAAAATGAAAAACAGATTCTTCCGCTGGATACCAAAAAATCCATCGCTGTTATTGGAGATTTTGCTTTTTCACCCAGATATCAGGGAGCAGGATCTTCTATGGTCAATCCTACAAAAGTAGAAGATATGTCATCGATTTTGCAACAATATGATCTGAATATTCTAGGGATGACAAGAGGCTATCATAGAAATGGAGATGTAGATGAGAATGACAGAAAGTTTGCATTAAATTTGTCTATGAATGCGGATATTGTGATTTTCTGCTTTGGTCTTGATGAGATCAGTGAATCAGAAGGATTGGACAGAACTCATATGCGTATTCCGCAGGATCAGATCGATCTTCTGCAGGATATCAGTAAGGTGAATGAAAATGTTATTGGAATACTGAGTGCAGGATCTGCGATAGAAATGCCATGGCATACCTGCTGCAAAGCGATTTTGCATGGTTATCTGAATGGACAGGCGGGCGCTTCTGCAACATTGGATATTCTGACCGGAAAAGTGAATCCATCAGGAAGACTGGCAGAAACATATCCCATATCTTATGAACAGACACCGGCATTCCGATATTATCCAAGTAATGAGAAAACATCGGAATACCGAGAGAGTGTTTATGTGGGATATCGCTATTATGATACTTCAAAAGTCCGGGTGCAATACCCATTTGGCTTTGGGCTTTCCTATACAGAATTTACATATTCTGATCTTATCATAGAAGAGGATGGAATCAAAGTTTCGGTTACTAATACAGGTGACAGAGATGGAGCAGAGGTTGTTCAGATGTATGTAGGACTTCCTAATGCAATCGTGTTCAGACCGGAAAAAGAACTGAAAGGATTTGTAAAAGTTTATCTGAAGGCGGGAGAAAGCAGACAGGTCAGAATTCCCTTTGATGATAAGACATTCCGCTATTGGAATATAAAAACAGGACAGTGGGAAATAGAAACAGGAACTTATCAGATTATGGTAGGAGCCAGTGTTGCAGATATTCGTTTAACAGGTATGACTGAGAGAACAGGAAATAGTAAAGGGTATCCGTATAATCCGGCAAAAATGCCTTACTATTATACAGGAATCGTGCAGAAAATATCAGATGAGGAATTTCGTGAACTTCTTGGCCATGAGATACCGAACGGAAGATGGAGTGGAAATCTGGGAATCAATGATGCAATCTGTCAGATGTATTATGCAAAAAGCCGACTTGCAAGACTGATATATAGATGTCTCACAAAAATGAAAAAGAAGAGTGAGGCACAGGGAAAGCCGGATCTCAATATTCTTTTTATTTACAATATGCCGTTTCGGGGGATTGCCAAGATGACCGGCGGGGCAGTCAGTATGGAAATGGTATATGGAATTGTCGATGCTGTAAATGGTCACTTTATGCTTGGAGTAAAAAAAATAGTTGGCGGATATTTCAGAAACAGAAGAAATAATAAGAAATATGAAAAATTATTAAAAGGAGCCGGAGGGAAGTGCAGATGAATCATATAAAAAATATATGGAAATGTTTTGAAGAGAATCATTCTGCTATCGCAAAATGGCTTTACCAGATATTCTATTTTGTTATATTCAGTATGGGCGTGACAGTCTTTCAGTATCTTGTATTTACATTTTTACCAGGAATTTTGGGAATTGGTCTGGCTGGTACAGAATTTATGTGGCCAAAGGTTTCCATGAATCTGTTTGGAGTAAAATTCACATGGAGCTTGCTGGGGTATAACGTATTGCGTGATGCAACAGGGAATATACTGATCGGTGGTGGACTTGGCTATTTTATCAGTTATGAATTGGGCTCATTTCTTGCACAGTGTATCAATTTTCCACTTCAGAGAAATATTACTTTTAAAAGCCATGGAAATCCTGTATATCAGGCAATCTGGTATTTTATTGCTTGGGTGGTGATTTCACTGATTTGTAATGGATTTAATAATCTGTGGATGCCAGTTGCAGCTGCATATGTGGCACCGGCAGTCTATAACATGCTTGTGACAATTATCACAGGTGGAGTTTCTATGGTGATTTTTTTCTTTGTGTTTAAAATTATTTTCCCAGAGGGGAAGGCTGAATAGAAGAGGTTGAATGCAAGAGTTATTGCAACCCGGGTATATCACGCTAAATATAAAGTGTTTTGAGAGAGTAAATGCAATTATAAGATAGAAGTTACAGTTGAAATAGGCTATACTTAGAATGCAGACAGATGAACATCAGAAGCTTTTTAACATCAAAATAAGACGGCTGGCATGAATCTTGCAGGACTAAATGCAACCCGTCTGAAGAGATGAAAACTGCTTCTCTCAGGCATTATATTTGGGCGTTTGTTATTTTATAAGATCAGGCTTGAGGTGGATCTGGTCAGCGGGAACTGATCGAAGATCCATGAGACTCATCAGTTTTGCATCAAGCAGAAGAAGAGCCAGCTGGAATGGAGTGCAGCTATTCAGGCTGGCTCTTGCCGTACTGTTGATGTGATTCATCATAAGGTTTACTTTCTGTTCAGTAAGAGAGTCAAAAGAAGTTCCTTTTGGGAGGATATAACGTATAAACTCATGATTCTTTTCCAGGCGTCCTTTCTGCCAGAAGGACATGGGGTCGCAGTAAAAGACCTTTGTAAGGACATCCTGCCGGTGCGGCATCTCAAATAATGAAGGATCCAGGAAAGAACTCCCGTTGTCTGTCAGTATTATCGGAAACAGCTGTGAATAAGTCTGTGGGCCAAGTTCAGACAGCAGGAGATCAAAAACATCCTGAACATATTTTCTGCGGTCACCAGGCAAGAGAAAAAGAAGCATCAGGGAACAGTTCCGAAAGAACAGAGTAAGGAGGACAGGACCGGATTTGGTGTATCAAGATGCTTCTTTTTGCGTTTTTTGTAGCGGACTTTTCTGGGAAGATCAAGGTTCTATGATTGCATTTACTTTTTCAATTAACAGTTCACAGAATGTTCATAACTAATTAGCACTCACCTCTTGATAATGGAAGTCGATTTTTGTCCTGTCTTGTGTATCCTAGAAGTGCCTGTTTTACAGGCTTTCCGGGGCATATGCTGCTCGTTTTTATAAAATGAATCTGAGGAGGAACCATACATGCATGAGTATGAAATCTTTATTGAAGAAATAAATCCGTGTGGAGGAGAAAAATACAGTAAAAAGTCTTTAATTGAGGCAGAAGCAGACAGTCCGGAAGCTTATGTAAAGGAAAATGGAAGATTTCCGGTTTTGGAATCCACACATAATGAAAGCGGAGATGTTGTAATAGTAACAGGAGATAATCAAGGCTCTTTTGTACGATATACTTTTACGGAATAAGAGGGCGTGAATGCAAGGAAAATTTTGTTTGACTTTTTGAAAAAGAGGAAATATAATTATAAGAAACGAGTAGCAAGTAAGCGTAAATCCAGTTTACCGGCTACTCGTTTTCATTTTGAAAAATGAATATCGCCATGAAAAAGTGTGTAGCGTGTCAGCGTAAGTCCAGATTATATGACAAGGTGCGCACTTTTTTTGTGTCAAAAAGAAAGGAGTTAAAAAATGGCGGAAAGCAACAAGATGAAGGAGATGCAGGTAAATAAGCTGATGGTCCAGATGGGAATCCCGATGATCATATCTATGGCATTGCAGGCAGTCTATAACATTGTAGACAGTGCATTTGTGGGAAATATGAGAGTAGGCAGTGAAGCAGCACTAAATGCGTTGACGCTGGTATTTCCGGTGCAGATGCTTATGGTGGCTGTGGGGATTGGAACCGGTGTAGGAACCAATGCACTTCTTGCAAGGACACTTGGACAGGGAAACAATAAAAAAGCTGCAAAGGTAGCAGGAAACAGTCTGTTTCTGGGAGTGCTCATTTATGTGGTCTGTTTATTGTTTGGTATCTTTGGGGTGAAAGCATATATTTCATCACAGACAGTAGATACAGAAGTATTGGAGATGGGAGTCAGCTATCTGAGGATATGCTGCGTAATCTCTTTTGGTATTATTTTCTTTTCTTTATTTGAAAAGTTATTACAGGCAACAGGCCGTTCTCTTTATTCCACAATTGGCCAGGTGGTTGGAGCAGTTGTAAATATCATCCTTGATCCGATCATGATCTATGGTATTGGACCTTGCCCGGAAATGGGAGTGAAAGGTGCAGCTTATGCAACTGTAATTGGTCAGGTAGCATCTGCAGTATTACTGCTTATCTTTCATATCAAATTCAATAAGGAATTCGAGCATGGGGCAAAATACATGAAGCCGGCTGGCGGGATTATCAAGGAAATCTATGCAATCGGACTTCCGGCAATCATTGCGCAGGCGCTGATGTCCATTATGGTTTATGTAATGAATCTGATTCTGAAATTCAATCCATCAGCGCAGACAGCCTATGGATTGTTTTATAAAGTTCAGCAGTTTGTACTGTTTCTCGCTTTTGGTCTGCGAGATGCGATCACTCCGATCATTGCATTTGCTTATGGAATGAGAAGCAAGAAGAGGATTCAGGCTGGAATCAAATATGGTCTGATCTATACAATTGTGCTAATGATTCTGGGAATTGCAATCACAGAGATTTTCCCCGGAGCATTTGCAACATTGTTTAATGCGGGACAGTCAAGAGAATATTTTATCGAAGCAATGAGAATAATCTCAGTCAGCTTTTTGTTTGCCGGAATCAATATTGCTTATCAGGGTATTTACCAGGCACTGGATGGTGGTATAGAGTCCCTTGTTATTTCGCTTTTGAGACAGTTCATTATTATACTGCCGCTGGCCGGAATTTTTTCCATGTTTGTCAGAAATGGACAGATGAGAGTTTCTCTGATCTGGTGGGCATTTCCGATTACTGAAATAATTTCATGCCTTGTAGGCTATATATTTTTAAAGAGAATCAGAAAAAATAAAGTAGATGTTTTGAACTAAGGAGAAATCAGAGATGGAAAAAAGAATCATTACAATCAGCAGAGAATTTGGAAGTGGCGGACGCTTTATCGGAGAAGAAGTAGCGAAGAAACTTGGAATTGCTTATTATGATAAAAATATCATTAATGAGATTGCAGAGAAGTCTGGTTTATCACCGGAGTATGTTCAGAAGAATGCGGAATTATCTCCGAAAAAAGGCTTGTTTGCATATGCATTTGCCGGACGTGATATCACAGGAAAATCACTGGAAGACATCGTGTATGAGGCACAGAGAGAGGTTATTTTAGAACTGGCTGATAAGGAATCTTGCGTGATTATTGGAAGAAATGCAGATTATATTCTGAAGGATAGGGCTGATGTGCTGAATGTATTTATCCATGGGGATATGCCGGAAAAAATACAGCGAATTATGGGCTTATATAATGTAGAAGAGAAGGAAGCTGTCAAAATGATGGCAGATACAGATAAAAGGCGTATGACGAATTATAATTTTTACACGGATCAGAAATGGGGAAAAGCGAGCAATTATACGCTGTGTCTGAACAGCTCACAGCTTGGATATGACAGATGTGAAGCAATAATTATGGAGTGTGCAAAATAAAAGTTGTTGCGAAAATGAGAATGAGATGTCTAAAATGAACCTGCCGGAATCCTAACAGCACTTGACATGATGAATGATGGTAACGATTGGATTGTAGACATTGACTTGGAAAAGTTCTTTGACACGGTAAACCATGACAAGCTTATGACTACAATAGGCAGAACTATTAAAGATGGAGATGTTATCTCTATCATAAGGAAATATCTTGTCAGCGGAATCATGATTGACGACGAATATGAGGATTCTATTGTGGGAACACCGCAAGGAGGAAATCTCTCGCCGTTGTTGGCAAATATTATGCTCAATGAACTTGATAAGGAAATGGAAAAGCGAGGGCTTAAGGTCAACATGACTAAGAGCAAAGTAGACAGACCAAGCGGACTGAAATACCTTGGATTTGGATTCTACTATGACACAAGAGCGCATCAGTTTAAGGCGAAACCACATGCACAATCAGTAGCGAAGTTTAAGAACAGAATGAGAAAACTCACTTGCCGTAGTTGGGGCGTTAGCAACAGCTACAAGGTGGAAAAGCTCAATCAGCTTATCAGAGGGTGGATTAACTACTTCAAGATAGGAAGTATGAAAACACTCTGCAAAGAACTTGACAGTAATATCAGGTACAGACTTCGTATGTGCATTTGGAAACATTGGAAAACACCACAAAACCGTGCTGAGAATCTGATAAAACTTGGAATGAATAAAGAAGATGCATACTCGATAGCATACACAGGAGCGAGGATAGCCCATGTATGTAGCGGGGCATTGAATTATGTAATTACCAACAAAAGATTAGCCTCATTTGGATTAGTCTCAATGTTAGATTACTACACCGAAAGGTGTGTCACTTGCTAAGTTGATTGAACCGCCGTGTACCGAACGGTACGCACGGTGGTGTGAGAGGTCGAAATATCTCATTCACAAGATGAGATATTTCTCCTACTCGATTTACTTGACAAAGCTACTTGACCCTTTGGTTAGTTCCGAACGCATAGCCCCGGGAGTAATTATTAAGGAGATGAGATTTTATATTGAATGTGATTAAGTAAAGAGCAATCATTTCGATTGTCTTCAGAAATTATAATGATTTCTACCTTTGGGTGATTTACGATTTCAGGCCAGAAAGATTCTGCAGGTTCTTGCAATACCCCTAAAATGGGAGTCTGCCCATCCAAAAGGTTTAGGATTTTTCTCCGAAATAAAGCTGCGTCTGCTTCATGTGGACCAAGCTCATCCATAACAATTAAAGAGCAGTCAGAACACATGGAAAGAATATTGCATCCAAGGCGATCAAAGGTATCGGCAGTGTGTTCATCTGTTTTTCCGCATAAAAACAAAAGATTAGATTCGTTTGGGAGCTCCTTCTCTTTTAGATGGTACATATGAACTGAATACTGATCCTTCAGATAGTTTTTTGTGCGGACAGTCAGGAATCCATCAGAGGTTTTCTTATAATCATCTAATATCTTTTGGATCAATGTAGATTTTCCAATGTGTTTTTTACCAGTTAAAAATATATGTTGAGTCATAGTAAAGTCCCATTTCATTTTATAATAGTTCTATAGTCAGGTCGTATTGTTTTGTTTCGAACATCCCAGAGAATTCTTCCATAAGTGGAATCAGTTATTTCCTTGATCTGCCCATCTTTGTTTAAGTGAGATTGAATCCATTGCATGATTTTATTTGCGTTTTCCTGTGTATATTCTTCAGAAGGAAGCATGTGCTCCATGAGGGAATCAATATATTGTTCATCCGGAGTTACCCAGGTTTCACGATGGAGTTTTTCATAGCTTGTTTCAGGATTATATCCAAGCAGAAATAATATATTGAAAAGAGAGAAAAACCATCGCCCATTCCATTGGGGTGCTGTTTGTTTGCCAAATACTTCCTGTAAGATCTGTTCCCTGAGTGAATTTCGTCTGTCAAGATGCGTGATATTACAGCACCATGCCCTGCTCATTTCCATAGATTTTATCAGTCCGTCCATATTGTGGATTGCAGGTGTCATGGAACTGAATACCAAATCAAATGCATGCGTATACCCCGATTTATCAATATCTAATGTCTGAAAATTACATGTATAGAGTATAGCGTTATTTAATCCTTCATTTTGGATATGTTCCATTCCGTGTTTAACCATTTTATCAGAAATATCCAGCCCCACTACTTTGTGTACATATTTGGCAAATGCAGCAGCAAACCGTCCGGGACCGCATCCAATATCTGCGACATCATAATTTTTTTCAAGAAGTCCTTTGGAATCCAGGTAGTTTATTGCGCTGATGACACGTTCATCACCTTTTTCTTTCTTTTTGCGTGCGTCTTCCCAAAAGTCTGCACGTTTATTCCATCTTTCTATAGCCCGCTCAGGTAATTCTGCAGGCTCAGATTCCTGCAGAGAAATAAAATAATCCAATATAGAGTCCATGTATCATTTCTCCTAAAATACTTTTGGTGAGCTATTTACCGGTAAACAGATAGTTCGTTCACGGTCATAGCGGTCGTGTGTAGTTATCACATCCATTTCAATATCGTAAACAGATTGTAAGGTTTCAGATGTAATGATTTCTTTGGGAGAGCCGAATCCCATAACCTTTCCGGATTTCATGAGAAGAACTTTGTTTCCCACGGAAAAGGGATGCTCAGGACTATGTGTTGACATAATAATGCAATAGCCCTGATTGGCCAGCCCTGAAATTACTTCCATGAGAAGTTGATGATTGGCATAATCCAGATTGGCGGCTGGCTCGTCCATGATGAAGATTTTTGCAGACTGACAGATTGCACGGGCAATTAAAACCAATTGCCTTTGTCCTCCGCTTAAGGAAGTATATTTCCTGTTGGCAAGAGGCAGGGCATTTACTTTCTCCAAGGCGGCAAAAGCTGCTTCCTGATCAGGCTCTTTTGGGGTTTCAAATGCGGAGAAATGAGAAGCACGCCCCATAATTACCATATCAAGAACTGTATAGGCAAATACTGGGGAATGATATTGGGGAATATATGCAATCATATTTGCCAGTGTTTTGGTTGTAAAGTCACTAATATTTTTTCCGGCTATCTTTATTTTTCCATTAGAAACAGGAAGGGAACCTAATATCATGCGGAACAGAGTGGTCTTTCCGCAACCATTAGGGCCAAGCAGACAAAGCACATCACCATAGTCTGCGCTGCAGCTGATACCCTTTAAAATATCACCATTGCCGTAACCGCCAAAAACATTTTCAATTTCCAGAAGCATATAATTACGCGCGCTCCTTTCGTTTGATGATAAGATAGATAAAGAAGGGGGCGCCCATGATACTTGTGACAACGCCAAGTGGAAGTTCCATGGACAAAAGGGAACGGGAAATATCATCAACAAGTATCAGGTATCCGCCGCCAAGGATCGCACTTGCAGGTATCAGCCTTCTGTAATCAACGCCAACCAGTGCACGTGCCAGATGGGGAATCATCAGCCCGACCCATCCGATCAATCCTCCAAGACAGACTGCAGCGGCGCTGAGTAATGTGGAAGCGACTATAAAAATCAGACGATATTTACGCACATTGATTCCTAAGCTTTTGGCTTCTTCTTCATCCAAAGTCAGCAGATTGATCTGCCATCGAAAAATAAAAATCAGACTTAATCCAATGATCATTGGAAGAACACTCCAGGAAAAGGATTTGGTTGTGGTTTTGGTTAAGCTGCCCATAAGCCAGAAAGTAATTTGCTGGAGAACATCATTGGGGTCTGCGACATATTTGATCATTGTGACACCGGCATTGCAGAGTGACATGATCATAGTTCCGGTCAGAACAAGACTGAGAGTCTGGGAATGTGCGGATTTTCGGCTGATAAGATAGGATGCGGCTACTGCGGCCACACCACCTGCAAAAGCAGAAAGCTGAATCATCCAGTTGGAAGCGCCGTTTAAAATTGCAAAAGCAGCTCCGAGACTTGCACCGGAAGAAACTCCAAGGATATCCGGAGATACCAGTGGATTGCGAAATATTCCCTGATAGGTTGCACCTGCTACCGAGAGGGAGGCACCAATAAATAAAGCAGACAGAATACGGGGCAGACGGATATTCCAGAATATGGTAACTGCCTGGGGTAAGATATCTCCTTTAAAACCAAATTTTGATAAAAATGCATTTAGTACCTGCACTGGTGTAAGCGGATAATATCCCACCCAGAATGAGAGTACTATAATGATAAACAAAAGTACCAGCATAACCGCCAACAGCAGAACATATCGTCTTTGCCGGGCAGCGGCGGCATTTTTTTCATTAGCTGTCAGATTCATAATCATTCATCCTTGTAACTTGACTAATCAAATTTACGGTGTTATACTCAGAAAAATCGAATTGTTTTTAAAAACTATTCGCATATACATTATAATACTTAAAAATTGTATAGTCAATTTCAATAAGCGTCAATTATGAGTAATGCGGAGAAAAGAAAGGAGAGAGTTTATGAAAAAGCACAGACAACTTTTGGCTCTGCTTATATGTCTGGTGATGTCAGTCAGTCTTTTAACAGGATATTCTGAAACGAAAGCTGCTACTGAAGAGCCGACGCAGAGTGCGGAGCAGGAAACTGCTGAAACCCGTGAGATCACAGACATGGCAGGAAGAAAAGTAACTGTCCCAGCAGCAGAAAATATTGAATCTGTTTTTTCAACAGGTCCGGTAGCTGCAATTTTTCTGTACATGGTTGCACCGGATAAGCTTCTTGGGTGGAATTATGAACTGAATGATGTTGAGAAATCTATTATTCTGGACAAATATCAGGATCTTCCTAATTTTGGAATGGGTGATGCTGTCAATTATGAAGCAGTAATTGCTGCCAATCCTACAATTGCTATTAATAGTGGAAAGATTAATGATGCAATGGTTTCTGATTGCGATGCGTTATCAGAAAGCCTTGGAATTCCGGTTGTTGCAGTAGACAACGAACTTAATAATTCTGCGGAAGCTTTTCGTTTTATGGGCGAACTTCTTGGTGTAGAAGATCATGCAGAAGAGCTTGCCCAGTATGCGGAGCAGGTATTTACTGATATTAATGCACTTTCAGATATTCCAGAAGAAAAGAAAGTCAGTGTATACTTCGGTAATGGAGAGGATTCACTGGAAACTGCACCCAGAGGGTCCCAGCATGCACAGATTCTTGATGCCATCAATGCAGTCAATGTTGCAGATCTGGAATTGGGAGATGGATCTCGTGTTCAGATTTCAGCAGAACAGCTTCTTGCATGGGATCCGGATGTGATTGTTGTAAATGGTGAACCAAAGGCAGATAAAAGTGGAAGTTCTGCAGCAGAAGATATCCTGAGCAATCCTGATTATGCTTCATTAAAAGCAGTACAGGACCAAAAGGTTTATGGAACTCCTAATGCACCGTTTAGCTGGGTGGATCGTCCGGCAGGACCAAATCGCCTGATCGGTATGCGATGGTTCTCAGCATTGATTTATCCGGAATATATTAAATGTGATATCAATGAAGAAATACATAAATTTTTCGATCTTTTTTATCATGTTGATCTGTCCGATGAACAGTTGGAAAATGTTCTGAAAGGAACTTTATAAAGGTTAGGCATGGACGTGGAAAAGGGCTATACAATAAATAAAAAAAAACGCTGGTTCCGGTAAATACCGGTTCCAGCGTTTCTTTTTATAATTTTCGGATCATTGCGCTTCCATGCAGATCGCATACAGGATCTGCAAACAGATGGTTTTTCAGACAGAATTCCCCGACCGCTTTTCGACATCCGGAAAACTGTGTACTGTACACATCGTGGATCAGGAGAACTCCTCCGGTGGCCAGGCGTTCATAGAACAGAGGAAGTGCAGCAGCAGTTGGAGCATAGAGATCCGCGTCCAGAGATACAAAACAAAAAGTTTCATCTCTAACATCGGAAAAGGTATCCGGAAACCATCCTTTGTGGATCACAGTACGTGTAGGATCAGGCATAACATGAAGAACAGAGTCAATATCAGTAGAAGAAAAATCACCTGTTTTGGCACGGGACAGATTACCGGAGGCTTCTATTGTGATATCCTTTTCTGAAAAGCCCTCAAAAGTATCAAAAAGATGGATTTTTCGGTCTGGAAAGGCTGCACTGATCAGGGAAGAAAATTCACCTCGGAAAACCCCCAGTTCGGCAACATTTCCCGGAATATCCAATTGATAGATCTGCTCAGATAAAAGACGCATAACAGCAACCCGTGGGTCAAACATGCGAAGGACGGAGGGATCACGAAAAGGTCCGTGATAACCCAGGTTTTCCATCTGTTTTATCATAGAATTACGCCGTTCTTCATCCAGAACTCCCAGGATGACCAGATCCGGGAGAAGTGCTGCTGCAGCATCCGGAGAACAGACTGGAATATTCCCAATATATGATCCGTGTTTATGGGGGTCATTATCAGCAAAGCACAGGAGCTGACATGGACTGTTGAGAAGTCTTGCTGTCATTTGTCCAATTTGTCCGGCACCAAATATTACAGTTTTATATACTGATTTTGCCATCATTTTGATGTAGCCTTTCTGTCAGCACGAACCTGGATCATCTGTCCTGTGATGGAGATGGCGATTTCAGCCGGTGTTTCTGCTTTGATCTCCAGTCCTATAGGTGAGATGATACGGTTTAAATCTTGTTCATTAATGTTGTATTCTTCAATCAGACGGCGAAATACAGCAGCCTTTTTTGCGCGGCTTCCAATGACGCCTATATAGCATGCAGGTGTAGCGAGAAGCTGTGCCTGTACAATGGTATCATAGGAATGTCCGCGTGTCATGACGCAACAATAATCAGAAGCTGTGATAGAAACATACTGCTCCAGATGGTTGAAATCACAAAGTATTGTTTCAACTGCTCCTGGGAAAAGAGCAGGATCTGTAAATTCCGGCCGGTCATCCAGGACAACACAGCGAAAATCAACGCTTGCAAGTATCGGTACAAGTTTCTGTGAAACATGGCCACCGCCAAATACATAGACAGTTCCGGAAGTTTCGATCTGCTCAGAAAACAGATCATAATCTTCACTGCGATAGCGGAATGGCTGTGCAGATAAGGATGATAATATGGAAGAAGGAACATCAGCATTTCCGATCAGACCATAACAAGGGCTGTAAAGACTCATGCCGGATGTTGCATGAAGATCGCAGATCAGCCAGAAATCCTTTCGTTCCTCATATGATTTTTCAGCAGTTTCCGTGATTTCCATAACAATCGGATCATTATGATCAAGATACTGGAAAAAGACGGTAACATCACCACCACAGATCATACCGATATTTTCGACATCCTTACGGTTCAGCCGGAATTCATGCTGGCAGGATTCCTTTTTTTCAAGAATATCCAATGCCATACATTCAGCACGATATTCTACAGCTCCACCTCCGATGGTTCCGGAAATTCTGCCGCTTTTTCCGACCAGCATGCGGGAACCGGCACCTCTTGGTGTAGACCCTGAGGATGCTGTAACGGAAACAAGTACAAGATCGTTTTCCTCTAGGAATTGTTGTTTTATTGTCTGAAATAATGTTCTCATATAATAAAATACCTCCTAACTAAATTAAGTGATTTTTCTGCTCCAGTTGTGTATGTCTGCCTGGACTAAAGCGTGATATGGCAGAGCGACTGTATCATGTCCTGCAGTTTGCGGGCTTGTTCTAACTGCTGCTCATGAGCTTTGCAAGCTTCCGGACTTTTGCATTTACTCATGCTGTCGGCAAATCTTTTTTCTATGGTTACACGTTGTGTTTCCTGAATCAGTTTATCAGCCAGAAATACAATAGCTGCTTCATCCAGCTTGGTTTCCAGCAGACCATGGTGCTGTGAAATAATCTGGCTGATCTCAGGATAACCTAACTGTAAGAAAAGTTCACCGCCTGTTTTGGTGTGATGCCTCTGAAGTCTGGCAATATCATGCAGAAGTGCACCGGAGCGAACAAGCTTCTGATCAAAGATATAACCATTGGATTCCAACATATTGCATAAACAACAGGCAAGTTCAGTAACAGCATCACTGTGAGCCTGTACATGACGGGGCAGAGAAACCGCATTGCGAAGCCTGAAGCATAGCCCGTCATTTAATTCAGGATGAGGCAGTATATAATTGGGATCAGAGAAAGAAATATTATTTCTTTCATTCACTTCCAGATGATAGTAAGAGCCACAGGGAAGACGAAACCGCTGCCTGCTGTACATACCGGAATGTAATGCATATATATAAGAAGAGATTACATCTGTATGAGCTACCACTGCAATATCACCTTCAGAAGCGCAAAGAATCTTATGAACTGCCTGCGAAAAGCGAAAACCAGATGCAGCAGGAGTTTCTGCTCCCGGGATCGGATGATCAGGGTTATTTTCACGGGCTTTATAAATGTCCGGCCATCTCTGGCGTATTTTATCAAAAGAAAGGCCATCCCATTCTCCCAGATTTCGTTCTGACAGATCAGAAACAATTATATGTGGAAGCTCAGGTGCCATATGGCCTGCTGTCTCAACAGCTCTTAACAAAGGACTGCAGTATATCCTTGATATTTTATCGGACAATTCTTCATTAAGAAGGACTGCCTGCAAGTGTCCAAGCATGGATAGAGAGAAATCTGTCTGTCCCACACAGTAAGAATGTTCATCCGGATACTGTGGTTTTCCATGCCGGACCAGATAAAGGTTACGCATTAAAAAATCCTCTGAAACAGTTTTCAAATATTTTTTCTGAACAGTTACGAGTTTCTTCTGAAAAACGAGCATATCGTTTCAGAAATTCTTCACCGTACGGAGTCAGTTCGCTGTGACTTCCGTTTACACCGCCCTGACTTCTGCTGACCAGTGGTTCATGGAGCTGTGATTCCAAGGTACGGATCAGGTTCCAGCTGGTGGAGTAGGAAATGTGCATGTGCTCACAGGCATCGCGGACAGATCCTGTTTCCTGGATCAGTGTGAGAAGCGAATAAAGCTGCTCATCAAAGAATACTTTTTCCTTTGCCAGCAGAATATGTATTTCTGAACGGATGAGACTCTGGTTATGGGCGCGAAGAAGTTCAGCATAATCCTCCGGTGTATCAGCATCGTGAATGATACCTGGATCATCTACATTCAGAAAGTACATGGGTGTGCCGCAGTTTCCTACAGCACCTTCAAGACCTGAGCTGCCGTCATCACTTAAGATGGAATCAATAAGTGTGGAACGGATCAGAAGCGGATGGCCGGGATTACCGTCACAGACCGGAGTTACAAGGGGATAACCCAGAGAGAGCATCTGCGTGACTGTCCGGGCCGTAAACAGTGGAACATCCACAGGCGTAAAGAGTACCGTGTCAACTTTATCTTTCAGATATTCCAGTCCGATCCGGACAGAATCAAACATATGAGTTGATGCATAATCTTCATTTCGAAGAAAGATTACATTATTGGAAGCAAGGTGACGTTCCAAAACATCTGCCCTGTATCCTGTCACTACAACTATTTTAGAGATTCCGGCCTGCCGGAAATTGTTGATCACGCGCTGTGCAATGGAAATAGATCCAAGCTGAAGCATGGGTTTAAAGTCTCCCATTCGCGAGGATTTCCCTGCGGCAACGATGAGCGCACCTGTCTGCATGACTGCCACCTCCTTGAGAAATATTGTGTAAAATTAATAATATTATACCATATAAAACAGAAAAATAGTGAAAATTTTAAATAAAACATAAGAAAAAACTTAAAATAGTGCGAAAATAGCCAAGTTTTAATTATTTGCAATTTGCATAATTGTGCAAGAATATGATAGTATGAATATATACAAAATGACGTAAACAGGAGAACTTTTCTATGGATGAGGTTTTTGAAATTACCGCAAAGGAAGTTACCATACAGGTAAGAGATGAACGCACGGGAGTGGAATACAGCCGGACGCTTCCAATCGATTATTACGAGAATGCGAATGTTCTGAAGCTTAGCGGTGAGAATCTGGACGGGAGCAGTTCTTCCATTGTTTTCTATTCTGCCCGAGGAATGGAAAGACTCAAAGATCTGACAGGCAAGGGTGCGGATCATGATCCATGCGGAACACATAAGCCCGAAGATCAATAACATTGAAGCTTATATTTTCTATAGGAGGGATGCAGCATGATTAAAAAGACATTGAAGATCAATGGTGTCGAGAGGATCCTTATTCTTGATAAGGACGAGACACTGGCACAGGTTCTCCGTAATCATCTTCTTCTTACAGGATGTAAGATCGGCTGTGGGGAAGGCCATTGCGGAGCCTGTAATGTTATTATGAACGGAAAAGTTACAAGATCCTGTATCTACAAGATGAGCCGTGTTCCGGACAATGCAGAGATCACAACGATCGAAGGTGTGGGAACAATCTCTGATATGCATCCGATCCAGGTTGCATGGATGGCATATGGATGTGCACAGTGTGGTTTCTGTTCACCAGGTTTTATTATTTCAGCAAAGGTTCTTCTCGATAATAATCCGAGTCCGACCCGCGAGGAGGTAAGAGACTGGTTTAACAAACAGCGCAATCTCTGCCGTTGTACAGGTTACAAGCCGCTTATCGATGCGACTATGGCGGCAGCAGCAGTTATGCGTGGCGAGATGACCAAAGAAGACCTTGTATTTAAGCAGACCGGTGATTCTATCGTCGGTACAAACTATATTCGTCCATCAGCGGCACAGAAGGTAACAGGTACCTGGGATTTCGGTGCAGATGATGCATTAAAGATGCCGGAGGGAACCCTTCGTCTTGCACTTACGCAGGCAAAGGTTTCTCACGCAAATATCCTCAGTATCGATACAACAGAAGCAGAGAGTATGCCGGGAGTTGTTCGTGTTATTACAGCGAAGGACATTAAGGCAGCAGGCGGAACCAACAAGATCAATGGTCTTGTAATGCTTCCGAAACACAATAAGACAGATGGATTTGAGCGTCCTGTACTCTGTGACGAAAAGATATTCCAGTTTGGTGATGCGATCGCGATCGTAGCTGCCGACACAGAAGAGCATGCACGTGCAGCAGCAGATGCAGTTAAGGTGGAGATCGAAGAACTTCCTGCATATATGAATGCAATGGATGCGATCGCACCGGATGCAGCAGAGATCCATCCTGGTACTCCAAACGCATTCTTTGAGACAAACTGTATCAAGGGACCAGACTTTGACTGGGACAGCATTCCGGATTCACAGCAGGTTGAGATCGAGTCCTACTGTTCACGTCAGCCACATCTTCACCTTGAACCGGACTGTGGTTATGGCTATATTGATGAAGACGGCATGATAACTGTTCATTCCAAATCCATCGGTATCCATCTCCATATGCCGATGATCGCTGATGGTATCGGTGTTCCGCTGGAGAACCTGAGACTTGTTCAGAACCATGCCGGAGGAACCTTTGGATACAAGTTCTCTCCGACAAATGAAGCTCTGATCGGTGCAGCTGTCAAGATTCTTGAGCGTCCGGTATCGCTGGTATTCAATCAGTTCCAGAATATTACCTATACAGGAAAGAGATCTCCTGCATTTATGAATATCAAACTTGCAGCAGACGAAAATGGTAAACTCCTTGCACTCTGGGGCAATAACTATGTGGATCATGGTCCATACTCAGAATTTGGAGATCTGCTCACAATGAGACTTTCTCAGTTCACCGGTGCCGGTTATGGAATCAATTCTATCCGCAATAAATCAACAACAGTATTTACAAACCATGCATGGGGATCTGCTTTTCGTGCTTACGGCTCTCCGCAGTCTTACATGGGATCCGAGATTGCGATCGACGTTCTGGCAGCCAAGATGGGAATCGATCCGTTTGATATGCGTGAGATGAACTGTTACAAGGAATCAGAAGGAACTACGATCCCGACCGGTTATCCGCCGGAAGTATACTGCGAGGAAGATCTGTTCAAGACAGCACGTCCGCTGTATGAAGCAGCCAAGAAACGTGTTGCTGAGAAGAATGCAGCTTCTGATGGCAAGATCAAATATGGTATCGGCGTATCTCTTGGTGTATATGGCTGTGGTCTTGATGGTGTGGATACATCCAATGCATTTGCAGAACTGAATCCGGATGGAACAGTTACAATGTATGCTGCATGGGAAGATCATGGACAGGGTGCCGACATGGGGGTTCTTGTATCCTCTCATGAAACACTTCGTCAGGCCGGAATCAGACCGGAACAGATCAAACTTGTTATGAATGACACCAAGACATGTCCTAATGCAGGTCCTGCAGGTGGATCACGTTCACAGGTTATGTCAGGTAATGCATGTCGTCTGGCAGCAGAAAACCTTGTGGCAGCTATGAAGAAAGAAGACGGAACCTTCCGTACTTATGATGAGATGGTGGCTGAAGGTCTTGCAACAAAATATGAAGGTAACTGGGTGACAACCTTCTGTGCAGATCATCCGATCGATCAGGATACAGCACAGGGTGATCCGTTTGCAACCTACATGTACACGATCTTCCTTCCGGAAGTTGCTGTTAATACAGAAACAGGTAAAGTTAAAGTTGAAAAATTCACCTGTGTGGCTGACGTAGGTACGATCATGAACAGACTTCTTGTAGAAGGCAACTTCTACGGTGGTCTTGTACAGGGTATCGGTCTTGCTCTTACAGAAGATTTCGAGGATCTGAACCATGATACTTCTCTGAAGAACTGTGGTATTCCGTATCCAAATGATGCGCCGGATGATATTGAACTTCATTTCAATGAAACATATCGCCCAAGCGGTCCTTACGGTGCTGCCGGCTGTGGTGAGGCTCCGCTGGATGCTCCTCATCCTGCGATCCTGAATGCAATCTACAATGCTACAGGCGCACGTATCACACGTGTTCCTGCCCGTCCGGAAAAGGTTCTTGCAGCATTAAAGGAACTTGAGAAATAATTCTCAGTATAATTTTATCATATGATATAATAAGGGGAGACGGGAGACTGTCTCCCCTTTGGAAATGAAAGGAGTATCGGGTTATGACATATATACAGGAGAGAGGTTCCACTCATGTTTATCACGTAAATCGAATGTCAAAGGAAGAGATGGATCATATGATCAGCCTCTGTGTTCATGAACAGCCGGCGTACTGTGTTGCAGCCTGTCCTTTCAAAGCAGATACAAAAGAAATGCTGTTTTATGCTGCAAAAGGAAATTTTAAGAAAGCTCTGGGGATCTATGAGAAGATCACACCATTTCCCATGATCCTCTGTAGCGGCTGTACTGCACCCTGTGAGGAGAAATGCAGGCTTTGTGAGCTGGGTGATGGCATATCCATACGTGAAGTAGAGCGTGCCATTGTCCGATATGGGGAACCTGGAAAACGGAGCAGTGTATTTCGTATCAGAAAGAAGAAAAAGGCAGCAATCTTTGGTTCTGGATTATTTCCACTGTTTCTTGCAGGGGAACTGGAAAAGAAAATGTATCCTACGACAATTTATTGTAAGGAAGAAGATTATGAAAGCTATATTGCAGCGGCAGCCGGACATCTTTTGGAATCAGACCGCAGCAATGAAGCGAAACGTCTGAAATCTATGGATCTTTCTTTTGAATTTGGATGCAGTCTGAATCTTCCGTTTATCAGAGAAAAAATGGAACTGGCAGATGTGGTCTGCGCATCAGAAGAAGTGGCAAAAATGTTAGCTCCGGAAGAAGCAGCAGATGTCGGGATTATGTTAAGAGAACAGGCAAAGATTGTCAGCGGACCTGCGGAATCTGTGATGGATGCGGCTTTTGCCGCAAAGCGGGCAGCTCTGACAGTAGATCTTCTGGTACAGAATTTATCGCCGCACAGCAACAGAGGCAGTGAAGGAGCAGTGACGACAAAGCTTTACACGAACATGGAAGGAATCCATGTATCGAATAAGATTTTCTGTGGTCAGGATGGATATTCAAAAGAAGAAGCTGTAGAAGAAGCAAAACGATGTATTCAGTGTCATTGTGACGAATGCATGAAAGGCTGTGTGTATTTAAGTGAATATCAAAAACATCCTGGTCTATTAGCCCGTGAGATTTATAATAATACGCAGATTATCATGGGAGATCATCCGATGAACAAACCGATGAATGCCTGTGCCCTCTGTGGACAGTGTACGGTGATCTGTCCGAATGGATTTGATATGAGTCAGGTGTGCAAGTCAGCAAGAGAAAATATGGTATCCACAGATAAGATGCCGCTGGCGCCACATGAATTTGCACTGATGGACATGTTATTTTCAAATTCGGAGGCTTTTTTAAGCAGACCCCAGCCGGGATATGAAACTTGCAGATATGTATTTTTCCCGGGCTGTCAGGCAGGTGCGATAGCGCCGGATGTGGTTATGCAGGCATACGAAGATTTAAGTAATCGGGTAGCTGGAGGCGTTGCTCTGATGCTGGGATGCTGTGGTGCAATCAGCGAATGGGCGGGTCGCTATGAAATGACAGAAAAAGTAAATGAGCAGCTGAAACAGGAACTGGCCAGGCTTGGTGATCCGATCATCATTGCAGGCTGTCCAAGCTGCATGAAGCAGCTAAAAGAAAGTATTGGAGCACATGTTATAGGAATCTGGGAAATTTTGAGAGAAATCGGACTTCCACAGCAGGCGAAAGGACTGGAGATACCGGTTGCCATACATGATGCCTGTGGTGCCAGAGGGGATGCACAGACACAGGATATGATACGACAACTTTTGTCGGATATGGGATGTATCGTTGAAGATACAGAATATTCCAGAGATTTGTCTCCATGTTGTGGATATGGAGGTCTGACGGCATATGCCAATAAAGATATGGCAGCGAAAATGACAGAAAAGTGTCTGGAACGTTCCGATGCACCATATATTACATACTGCATGGCATGCAGAGACCGATTTGCCAGAGAGGGAAGAGAATCCCGACATATACTTGAACTTCTGTATGGGGCAAATGCCAGCAACATGCCTGATATCAGTGAGAAACGCTACAACAGGCTCATATTGAAACAGACACTTTTAAAAAACATCTGGAATGAGGAACCGATCATGGAGAAAAAAGACTATACTGTTGCCTATACAGAGGAGGCAATCCATATGATGGATGAGCGCATGATACTGAAAAGTGATGTGGAACGTGTGTTATCAGATTACAGAGAAAATCAGGAAGCAATCCTGGATGAAGAAACAAAAGAACTGGTGACAAGAAGCAGACTGGGAAATGTCACATTCTGGGTGCGGTTTGTGGAAACAGAAGACGGATATCTGGTACACAGAGCATACAGTCATCGAATGAATATTATGAAAAGGGTGGGACAGTAATGGCAGTAGAAAGAACATATTATACGATTGATCCGGAAGGAAAGCTGACCTGCATGAAATGTAAGATTCCTCTTGTAAAAGGAAAAGCAAAATTTATGTATCTGGAAAATGGGTTTCCTGTGGAAATGCCTGTCTGTCCAAAGTGTGGGTTTGTGTATGTTCCGGAAGAACTCGCACTTGGAAAAGTGCTCGCGGTGGAGCGTGCACTGGAGGATAAATAGATGAACAGGCATCCGGGAGGGGAAGCGCAGACGCTTCATCTTCTGGAGAACATAGAATGGAAAAAAGAAATGAAAGCACTGGATCTTGGAGCAGGAGAAGGAGACACGGTACGAATCCTGAAATCATTTGGGATGGATGCACATGGTGTGGATCTTTTCCCACGGGGCAGTGATGTGGAAACAGGAGATTTTCTGCATTTGCAGTATCCATCAGACAGTATAGATCTTTGCATCAGCCAGTGTGCATTTTTTGTCAGCAGAGATCAGAAAAATGCACTATCTGAATGTTGGCGCGTTTTAAAAAAGGGAGGTTTTCTTTTATTATCAGATCTGGATACCGGAAATCTTTTGGAAATGGCAGAACAGACAGGGTTTACCATTCTCCGACAGGAGGATCAGACGTTACTTTGGCTGGAATATTATCTGGAAGCAATCTGGAATGATTCGTTCCGCTGCGAAGAGTATAAGCTTCTGCAGAAAGAATATAAAGGAAAGAAGCTGCGCTATACCATGTTGGTTGGCAGAAAGGAGTAACATATGGATCTCTATGAAAGAATCATAGAACTTAGCAGTATGGGGTATCATTGTTCTCAGATGATTATGATTTTGACACTGGAAACGATAGGGGAAGAGAATCCACAGCTTGTAAAGGCTTTGGGAGGTCTTGGCGGCGGCATCGGTTACTGTGGAGATACCTGTGGCTGCCTGACAGGAGGAGCCTGTGCGATAGGTTTGTTCCTTGGCAATCTGGCTCCGCAGGAGAAAGAAGATATACAGATGAAACCGGCTGTGCAGGAATTATATCAGTGGTTCCATAAGAAGACCGAAGAAGAGTTTGGTGCTTTTTATTGTAAGGATATTACTTCCAATCTGGATTGGGGAATTGTCATGGAGCGCTGTCCTGCGCTGATTGGAGAGACTTATACGAAAGTGATAGAAATACTGACAGAACGGGGAATATTGGAACTATGATTACGCTGGGTAAAACAAAAAGTGTATGTCCGATATGTATGAAAGTACTTACGGCTAAAAAATGTATCGGTGAAGATGGCATTTATCTGGTGAAAGAATGTGATATCCACGGAAAGTTTCAGACACTGATCTGGGAAGGAACGGCAGCAGAGTATCTTTCCTGGGGGAGAGAAAACCTGTCTGCGGAAACTCCTGTAAATCCCAAAATCAAAGAGAAATCTTGCCCGGATAATTGTGGACTCTGTGAGGAGCACGAACGAAAAGGCTGTTGTATGATACTGGAAGTGACAAAGCGCTGCAATATGCACTGCCCGGTCTGCTTTGCTTCGGCAGGGGAATGTCTGGAAAACGGTGATCTTTCAATTGACGAAATAGAAAAGCAATATGATTTTCTGATGGATCATGGGGGACCATTCAATATACAGCTCTCAGGAGGAGAACCAACCATGCGGGAGGATCTTCCGGAGATCATACATATGGGAAGAGAAAAGGGGTTCACATTTTTTCAATTGAATACCAATGGAATCCGTCTTGCGCAGGAAGCAGGATACGCCAGAAAATTAAAAAAAGCAGGACTGAATACGGTATTTCTTCAATTTGACGGTGTCACAGATGACGTGTATCAGACATTGCGCGGACGTTCTATGATGGAACTGAAAGAAAAGGCTGTGTTAAACTGTTCGGAAGCGGAACTGGGAATTGCCCTGGTACCTGTCATTGCTCCAGGAGTAAATGACATGCAGGTTGGAGATATCCTGAAGTTTGCGATGGATCATATGCCATTTGTAAGAGGAGTACATTTCCAGCCGATCAGCTATTTTGGCAGATGTTCTCAGCAACGTCCACAAGCTCCGATTACCATACCAAAGATGTTGAAGCAGATTGAGGAACAGACAGACGGGCTTATGAAAAGTGATGATTTTGCTGGTGGTGGAGCAGAGAACCCATACTGTTCTTTTCATGCAAGTTATCTGAAAAAAGGTGAGAGGGAACTGAAACTTCTGGAAAAGAAATCAGGCAGAGGATGTTGTTGTACTACCAGCGATGATTCCAGGCAGTATGTGGAAAATCAGTGGAGCTATAGCACAAAAAAATTTGATGATGGAGAAATGACACAGACAGATGCGCTGGATGAATTCCTGATCCGGGTTCATAATGAAACCTTTGCGGTATCAGGGATGATTTTTCAGGATGCATGGAATCTGGATCTTGAACGTCTGAAAAGATGTTATATCTGCGAGGTGGATTCTGATTATGGAATGGTGCCGTTTTGTGCATATAATCTGACGAATTCGAAAGGAATATATTTATACAGAAAGTGAAACGATCAAATATAGATGCAATGATCTGTAAGCAGGAAGGCATTACAGAGATTACAAGAGATGAAATACACAGAATGCAGCTGGAGAAATTAAATATTGTACTGAAGAAAGAAAAAGAACGAGAGGGTTTTTATCGAGATTTGCCGGAAAGACTGGAGAGCCTGACAGATCTGAGAAGCCTTCCTTTTACAACAGAAACAGATCTGGCACGAGATGGAGGCAGGATGCTGATTTGCTCCCAGGGGGAAGTACAGAAAGTGATATCAGAACAGACAAGCGGAACTACCGGTGCCGGTAAACGTGTATTCTATACAGAGGGAGACTGTGAACACACCATAGAACTTTTTATGGCAGGTCTGGGTGAATTTATTTATCCTGGTAGTATAACGATGGTGGCTATGCCATTTTCAGGTCCTTTTGGATTGGGAGAACTGATCGCGGAGGCAATCAGACGTCTGGGAGCAAAACCTCTTTCAACCGGAACAGGAAGAACTTATGGCGAACTAAACAGGATTCTGGAAGAGGAGCAGCCGGATACGTATGTGGGAATGCCGACTGCATTGCTTTCCATGCTTAGAATGTGCGGAAAAGGCAGTATAAAAAGAGCACTGGTATCCGGAGATGCCTGTCCGCAAGCTGTCATGAAAGCAATCGAAGAAATTCTGCAAACACGACTTTGGCCACACTATGGTTCCAGAGAGATGGGGCTTGGAGGTGCCATTTGCTGCACGGCGCATGATGGCATGCATATGCGAGAAAACCATTGTATTACAGAGATTATAGATGAGAACGGAAATGTGCTGCCGGACGGTGAGTGGGGAGAACTGGTAATCACAACCATTGGAATGGAAGCACAGCCGTTGATTCGATATCGAACCGGTGACTGGACAAGGATCATTCCGGGAAGATGCCTCTGTGGAAGTGAAATAAAACGCCTGGACTTTGTAAAGCGGATGGATCCATTGGGAAGTATCAGAGAGATGGATGAATTGCTGTTTGAGATTCCGGAACTGGTAGATTATTGTGTGAAAATTGTAGATGGAAAAAAGGAAATTACAGCGCTTTTTACATCGGACAATGGAGAAGAACGAATCAGGAGTGTTTTGGAAGAGAAGGATATTCGTTCATGGAACTGCAGAAAAGTAAAGTGGGAAGATCTGGCACTGTATCCTGGCAAACGAGTTACAAGGCAGTGATTTCGTGGTATCATGGAATCACTGCCTTGTCTGTTATTCAGAATAGTATGGACAATCTTCCTGGATGCATTCGCGATTATCTTTGCAGTATTTACACGTTATAGAAGACAACGGAATGTTTACAGAACAAAACTGACTGTAAAAATGAACAGCTTCTTCAATGGCAATTCTGCTGGTTCGTTTGCAGCAGCGAGGTCCACCAACATCTGCCAGTCTAGATAAAATAATGGAAACAAGTTTTTGAGGAAACGGCCATGCATCTTTGTGAAGTGGACTGGATCCAGTCATAACGGACATGAAAATACCGGCTCCGGCAGCAGCTCCGCAGACACCCCAGTAACCACAGGTACCGCCCGGAACCTGCTTTGCTCTTTTACAGATCTCAGATAATGCAGCATCGTAATCCATATGTTCTCCATTATTGCGAAACGCTGTCAGAAGAACGCATGGGACAATTGCATGATGCTCCGGTCCATGCATATGTACAGATGGAAGATCCATAATTTTTTCCAGAAGAAGCAAAGCATCTTTTTCTGTACTGTCCCTGAGTGTCGTGATTACCGGAGCATATGTGCCATAGCTATGACAGGCATCACAGATAAAGTGACCATTTTCACAGACCGCATTGGTTAATTGTTCTTTATGGCAGATGCTGCACGTCTGAATAGAGCTTTCAGCACGATACGTAATAGGAGCACCACAAATCAGACATCCGGAAAAATATTCTGCTTCACCACAACAACAGGAATTATTCGTATGATCCATTTGATTCACCTCCGAAGAATTTATTTTAATAGTGTTAACGATGTAATAAGTATAACATAGAATGAAAAAGTAATGATATAGCATCTTGACAATCATGTTACTTTGGGTATATGATTTGATCCAATAAAGGGGAGTAACCTGCGCTTAACAATTTGCGTTTGTGATGTCGTCAGTACGGTGGAAGCATCCGGTATCATAAGGAAATGGTGAGACTTTTATTGCATTTTTATTATGCAATGAAGGTCTCCTTTTTTTATATTTTTTTATCAAAGAGGTCTTTCATTGAATAAGAAATCCAGGTAGTAAATACTTAGAAACAAGGAGGCGAAAGTGATGAAGGAAATTTATCAGCAGACGGTAGAAGAGGTTCTTGAAAGGGTGAATGGGAAGAAATCTGGGCTTACGAGTGAACAGGTGAAAAGATCCAGAGAAAAATGTGGGTGGAATGAACTTACAGAAGGAAAGAAGAAAGGCATCCTGCAGATTTTCTTTGAACAGTATAAGGATTTTCTGGTGCTGATCCTGATCGCATCGGCAGTGATATCCGGTATGCTTGGAGATGTGGAAAGTGCAGCAGTTATCGTGATCGTTATTACGATCAATGCGATTTTGGGAACCGTGCAGACCGTAAAGGCTGAGCAGTCTCTGCAGAGTTTAAAGAAGCTTGCCGGTCCGGAGGCAAAAGTATTGCGAGATGGTGTGGCGGTACAGCTTCCGGCAAGAGAACTGGTTGTAGGAGATGTGATCCTTCTTGAAGCAGGTGATATGATCCCTGCGGATGGAAGATTGATTGAAAATGCAAGTCTTAAGGTCGATGAAAGTGCTCTTACCGGAGAAAGTCTTGCGGTTGAAAAGAGTATGGATATTATTTTGGAGGAAGCACCGCTTGGTGATCGGACAAATATGCTGTTTTCCGGAAGCTTTGTCACATATGGGCGTGGCAGAGCGGTTGTAACGAATGTAGGAATGCAGACAGAGGTTGGAAAGATTGCGGGACTTCTGAAATCGACTTCGGAAAAACAGACGCCACTTCAGGCGAATCTGGATGATTTTGGAAAGAAGCTTTCCATTCTGATCCTGATATTTTGCGGAATTCTGTTTGCGATCAGTGTATTCCGCGGTGAGAAGATCAGCAGTGCATTTATGTTTGCAGTAGCACTTGCAGTCGCAGCGATTCCGGAAGCTTTAAGCTCCATCGTGACGATCGTCCTTTCTTTCGGAACACAGAAGATGGCAAAGGAGCACGCGATCATTCGTAAGCTCCAGGCTGTGGAAGGTCTTGGAAGCGTTTCTGTTATCTGCTCGGATAAGACCGGAACACTCACACAGAACAAAATGACAGTAGAAGATTATTATATTGATGGAAAAAGAATCACAGCAGATGCAATTGATGTAGCAGATCCGGCGCAGAGATGTCTTTTGGACTACAGCATTTTATGTAATGATTCAACAAATGAAAATGGAGTGGAGATCGGAGATCCGACGGAAACGGCATTGATCAATCTGGGCAGCCGGTACGGAATCGAGGCTGCAGGTGTAAGAAAGCTTTATCAAAGAGAAGGAGAGCTTCCCTTTGACAGTGACCGTAAGATGATGTCAACACTTCACAGAATTGATGGTGAGAAC
Organism: Ruminococcus sp. AF17-22AC; assembly: GCF_003460065.1. NCBI lineage: Bacteria > Bacillati > Bacillota > Clostridia > Eubacteriales > Oscillospiraceae > Ruminococcus > Ruminococcus sp. AF17-22AC. The sequence continues at coordinate 418,748 of NZ_QRXT01000003.1, forward strand.
CGGATGATCGTAAAAGGTGCGGTTGACCGGCTTCTGGAGCTGACAGACAGAATCTGGACAAAGGACGGAGTTCGGGAAATCACAGAAGCAGATAAAGAAAAGATCCAGCGCCAGAATCAGGAATTTTCAATGGAAGGGTTACGGGTACTGGCATTTACCTATCGTGAAATTCCGGAGAAGCATGTATTGACGACAGAAGATGAGAACCATCTGGTATTTCTTGGTCTGATCGCTATGATGGATCCGCCGAGGGAAGAATCAAAGGCTGCAGTTGCAGAATGTATAAAAGCGGGGATCCGGCCGGTCATGATCACTGGAGATCATAAGATCACAGCAGCTGCAATTGCAAAGAGAATCGGAATTTTACACGATCTGTCGGAGGCCTGCGAGGGCGCTGATATTGAAAATATGAGTGATGAGCAGCTGAAGGAGTTTGTCCCGAATATTTCTGTGTATGCAAGAGTGTCACCGGAGCACAAGATCCGTATTGTCCGTGCATGGCAGGAGAAGGGGATGATCGTGGCAATGACCGGAGACGGTGTGAATGATGCTCCGGCATTGAAGCAGGCAGATATTGGTGTTGCAATGGGAGTGACCGGAACAGAGGTCGCAAAGGATGCTGCAGCAATGGTGCTTACAGATGATAATTTTGCAACAATTGTAAAAGCAGTGGAAAATGGACGAAATTTATATCAGAATATCAAGTATGCGATCCAGTTTCTTCTGTCAGGAAACTTTGGTGCGATCCTGGCAGTTCTTTGTGCATCCCTGGCAGGACTTCCGGTTCCCTTTGCACCGGTACATCTGCTGTTTATCAATCTTTTGACAGACAGCCTTCCGGCGATCGCATTAGGCGTGGAGCCGCACAGCAGTGAGGTGATGAATGAGAAACCAAGATCAGCAGACGAGTCAATACTGACAAAGGATTTTCTTGGTAAAATCGGTCTGGAAGGCCTGGTAATCGGTATGATGACGATGATAGGATTTTTGACAGGATATAACCAGAATGGTGCACTGCTTGGCAGTACTTATGCCTTCGGAACACTTTGTCTGGCACGTTTGTTCCATGGATTCAACTGCAAATCGGATCATCCGGTTATCTTTACAAAACGTTTCTTTAATAATAAATGGCTTCAGGGAGCATTTGCACTTGGGGCAGTACTCATTACCGTTGTACTGACGGTTCCGGGATTTCATCTCCTGTTTAAAGTAGAGACGCTGGATCTGATGCAGCTTGGCTGTGTATATCTGTATGCGTTTGCAAGTCTTCCAATCATTCAGCTGCTTAAATGGATACGTATGAAATTAAGAAAAAGAGGAGAAAGATAGTGGATTTAAGCAAAATTGCTATAAAAAAAATCAGGGAGCTTATTGTGTTTACAGCATTTCTTGTGGTTGTCCTGTGGAAATTTGATGTGGTGCTCGATGTGCTGAAAGCAATATGGGGGATCCTGTTTCCCTTTGTACTTGGCGGAGCAATCGCATTTGTGACCAACGTGCCAATGAGCTTTTTGGAAAAGAAAATTTTCGGAAGAGTAAAAAAAGAAAATAAGATAGTCGTAAAACTGGCAAGACCGATAAGTCTGCTCCTTACAATCATATTGGCGGTTGGTGTAATCGTACTGGTGATGTTCGGGGTGATTCCGCAGCTTACGCGGACAATGGGAACCCTGATGATGAGTATTGCAGATTTTATTCCGCAGATGCAAAGCTGGATCCGTGAATTCTCTCATAATAACCAGGAAATCATGAAGCTGGTAGATCAGGTACAGTTTAATCCGGACCAGGCAATCAAGTGGGGGATAAGTCTTCTTGGAAATGGTGCAGGAAATATGATGAATACCACAATGTCGGCAGTTGGTTCCATAGTCAGTGGATTAGCGACCTTTTTTATTGCTTTTTCGTTTGCCTGCTATGTTCTTTTTCAGAAAGAAAAACTGCATGTGCAGATCCGAAAAGTAGTTTTTGCCTTTCTTCCAAAGAAAAAGGCAGATGCTTTTCTTAAAATTTGTTCTCTGACTTATCGGACATTTGCGAATTTTCTTGCAGGTCAGTGTCTGGAAGCTGTGATCCTCGGATGCATGTTTGTGGTGATACTGAGTATTTTGGGGATGCCATATGCACTTTTGATCGGAGTTTTGATTGCGTTTACTGCATTGATTCCGGTTTTCGGGGCCTTTATCGGATGTGCAGTGGGAAGTTTTTTGATCTTTATGGTAAATCCGAAACAGGCAATTTTATTTATTATAGTATTTCTGGTGCTGCAGCAGATCGAGGGAAATCTGATCTATCCTCATGTTGTGGGTGAATCTGTAGGGCTCCCGTCAATCTGGGTTCTTGCAGCAGTTACGATCGGTGGAAACCTTATGGGAATTGTGGGTATGCTTGTTTTTATTCCGCTGCTTTCCGTGTTCTATACTATTTTTCGGGAATTCGTATATCTGCGCCTGAAAAAAAAGCATATTAAACAGGTGACAAAGACAGAAATAGAGGAATATACGGTGGAGGAAATTGTAAATAGTGACATACCAGAAGGGAAATGATATGATGGACTTGTATTGGGATAGTTAAGAAAAAACTTATATTTAAGGGGGGAGTTACTATGTGGTTTGTGTTTGCCTTGCTGTCTGCTGTATTTGCGGCGCTGACCTCCATACTGGCCAAGGTAGGTATTACCGGTGTTAATTCGAATCTTGCAACAGCGATTCGAACGATGGTGGTGCTTGTCATGGCATGGGGAATGGTTTTCCTCACAAATACACAAGGTGGAATCACTGCGATCAGTAAAAAAAGCTGGCTGTTTCTGATACTTTCAGGTTTGGCAACAGGTGCCTCATGGTTATGTTATTATCGTGCTCTGCAGATAGGAGATGCATCTAGGGTTGTGCCGATAGACAAGTTGAGCGTTGTGATCACGCTGGTACTGGCATTTATTTTTTTACACGAGAAATTTACAGCAAAATCGCTGATCGGATGTATTTTGATTGGTATGGGGACATTATTGATGGTTTTGTAAAAAGGCATAAGAAAACTATACACAAAAGGAGAGGGCTATGAAAACACGAAAGAAAATTTCAGCAAGGCTTCTGGTAATCATGCTTGTTGCCACATTACTGCTTCCCTTTACATGGAATGTTCCGGTGGAGGCAGCCGAGACAAAACAGATCGATGTTTTGTTCAGCCATGATACACATTCTCATTTGAACAGCTTTTCAACCATCGTAGATGGAGAACAAAAAGAGGTTGGTGGATTTGCAAGGATCAAAACCCTGATTGATGAAAAGAAGCAGGAAAATCCGGACACCCTGGTGCTGGATGGCGGTGATTTTTCCATGGGAACCCTGATCCAGACCGTATACGATACGGAGGCGGCAGAGCTTCGAATGCTGGGATATCTGGGGTATGATGTGACGACTTTGGGGAATCATGAATATGATTATCGTTCAAAGGGACTGGCAAATATGCTGGAGGCTGCGAAGGATTCCGGTGAGACAGTGCCGGCACTGGTGGTGTGCAATGTGGACTGGGGCAGCATGGAGCAGGATGGACTAAACGATGGTCAGAAGCAGATCCGGTCGGCATTTGAAGCCTACGGCGTGAAGGACTATGTGGTAATTCAAAAGGGAGATGTAAAGACTGCAGTAGTCGGTGTGTTCGGTAAGGATGCCCTGGAATGTGCACCGACCTGTGAATTAAAGTTCAAGGATCCGGTTGAGGCCGTAAAACAGACGGTAGAAGAGATCAGAAAAAATGAAAAAGTGGATATGATCGTCTGTGTGTCCCATGGAGGAACCTGGGAGGATGAGAACAAATCGGAGGATGAGATCCTTGCAAAAGAGGTGCCGGATATCGATCTGATCATCAGCGGACATACACACTCAGAGCTGAAAGAGGCAATTCAGCATGGGAACACATATATCGTATCCTGCGGTGAATACGGAAGAAATCTGGGATCACTTTCCATGACACAGAAACAGGACGGACGGTGGGAGCTGACATCCTATGAGCTGATCCCTGTTTCTGAGGAGGTAAAACCGGACCGGGCGACACAGGAACAGATCGATGCCCTGATGGATACGGTGGATAAGAATTATCTTGCCGATTTTGGCTATACAAGAGAAGAGGTTCTTGCTGAAAATGATGTTGAATTCAACAGTCTGGAAGAAATGGGTACGATGCACGAAGAGTTGAATCTTGGTGATATCATATCCGATGCATACATATATGCAGTGGAGAATTCCGAGTATTATGATGGTGATCCGGTTGATGTAGCCGTTGTTCCAAGCGGAACCGTGCGGGATACATACACAAAGGGCGATATCACAGTAGAGGATGTTTTTAATTCCTTTTCACTGGGGATCGGAAAGGACGGTGTTGCCGGATATCCGCTGATCAGTGCATACCTGACCGGAAAGGAGCTGAAGCTGGCAGCGGAGGTGGACGCTTCTGTATCGGATTTTATGACAACGGCAAGGTTATATTGCAGTGGATTGAATTTTGCATACAATCCACATCGGATGATCCTGAATAAGGTGACAGATTGTTATCTCACCAGGGCAGACGGAGAGCGGATCGAGATCCAGGATGACAAGCTGTATCATGTTGTGACAGATCTGTATACCGGCCAGATGCTTGGTTCTGTGATGAAAATGTCCTATGGACTGCTGTCTCTTGAACCGAAGGACAGGGATGGGAATCCCATTGAAAATCTGGAAGATCAGGCGATCATGGAGGGTGACAGGGAATTAAAGGCCTGGGATGCGATCGCAAGATATATGCAGTCCTTTGAGGATACAGACGGCGACGGAATTGCCAATGTGCCGGAATATTATGAGACGACACATGGACGTAAGGTTGTGGAGGACAGCAGAAATATCATTGATCTGGTGAAGCAGCCGAATAAGTTTTCGGCAATGATCGCAGGTATTTGTCTGATCTTTATAGTGATCATTGTGCTTGTGGTATTTCTGATCCGAAGGATGATCCGCAGGAGCAAAGTCAGAAAAGGAAAGAAAAATTCAAAATAAATATACGGCTGAGAAGAAAGCTGTCGCTTTAGCGGTTAATAGAGGATAATCAAAGTTCTTGAGGGTTTGCCAAACTTGTTGAGGGTCTTTTATGAGGGGCAAACTTGAGGGGCGAAAATGAGGGTCTGGCGGAAGCCAGACCCCTTTAATGTAAGAACGTTATTATTCGACGGGATATGGGATACCGTGATCGTTAAGTAATGCCTGTAGTAATTGAATGTATTCATTTTTTCGTTCAATTTCAATCCAGTTTCTGTTAAAGCGGCTGATCAGAAAATAGCACAACTCAACAGTGAGCTGAGCACACAGAAAATCATTCAAAAGCACTGTGATTCTTACCATCTCTGCCGTAAAGTGATTGAAGATTGCAAATCTGCTAAAGATCCAAAAGCTTACCGCACCAAGCATCAGGCAGAATACCATCTCCACGATTCACTAAAAAAAGAGCTTCAGAATCTCGGTGTTACCAAAATCCCAAGCTCTGATAAAATCAAAAAACGAATTGAAAATCTTGAATCTGAACAGACTGCTTCTGTCCGGGAAAAGCAGGGGTTACAGGAAAAGCAAAAGCTGTTAAATACCATTCAGCAAAATTTTAATGTACTGCTCGATGCTCCAGAAATGCAACCTCCTCTGTCAGAAAAAGAAAACACTCTATAAAATGAAGAGGTATCATCTTGAGGTACCTCTTCCAGTTTCATTTTACGCTGCCAGTATATCCCTTTTTACAAATAATTTTATGCATTTGGGGATAGGATATCCTGCCAAGGCCATTTTTCTTGCTTCTTCTATTTCCTGTTCTTTTTGTTTTACTGCCAGCTGATGTTGCCGTTCTCGGGCAATTTCCATGGTTTCAGGAATTTGCTCTTCTGAAATGGAAAGATATTTCTGGATTGTTTTAGGTGATGAATGTAATAATAACGCTATCCAATTGATCTGCTCCGCAGTCGACGTACGAATGTCACAGAACCCTACTTTGCCGCCCTTCCAATGGAAGAGCGAGCTGCTGTAAAATATCTCATTTCCGACATGTACAACCAATATATTACGTACGTGGATAAGTATTTTCCCAACGCAGTCCCTGTTGTAGACTCTTTCCACGTCATTCAGTGGATCATCCGAAAAGTTGATAATTACATCCGGCTGCTTCTTAAAAAGTACCGCCAACGAGATAGAGAACTCCAAGAAAAACTCTCTCAACAGCAGAAAAAAACCGTGTCATTTCCTGTTTCTGATGAAGTGTACATTCTGCAAAAATACCGCTGGCTGATCCTGTCAAATCAATCAAATATTCTCTATCATTCTGATCTTCGTATGGATCCTCATTTTCATGTGCTGATGAATACATACGATTATGAAAGCTGGCTGTTTCGGATTGCTCCAAATCTAAAGGACTATCGCAATCTTAAGTAACTCTATATCCAATTCAACGCCCGAAATGCTGGAAACCCTGTTTCTGCACGCAAAGAACTCACAGAATTAATCCAGGTCTACATGAAATCCGGTCATGAAATCTTTCGGGAATTTGCTTCTCTTTTGGAAAAATACCAGGATCCTATCATTAATTCTTTTATCATGGTAGAAAAAATCGGAAACGGAAAAATATATGACACCCGTTTATCAAATGGTCCCATTGAATCATTAAACAGAAAAATCAAAGATTTAAAACGCTTAGGGCGTGGTTTCCGCAATTTTAAGCACTTTAGGAACAGATTTCTTTATGCAACAAGGGCTCTGCCTGTCTTAAACGGCGTTTCTGATTATAACCCTGTATCTTATCTTGAAAACGACGAATTTTAGGAGGAAAATTTCATGGAAAACTATTGCGCATTCAGTAAAAATCATAAATGCCTCAACTGGACTGATTATGAACTCACAAGATATGAACTAGAAGAAGCCGGCTCTTTATGCCAGGCAAAGAAAATGAGTGTTACACCAAAATCAAATGAAATGGTGTAAAAATGGTGTAAAATCAAGAAAATCGAGTGCGAAAGTAAGTGAGAATCCCCTGTGAAGTCCATAAAATCAAGGCTTCACAAATTCTTGGTTGAATGAAAAAGTAACTTCCACCATATATTGGCACAGGTAAAATAAGACCTTTTT